>NZ_JAKKRN010000021.1:0-83778 GCF_025654245.1 Shewanella sp. SM29
CATCGGTCCACCCCAATCAACTGAGTTTTCGAGATGCGGCGAGTTATATCATCTTCAAGTTGACACAACTGTCATCACAAACACCGGGGAATGTCCCGAGAGACGTATTGGATATAGAACGAAATGCACGGCAATTTAAGCTGGATGGTAAACGGGAAAGGGCATATCCACGAGTTCTTAAAATGAGCAAAAACAAGTTCCCGGTTAGACCAAAGAAAAATGCCGTTCACTCTTAAGTGAACGGCATTAGCCATTGGCGGTTTTTTTATGCTGACAAGTTTTATGGTTACTTCATTTGGCTTAACACTAACACTGGCTTGTCGTCGCTGTTAAGTAAGGTAAGTCGGCCTTGCACTAATTTTGCTTTGGTAACTAATGGCATAGCTTGCATCACTTTGTGCTCTTGCTGCATTAGGGCATCCACACAGGCTTTCATTGTGCTACCGGCAGGAGATAGCTTAAGCTCTTCGCCTTGCTGAGTATATTGACCGAAAAAGTTATTGCAGCTGTTGTTGCCATGTAATTTACCTTCGGCCTCAAAGGTGATTTGCGCTGGGCTGTAATCGATAGTCGGTTGGCCTTGGACCATTTCAATGTGCCAGCGGCCTTCTAATGGAATGGTATCATTTGGGGCTATATCGGCACTTTGGCAGGCGGTGATGCCTAAGAGTAATGCACCTAAGATGAATGTTTGTTTTAACATCGTTGCGGTTCCTTTTTCCATGATTATGGCCATAGTGTGACAAGTTTTTCGTAAGATCTAAAGGGGTTTATATGACAGGCTCATTTAAAAGTACTCTGAATTTGTTGAAGTTTTTACATTGGTTAGGTGTATTGATGCTAGTTTGTGGACTTGGGTTTTATATGTTGACGCAATGGAGTCTAGAGATAAGCGGCATGTTATTGATCTCAAGTCTGATTGGTTTAGGGTTGGTCTTAATGTCGCCCTATCCTGTGGTGCTGTTTATCCAATGGGCGAAGCGCCAAGATGAGCATTCCAAGTAATTTTGTACTGCCTAATTAAGCCTAAATTTCATTAAATCAAAGCTCTGCCGAATCTGCGGCGGGATTATCGTACAAGCTTGAGTCAATGGCGGGTTCTACTGGCGTGTCTGCGGCTTGGGGTACAGGTGGGCGCATTGAATCAAGTTTACCCCGTGCGAGTTCCATCATAGGTGCAAGTTTGGCGCTGGATTCTGGGGTAAAAAAACTGTAACTCACATCGAGTTTTAGCTGATGGTTTTGTTGTTCTAGCTGCTTTTCTACTCGCTTCATAATATGTAGAACATCCCGTTCACCATCCACAAAAGCAAGTACCACAAATTGAGTGCTGTTGTAATGGGCGGCAACGTCAGCGGTTCTTATCGTATCTTGGATTAACTTGCCTAACAGTCTGTGGTGATTATTTTCGAGTGGTATTGGTGTGTTATCCGTGCTCAGTAATTCAAAGAAGATGATACCTGCATGGGCGCCAAAGCGGCGGCCTAAATTGAGCTGTCTTGGCGCCATCATCAAGAAGCCATAATGGTTGAGCATACCGGTTTCTTGATCGCGCATCGAAAGGGATTCAATTCTATGGTTCTGACACAGCAGAGATAATTCCTGTTGCAGTAAAATCTGAAATGGTTCGAGCATAGCGGCATTGACTAGTGGCTCTGTTATATGCGGGTTGAGTACACACAGGGCACCAAATTGGCTACCATCCGGCCAAGCGATAGGACGTGAGAGAATATGCTGAATACCATCAAAATCCCTTGGTAAATCTTCTAACATAAAGCTGCCGAGGTTTTGATATAAACCATCAGGTTGGCTGTTTTGTATCTGTTTGAAGAGTTCGAGTGCTGGTGGATATAAAGTGCCCGCGGTAAATTGTGGTGTTTCAGTGATTGCGCTGACAATGATCTCAAACCCGGCACTGATTTTTTGGAATATAAAAACCGTGTTAGCGTTGTAATAGCTTTTGATGAGCTCACATTGGTGCATCCAGCGAGTGAGATTCACTTGTTGATTGTCGCTATCAAGTAAACTCAAGTTGGGATTAATGGTTTCGGGCAACATACAAACGCCTAACTATGGCTAAATATCCATTAAGTTTGCGAAATAAAAGGATATTTAGCAAATCAAAGCCCTAAATAATACCCTGTTCTAGCTGTGCCTATTAACCCAACCGAGTATACTGGCGGGCTGAAATTGGGCCCAAAGCCGAAATAATGCTGTGAGAATACTGTGAAAATTAGACTAGCCTTACCTCAAGATGTTGATTTCTTAGCGATGCTAGAGAAAAAACATCTTAATGATGAATTAGCTTCCGCCAGTATGGGGTTACAAGGGCAAGCTTTTTCCCACGGTGAACTGAGCGAATTAGTGCTGCACCATTGGATTGTAGTGGCACTGGTTGAGCAGCAGATCGTCGGTTATGTGATTGCAGGCCGTTGGGGATTTTTCGAACATTGGCCCATTTACCGCACTTTGTTGAATCGTTTGGGGCAACTCGATTGGGATGGACCTAAATTAACTAAGGCCAATTCTTGCCAATACGGGCCGATTTGGGTGCAGCAAGCCTACCGTGGGCAAGGGATTTTCGAGGCATTAGTCCGTGAAATTCGTCGCCAAGTTGCTCCGCATTTTAGCTATATGCTGACCTTTATTGCTGAAGATAATGAACGTTCCTTTGCCGCTCACTCTGGTAAAGCGCACATGCAGGTGGTGGATTTTTTCACCGTTTCGGCAAGGGATTATTATTTAATGGCGGCAAAGACCCAAGCTTAGTTGTTCGACGATAGAAATTAAGGATTCAATCTCTACTGTGTAAATAACCTGAGTTCAGGTTAAATAACGGAGATAAATACATGAAAGTACAATTTGTTGAGTCACTATTAACGGCCTATGCCGAAGTCAATTTATCGGCTTGGGACAACTTGAGATTGGTCCTATCTGAGTGCGCTCACCATGAATATGAGGCGAGGGGATTTGAAGTCGAGTTTGTTTCCGATTCAGGGCAAGCGCAGCATTATTGGGTACAAGTGGGGAACATTTGGCTCGATTGTGGCCGAACCAATGCCTATTCTGCGACGATAACGCAACTGAGCGATGCGCAAGTCAGCCGCACGAATACGAAAAAGGCGCTAGAGTGCGCCATTTTATCCCAAGAGCAGATTGGTCTACTGTGCATGCAAAACGCCCATTTCGACCATTGCTAAGTGCGCTTATTCAGCCAGTTTCTCAATCGCTTTTTTGATCAATACTTCTTCATCAGAAAGATGCGCTGAGGGGTAGTGGTGACTGTACCTATGATCTCAAACCCTTGTTTTTCATAAAATACAGGGGCTTGAATCGATAAGGTATTCACTTGAGCGACCAAGCAACCCCGTTGCTTCGTCTCAGCTTCGGCAAGCGCCATGAGTTTGCACCCAAGCCCTGTACCTCTGGTTTGGTCATCAACCCAGACAACATTGATTAAGAAGTTTTTTATAGATAGTCCGTCCACCCACACCACCAATCAACTTGCCAGTTTCATCGCGTGCTATGACAGTCAAAGGCACTGATTTCTCGGGTCCTAAGAGCCCAGCAGCCCAGCATTATATTGCCGAACGCAGTCTATCAGCGCATCCACAATCGCGGTATTTTCTTCACTCATAACTTCAAAGTTCATGTCAAAAACTCTTTCTGGAATGTGATTACTTTATAAACGTAAATGTTATTTCTGTTGTATTCAACTTTTGATTGATCTCACTAATGTTAATCATTATCATTCGCGAAATCATTTATAGGTTACATTTGTAAACTAAGTTTACTAAACAGGAGAGGTTTATGTTATTTCGTCAAACTTGCTTGGCAGTTGCCATTACCGCTGTATTTGCGGGTAATTTTGTCCAAGCCGAAGAGGCTCCCGACAGAAAAATGGAAGTTATGGTTGTTACTGCCTCTGGATATGAACAGAAATTGGTTGATGCACCAGCCAGTATTTCTGTTATCACCCAAGAAGATTTGATGATAAAACCTTATACCACTCTCCTAGATGCAGTGCGTGACTTGGAAGGGGTTGATATTGGTGAAACCCGTGATAAAACAGGGCAAGGTACCATCAGTCTACGCGGTATGGGATCTGACTATACCTTAATCCTTGTCGATGGTAAGCGTCAGAATAACCATGGTGATATTTATCCAAACAGTTTTGGTGGCAATCAATTTGGTCATGTACCACCACTTGATGCTATTGATCGAATTGAAGTTATTCGTGGGCCAGCATCAACGTTATACGGTGCAGATGCTCTAGGTGGTGTGGTGAACATCATCACTAAAAAAGTGGGCGACGAATGGTCTGGCTCTATCACTCACAGCCGAACTCATCAAACCAATGATGCCTATGGTGAAGATATCACTACCGATTTCAGCGTGATGGGTCCCCTCATTAAAGGCGTTCTTGGGTTATCTATTCATGGCAGTATCTATGATCGAATGGGGTCTACACCAGAGTACGCACCAGTAGATTATCCTAATGGAGAAGTACGCACTCGTTCACTCGGTTTTGGTGGTGGCGGTAAAACCGTCGATAACGAAAATCATATGTTAGGTGGTAGTTTAAGTTGGACGTTAAATGAACATCACAAAATTTGGTTTGATTTAGATTCCTCATCTCAAGATTATGATAATACACCACTGATCAATGATAACGGTGAACGCGAGTATCCGCTTGGTACTGTTGATAATATCGATAGTCTCTGGATTGCCAGTAACTTCTGTAAAGGCGGCGTAGGTTCCCGTGAGGCTGCTTGTCTAGCCAGCGGTGGTGAATGGGCAAGACGCTCAAATCCGCGAGCGGGTTACAGCGAGACTCAAAAATTTACCCGTGATGCTTGGGCATTAACCCATGAAGGTGCTTGGGATTTTGGTACAAGCTTTGTGTCACTATCCTATGTAGACACACAAAATAATGGCCGCACACTGCCATTTACCACTGCTGAGCGAGTATTACTACTGCAGATGATTGATGGTAAAGGGGATTACACCGGCATGACTGAAGCCGAACGTAAAGCGATTGCTGAATCCACTTTCCTGCCTAGACCTAAACGCGAAATGGCAAGTAATCAATATACGCTTGATATGAAACTCGATATTCCATTTGAAGCTGCAGGAAATCATGTCGCAGTGACGGGTGCGCAGGTGATTCGTGGTGAGTTGAAAGACGGTGTATTTGGTATGGAAGAAGGTACGCCGGGCGCAGTACAAGAACATAATATGTGGTCTGTTTTTGCTGAAGATACATGGAGCATGACTTCTGATTTATCTGTTACTGCGGGTTTACGTCATGATGATCATGAAATATTTGGCAATCAACTCAGCCCACGTCTATACGGCGTTTACACCATTAATAATGAGTGGACTGTAAAGGGTGGGGTGAGCACAGGTTTTAAAACACCTAAAACCACACAATTGTATGATGGTGTCGTTGGCTTTGGTGGCCAAGGAACCTCACCGCAATTTGGTAACCCAGATCTCGAAGCTGAAACCAGTGTGTCCAGCGAAGTCGCCCTGTATTGGTCTCATCCAGATGGCCATAATTTTAACGTCACTATCTTTAAAAATGACTTTGACGATAAGATTGCTTCACAACCCTGTGGTAAAGGTACGAGCATAGAATGTTCCGATGCGGGTGAATATGCTGATTTAGGTTATGCAGTCAGTAGCAAAACAGTCAACATAGATAAAGTTACTATTCAAGGAGCTGAGCTCGCGGGACGTTGGGAAATTCTAGATGCCTTAACGTTAAATGCTAATTATACCTACACAGATAGCGAGCAGAAAAGCGGTGCAGAGCAAGGCCGTCCACTCGGCAACAGTGCCAAGCATATGGCAAACGCGACATTAAAATGGGAGTTGACCGACTCATTTAACGTATTCTTGACCTCAGAATACCGTGCTAAACGTTATCGCTCTTGGGATATCATTAATGATGCTGCACTTTACTATAAGGGTTATAACGTGTTCCATCTTGGTGGTTCTTATCAGGCGAGTGAGTTTGTCACCTTCAACATGCGAGTAAATAACTTGTTTGATAAAGATTTTACTTCATACGATATTGTCTTCACCGAATGTAGTGACACTAGCACGACTTGTGTCTCTGACGATAATGGCCAAAACGGATACACAGCATCTTACGTTGATGATTTTAATAACAAAGATAAGGCCCGTAACTTCTGGGTTGGTATGAATGTACGTTTCTAAACGAATACCCTGTGCATTAGCCATTATTTGATATTCATGGGCGATAGATAAAACTGAGAGTTACCCGTTTGATAAAGGTATCCACTATCAATTAAACAATAGGGTAACTCTCATTACTCAGTGCACCTGCACTGTGCTGGTGAGTCCGCACTATCGAGCCATCAATAAAGACCCATTCCGTGTCGGCCATTTTCACTAAAGCTTTGAGTAAATAGGCCTGAATGTCTTTTTAGATCATAAATGAAACCCTCTAAAAACCGTACTCCAATGGCCCAACTCTTTGGGTCAATCTTGCTAAGGGGGGCCTGCTAGAAGGCGGTAAAGAATGCCTTCAAATGTTTATCTATGTTCAGGTTTATCATAAACACGGCCTGTGCTGTTCATTAAATGAAATAGCGTTTCCCTGCGTGCATTGGTTAGTATCAATCTTGGCATGCTCTCTAAAAATCATTCTCGAAAGCTCAATAGACCCTAGATGAAGTCAGAAAAATTAAAGGTGCTAGCGTATAAGCCTACAGAATCAGCCATTGTCCGTTTGGATAAGTACCAATATAACCAAAGGGTATTCTTCCACAGAGATACCAAGATAGGCGTTCACTCGTAAAGGCTGAAAGTTTAACGTCAGCTAGGAGCAGTGTTGCGAGCGTATTAGCGTCATCGGATGTCAGCGCGCATATTTCTGCAACGGGAATAATTTTCCAAGTAGAGAGGTAAGCTGACTTAGAAATTTCATCGACTTCGTTGTCAGAAATCCAAGTATGCACATCATTTATTACTGCCTTTGTTTTTAACGAATTAGCCAAGTCATGATCAGTTACACACAGGCTTTCATAGTGGATTTCGTAAGGTGTTTCAAAAAAGGCTTCAGGATCGGATTCAAGAAAAGCGGCGATCTCCTCTAATGTACCGTATGTCTTTGCTGTTTCCTCTGGCTGACCTACGTTGGCTGCCCATGCACAAGATTGAAGTTGCTGTAATAAGATGGCGTTATCGGTCATGGTCTTTGCACTCTAATGGTCTGTGTATATGCTGCTTTTATTTTGCCATATTTGTAATCTAACTAAATGTCAGACATAAAAAAACCGCTGGGTAGCGGTTTTTTATGGGTCTTAAGTGTAAAAATTGAAATGAATTAAGACTATAGACCCGCGTCAGCGCGCAATATTTCGGCTTTATCAGTCGCTTCCCATGGGAATTCACTGCGACCAAAGTGGCCATAAGCGGCGGTCGCTTGATAAATTGGACGTGCTAAATCTAGCATGGCCGTTAAACCGTACGGGCGCAGTTCAAAGTGTTGACGTACTAACTTGATCAGCACTTCTTCAGATACTTTACCGGTACCGAAGGTCTCGATGCTGATAGAGGTCGGCTCTGCCACACCAATAGCGTAAGACACTTGGATTTCACAGCGATCAGCAAGACCTGCTGCAACTATGTTTTTTGCCACATAACGGGCAGCGTATGCTGCGCTACGGTCCACTTTTGATGGATCTTTACCAGAGAATGCGCCACCACCATGACGGGCCATGCCGCCGTAGGTGTCAACGATGATCTTACGACCCGTTAAGCCGCAATCGCCTACTGGACCACCGATAACAAAACGGCCAGTTGGGTTGATAAAGAACTTAGTATCTTTGTTTAACCATTGAGCCGGTAACACTGGCTTGATGATGGTTTCCATCACACCTTCAATTAAGTCGGCTTGTGAAACGTCATCTCTGTGCTGAGTCGATAACACAACTGCATCGATACCGACAATTTTGCCATCATCATAGGCAAAAGTGACTTGGCTTTTCGCATCTGGGCGTAACCAAGGTAGCGTGCCATTTTTACGCACTTCAGACTGACGTTTCACTAATGCGTGAGCATAGGTGATAGGTGCAGGCATCAGAATGTCGGTTTCGTTGTTAGCATAGCCAAACATTAACCCTTGATCGCCAGCACCTTGCTCTGCAGGGTCTGCGCGGTCTACACCTTGATTAATGTCGGGTGATTGCTTACCAATGGCGTTTAATACTGCGCACGAGTCTGCATCAAACCCCATATCTGAATGGGTATAACCAATTTCACGCACCGTTTTACGGGTGATTTCTTCAATATCAACCCAGGCAGAGGTAGTTACTTCACCACCTACTAATACCATGCCGGTTTTGACATAAGTTTCACACGCTACGCGTGCTTTTGGATCTTGAGCCAGAATTGCATCTAGCACAGCATCAGAAATCTGATCTGCAATCTTATCGGGATGACCTTCTGAGACCGACTCAGAAGTAAACAAGTGCTTTGCCATAGTAGGAAAATCTCGTCGTTAGCATTCAAACGTGTAGAAGCATCTACATCTAGACGGCTATTTTAGTTTAAATCCGATTGCCGATCACCCCCGATAATAAAAAATCCTCTCAGATTGTGACCTGAAAACGACTACGCTCAGTCATAAATAGGTTATTTTTCTTATATTTCATAGTATTAAGTTTGCTATGTTTTTGAGAAATTTATTTCTCCATTACAAGTGATCCTTGCTATGCCCTCTCAAGTAAACGCGAGCAAAGTGACTGGCTTGTTTCTGCGACTTGTATACCCAAGCGACCTGAATCCTGCATCTTCAGGTTGTTTGGGTATATATTCGGCCATCTTTTGCTGAGTGAATGGTAATTTTAGTTTGCGTCACACTGGCATGTAGGGGAAAATATGCATCCAAATTGCCCGCTAGACCCCACAAACAAGCAGGAGAGAGCATGTCTTCCCGTAAAGTACTCGCAAACGCAATCCGTGCGTTAAGTATGGATGCAGTTCAAAAAGCAAATTCAGGCCATCCCGGCGCCCCAATGGGTATGGCAGATATTGCTGAAGTGCTGTGGAATGATTTCCTTAAGCACAACCCGAACAATCCGAAATGGGTAGATAGAGATCGTTTTATCCTCTCTAACGGTCACGGTTCAATGCTGATTTACTCTTTACTTCACCTGACTGGTTATGAATTACCAATTGAAGAGCTAAAACAGTTCCGTCAATTGCATTCTAAAACCCCGGGTCACCCAGAATACGGTTACACCCCAGGTGTTGAAACCACAACGGGTCCACTCGGTGCGGGCATCAGCAACGCTGTCGGTATGGCGATTGCTGAGAAAACCTTAGCGGCACAGTTTAACCGTGATGGTCACGATATCGTTGATCACTACACTTACTGCTTCCTCGGCGATGGCTGTTTGATGGAAGGCATTTCCCACGAAGCCTGTTCATTAGCCGGTACTTTAGGTTTAGGTAAACTGGTCGCATTTTGGGATGACAACGGTATTTCTATCGATGGCCATGTTGAAGGCTGGTTCACCGATGATACGCCAAAACGTTTTGAAGCTTACGGCTGGCATGTGATTGCCGGTGTTGACGGTCACGATAGCGCGGCAATCCGTGCTGCTATCGAAGCGGCTAAAGCCGTTACCGATAAACCAACCATGATTTGCTGCAAAACCATTATCGGTTTTGGTTCACCCAACAAATCTGGCAGCCACGATTGTCACGGCGCGCCACTAGGCGATGCAGAAATCGCAGCCGCCCGTGAATTCCTTGGCTGGCCACATGCACCATTTGAAATCCCTGCTGACGTTTATGCCGGTTGGGATGCCAAAGAAGCCGGTGCGGCCCGTGAAGCAGCGTGGAACGAGAAGTTTGCAGCATATCGCGCTGCTCACCCAGAACTGGCTGCTGAATATGAGCGTCGCGTTCTGAAAGGTGAATTACCGGCTGATTTCGAAGAAAAAGCGCAGGCATTCGTACAAGCATCACAGGACAAAGCCGAAGGCATTGCGAGCCGTAAAGCCTCACAAAATGCTATCGGTGCATTTGGCGCTATGTTGCCTGAACTGTTAGGCGGCTCTGCTGACTTAGCGGGTTCTAACTTGACACTGTGGTCAGGTTCTAAAGGTATTCAAGACGATCCAGCTGGTAACTACATTTACTACGGCGTGCGTGAATTCGGCATGAGCGGCATTATGAACGGTGCTTCGCTGCATGGTGGTTTCATCAATTACGGCGCAACTTTCATGATGTTCATGGAATATGCTCGTAACGCAGTTCGTATGTCGGCGCTGATGGGCATTCAAAACATCTTCGTTTATACCCATGACTCTATCGGTCAAGGTGAAGATGGCCCAACGCATCAGCCAGTTGAGCAATTAGCTAACCTGCGTATGACGCCAAATATGGCCGTATGGCGTCCATGTGATGCGGCAGAAACGGCAGTTTCTTGGAAAGCTGCGATTGAGCGCCGTAATGCACCTACGTCACTGATCTTCAGCCGTCAAAACCTGAAAGCGCAAGCGCGTACCGCTGAGCAATTAGCTAATGTGGCTAAAGGTGCTTATGTACTGCAAGACTGTGCGGGTACACCAGAGCTGATCCTGATCGCAACTGGTAGCGAAGTACAATTGGCAATGGATGCAGCCGCTGCACTAACTGAGCAAGGTAAACACGTTCGCGTAGTTTCTATGCCATCGACAACTGAGTTCGATAAGCAAGATGCCGCGTATAAAGAATCTGTATTACCACGTGCAGTGACTAAACGTGTGGCTATTGAAGCGGCGCATACCGATTTCTGGTACAAGTACGTCGGGTTTGAAGGCACAGTTGTGGGCATGACCACATTTGGTGAGTCTGCGCCGGGTAACGTGCTATTGAATCACTTCGGTTTCACCGTTGAAAATGTGCTGAATGCTGCAAAATCATTGGGCTAATCGCTCAAGGGATTAGATTCAATACAAAAGGTTAAACTTTTTAAGTGTTAATCTGTATAATGCGGCCTGCAATCGTTTGCAGGCCGTTTTTGTATTAAGAGGAAATTGAGACCTCAATGATCCGAGTCGCTATCAATGGTTATGGCCGTATCGGCCGCTCTATTCTCCGAGCTTTATATGAGTCTGGAAAACGGCAGCAAATGCAGATTGTCGCGATTAATGAATTAGCTAAACCTGAAGCCATTATTCATCTGACCCAGTACGACACCACCCACGGTCGGTTTGCGCATAAAGTGAAGCTTGTTGATGATCATATGCTGATTGGCGACGATGCGATAAAAATCCTCCACGAGCCCGATCCGGCAAAACTCCCTTGGCACGAGATGGACATAGATATTGTCTATGAAGCCACAGGCGTATTAGTCGATCGTCAAAGCTGCGAAGCCCATATTCACGCCGGCGCTAAACAAGTGCTGATAAGTCATCCATCCTCTGCTGATGTCGATGGCACGATTGTCTATGGTGTAAACCACGATTTACTCCGCGCCGAACACACTGTGGTGTCCAACGCTTCTTGCACCACAAACTGTATCGTGCCAGTGATCGATGTGCTCGATCGCCACTTTGGCGTTAAAAGCGGTGCCATTACCACTATCCATTCGGCGATGAACGATCAGCAAGTGATTGATGCTTACCATGATGATTTGCGTCGTACCCGCGCCGCTGGCCAATCGATTATCCCTGTCGACACTAAACTTGCCCGCGGCATAGAGCGGATCTTGCCGCACATGAAAAATAAGTTTGAAGCGATTTCGGTGCGCGTGCCCACCATCAACGTGACCGCCATCGATTTGTCCGTGACCTTAGAAAAAACCGTCGATATTGCCACAGTCAATCAGGTGCTTGAATCAGCCGCCAATGGGCGATTTAACGGCATCTTAGGCTATACTGATGAGCCCTTAGTCTCATGTGATTTCAACCATGATCCGCGCTCCAGTATTGTCGATGGTACCCAGACCCGCGTGAGCGCCGGTCAGTTGGTGAAGTTACTCCTGTGGTGCGATAACGAGTGGGGTTTTGCCAATCGTATGTTAGATACGAGTTTGGCGATGATCGCGGCCAAGCGAGGCTGATAAAAGTAGATTATTCACTTGTGGGTCACTGAATTTATGCCAATTCGACGGGATGTCGAGCGCCGAGCGGCAGTCAATTCATACCGGCTATAGTGTGAAACAGTTTGTTTTTTGATTATAAAAGGAAGCGTTACCATGGCAATTATCAATATGTCAGATCTGGATCTACAAGGTAAGCGCGTGCTTATCCGCGAAGATCTCAATGTCCCTGTCAGCAATGGCGTCGTCACCAGTGATGCACGTCTGCGCGCCTCTCTACCGACTATCGAGTTGGCCCTTGAAAAAGGTGCGGCTGTGATGGTGATGTCGCATTTAGGTCGTCCGACCGAAGGCGAATACAATGCTGAATATTCTATGCAACCTGTGGTCGATTATTTGGCAAAAGCCCTGTCTTGTCCTGTGCGTTTAGCGACCGACTATTTAGATGGCGTTGACGTTGCCATGGGTGAAGTGGTTGTGTTCGAAAACGTGCGTTTCAACGTGGGTGAAGGTAAGAACAACGAAGCCTTATCGAAAAAAATGGCGGCGCTGTGTGATGTCTATGTGATGGACGCCTTCGGTACTGCACATCGTGCCCAAGCATCGACCCATGGCGTGGGCATGTTTGCCCCAATCGCCTGTGCCGGTCCATTACTGGCGCAAGAATTAGATGCCTTAGGCAAGGCATTAGATAATCCTGCGCGTCCAATGGTGGCGATTGTCGGTGGCTCTAAAGTGTCGACTAAGCTGACCGTGCTAGAAAGTCTTTCAGGCATAGTCGATCAGTTAGTGGTTGGCGGCGGTATTGCCAATACTTTCATTGCGGCGGCGGGCTACAATGTCGGTAAATCGCTGTATGAAGCGGATTTGATCGACGAAGCTAAGCGTTTAGTGGCTAATGCTAAGAGCCGTGGCGCCGATATTCCTGTGCCGACTGATGTGGTCGTTGCGGGCGAGTTTAGCCCAACTGCGACAGCGACGTTAAAATCGGTTAGCGAAGTCGCTGATGGCGAAATGATTTTCGATATTGGTCCAGATAGCGCTGAAGCACTGGCTAAAATCATCGAATCTGCTGGTACTATCGTGTGGAACGGCCCTGTGGGCGTGTTCGAATTCGACCAATTCGGTGAAGGTACTAAGCGTATCGCCCAAGCGATTGCTGATTCAAAAGCGTTCTCTATCGCAGGCGGTGGTGACACTTTGGCTGCGGTTGATAAGTACGGTATTGCCGATAAAGTGTCTTACATTTCGACTGGCGGCGGTGCTTTCCTCGAGTTCCTCGAAGGTAAAGAATTACCGGCTGTTGCTATGTTAGAAAAACGCGGCGCTTAATCATTAAGTTTTAAAAAACGCGGCGCATAAGACGCCGCGATAAGCTCTGATAACATCAAAGCTTTGATAAAAAGTAAAAAATTATAAAAAAACCGCCCGTATTCATCTAAGGTGCTTAATTTAAGTTGTTTATTTAAGGTACAGAGTTGAATGCGGGTATAAAAATCCATCCAAACGATAGCGACCTCGGTGATAGATATCACCCTATTATTGGAGTTAAAAAATGGCGTTAATTTCCCTACGACAACTACTTGATCACGCAGCAGAACATGGATACGGTGTGCCTGCGTTTAACGTTAACAACTTAGAGCAGATGCGTGCCATCATGCAGGCCGCTGAAGCAACAGACAGCCCTGTGATAGTGCAAGCTTCTGCTGGCGCGCGTAAATACGCTCGCCCACAGTTCTTAAAATATTTGATGGCAGCGGCTCTTGAGCAGTACCCAGATATCCCTGTGTGTATTCACCAAGACCACGGTACCGATCCTGATATTTGTCAGCGTTCTATCCAATTAGGCATGTCATCAGTCATGATGGACGGCTCTTTGATGGCTGACGGCAAAACGCCTGCATCGTACGAGTACAACGTTGATGTTACCCGTCGTACAGTGGCATTTGCCCATGCGTGTGGTGTGTCAGTTGAAGGTGAAATTGGCTGTTTAGGCAGCTTAGAAACTGGCCAAGCTGGCGAAGAAGATGGTGTTGGTGCATCAGGTATTTTAAGTCACGATCAAATGCTGACTAGCCCTGAAGAAGCGGCGCGTTTCGTTGCCGATACCCATGTTGATGCACTCGCTATTGCTATCGGTACTAGCCATGGTGCATATAAGTTCAGTCGTAAACCGACAGGCGATGTACTGCGTATCGACCGCATCAAAGAAATTCATGCGCGTATTCCTAACACTCACTTAGTGATGCACGGGTCATCTTCTGTGCCACAAGAGTGGCTAAAGATCATCAACCAATATGGTGGTCAGATCCCAGAAACCTACGGTGTGCCATTAGAAGAAATCGTAGAAGGTATCAAACACGGTGTACGTAAAGTCAACATTGATACCGACTTACGTTTAGCATCAACGGGTGCCGTTCGTAAATTCCTAGCTGAACACCCAAGTGAATTTGATCCACGTAAATTCCTGAAAGCATCAATGGAAGCCATGGCCGATATCTGTACGGTTCGCTATGAAGCTTTCGGCTGTGCAGGTCAAGCATCTAAGATTAAGCCATTGTCTTTACAAGCAATGTATAAAGCGTATCAGTCTGGCGCGTTAGATCCTAAGATCAATATGTAAGCGTTATCGCTGAGATAAAAACCCGCTAAAGCGGGTTTTTTATACTTAAAATAGCTGCAATTTTCATTTTTTAATCGTAAATGTTAATATCGCGCAGATTTTCAGGGGAAAATACTAACCCTTATTAATATGTGCTTATTCAGCATCGCTGGGACGAACAGATATTTATAGGGATTGGATTTAACGGAACAGGAACGGATAAACATGAAGAAAGTACTGACCGCAGCACTATTAATGACTGCACCTTTTATGGCGACAGCTGGGGCCGATTTTGTAAAAGGCGATGAGACATTCGCAGGTGAAGCTGAACTTGGTGCAACCTTAACCACAGGTAACACTGAAACCTCATCATTCAAAGGACGTTTAAATCTTAAGCATGAGCTTGGCGATTGGGAGAATCAGTACTTACTCGAAGGTTTATATAAAGAGGATACAGGTTCTGTTACCGCGAAACGCTATTTAGCGGGCGCACAAGGTAACTACAAGATGACAGATCGTAGCTACTTGTTTGCTAACGGTAATTATGAAGTTGATCCGTTCACAGGTTATGATTACACGCTATCTGGCGCAGCGGGTTATGGTTATAGATTCTATGATACTAGTAAGACCTTTTTAGATGTCGAAGTCGGTCCAGGTTATATCTATCAGCGTCTTGATACAGAGCAAGCACTTATCGAAGGCCATGACACCAATGACAGCGTCGTTGCTCACGGTGTGATCAACTTTGAAACCGAAATCACTGACACCTCTAAATTCCAACAACGTTTCGTTGCAGATTACGGTGATAAGCTCGATGCCCGCTCTGAAACTTCGTTAACGGCGAATATTATCGGCGCATTAGCAATGAAGTTTGCCATTATTGTGCGCTACAACAGCGAGCCGTTGGATAATAAGAAAAGTACAGATACAGAAACCAATATGACCTTGTTATATTCCTTCTAATGCTGTGACACTGATTTAGAAACTAAAAAGCACCTTTGAGGTGCTTTTTTATTGGCTCTTTTTAGACTAAGTTAAATGTTTCTTTATTAGTTATCGCTGTAGTTATACAAAAATTAATGTTTTAAACGCCTTTGGTTATAGGGTAATGCATAGAAAGTTGCGTTTTATCAACATTTACTATGCCGAAGCTATGGTAATTTTCGACTAATTTCCTACGTAGAGATGAACTTTAATGAAATTACAGCGGTTGTTTAAAGGCAGTGGAATGGCGTTATGGAGTCTATTCTGCGTTGCAATATTGAGCGGATTCTCACCTGCAGCATGGGCTATGACAGAAGGGATAGAACGGCTTAATTTAACCGCATCGAGTGTGGGTTATGTTGCCGTCTTTGTGTTTGTACTTGCATACATAATGGTGATGGCTGAGGAGTCGTTACATTTACGCAAGTCGAAACCTGTGCTGGTCGCAGCAGGGATTATCTGGGGCATGATAGGTTTTGTGTATGTACAAAATGGTATGTCTGAAGTGTCGGAAGCAGCATTCAAACATAACTTGCTTGAATATGCTGAGCTTCTACTCTTCTTACTCGTGGCGATGACTTATATCAATGCTATGGAAGAGCGAAATTTATTTGATGCCATTCGTGGTTGGCTTGTTGGCCGTGGGTTTAGTCTAAGAACCGTATTTTGGTTGACGGGGTTTATGGCGTTCTTTATCTCACCCGTGGCAGATAATTTAACGACTGCACTATTGATGTGTGCCGTGGTGATGAAAGTGGGGGCAGGGCAACGCAAGTTTATCACCCTAGCCTGTATCAACATTGTTGTTGCGGCTAATGCGGGTGGCGCGTTTAGCCCGTTTGGTGATATCACGACCTTAATGGTGTGGCAAAAAGGATTAGTGCACTTTAGCGATTTCTTCCATCTGTTTATTCCTGCTTTAGTGAACTTTGCATTACCCGCTGCCATTATGAGTGTGTTTATTCCACATTTCGTGCCAGAGCCAGAAAAAGAGCATGTTTATACTAAGCCGGGTGCTAAGCGAATTGTTGCGTTGTTTTTACTCACAATCGCTACGGCAGTGTGTGCTCATTCCTTCTTAGGTATGCCGCCTGTATTGGGTATGATGACGGGATTAGGTTTCTTACAATTCTTTGGTTTTTATCTGCGTAAAACCTTCAATCGTTCCGTTGCCCGCGAACGTGCAAAGGCTGAATTGCGTCAGGACGAGCAGCGTCTTCAGCAGCTTGGTAGTGTGGTGCCCTTCGATGTGTTTAGCAGGATCTCCCGTGCTGAATGGGATACCCTGTTGTTCTTTTATGGTGTAGTGCTATGTGTGGGTGGCCTTGGCTTTATGGGGTACTTGAGCTTAGTATCTGAGGCTTTGTATTCCAATTGGGATACGACTTATGCCAACGTGGCTATCGGTCTGTTGTCTTCTGTTGTTGATAATATTCCGGTGATGTTTGCTGTGTTGACGATGAACCCTGAGATGGCCTTAGGCCAATGGTTACTGGTAACGTTAACCGCAGGAGTTGGGGGCAGTTTATTGTCAATTGGCAGTGCTGCAGGGGTCGCGTTAATGGGACAAGCTAGGGGGATTTACACCTTTGGTGCCCATTTGCGTTGGACACCTGTCATTGCGCTGGGTTATATCGCGAGCATTTTAGTACATATGTGGCTCAATGCTGCGATGTTCTAAATAAAAGTACTGCTCATTCACCTTTTGGGCTGTATTGGTGTTTGTGAGTCGTTTTGTAGCGGATAATATCGCGAATTATTTAGCGAACAACATCGAGCTAACAAAATTCAATCGCATAACGTCTAGATATCAATGAATAAAATAGAGGCATCCGATGGATGCCTCTATTTGTTTGGATATGTCATGGGAAGGATTATTGCGGTAGAACTTGGATTAAATCCAGCTCGTTATTGGCTTTTGCACCGTAGATCTGAATCGCGACTTTAATTTGTGCCACTGAACCACTTGGATCCTGCTGAGCCCAATCTAAGCCAGCTATCTCAAATTGATATTGACCGCTTGTGACTTCGGTTAATTTACCGCTGCATTCTCCAAGACTTTGGCAACGATAATTTTGGGTAACATGCCAGTGTTTCCATGCCTTCGGATTCGAGGATTCCTTGGCTTTGTCGGGGAACCCAAAATAGTAAATATCATAGGTTTTTGCTGCAGTGATCGCTTCTTGTTGCGCATTCGTCAGTGAAAATTGAATTGTCCCTGTACTCGAGTCAAATTGCTCAAGCTTGAGATTTATTTGCGTTGCTTCATCAATGTTTACTGCATTTTCGACGGGAGGTGGCTGCGGCGTTTCAGGCTCAGTGTTATTGCTGTCACTGCCACATCCTACGAGCATTAATGTCGCGAGGGTCAATGTGAGTAATGGGTATTTCATCACAGTCTCCTTAATTGAAATGCCCTGTATGGCAAGTGGTGCATTCCATGTCTGTCTTTACACTTGCCGCTGAGCCTAGTGTGCTAGTGCTACCATGACAAGTTTGGCAATCTTGCGCATCTGGTGTTGGCTTACTACCAACAAGGGTGCCGATATTCTCCCCTTGATAGGCACGATTCAATACATCTACTAGGTAATAAGCCATAGACGCGGATAAGCGGTAGCAGCGTTCACCTTTTTTCGCGAATGGTAAGCCAGAAGCCTTTGACCAGTTACTGATAGATGAGTGACATAACACGCTCTTGGCTTTTGATGAACTGCCCACAAGAGCCGTTTTTTCTGCTGTCGAGCCAATACCAGTAACAAATTCAGGTGAAGATAAAGGGAGCGTTGTATTTTCGTAGTAGCGGAAGGTATTAGCTATCACGGCGTTATTGTGACCATTAATGTCATCTAAAATATTCACTAACATGCCTATCGCATTAAGATTACCGCAGAGCGTGCCTTGACCCGTTACCCCTGCAAAACCATAGGCGGCTAATGCCGTTGGAATTGTTTTGAACTTGTCTGCATCGGCACTATTAGATTGGGCTAGCATAGTCACAACGGCATGAAAAACTTGGTGCATACAACCACCACCCGTTTCATAGGCCAGTTTTGCTGTTGCCATTGCATCAAGTGGAACGTATTTAAGTTTCTCACCTATCGCTAATTGATATTGACCATCGGCATTCGTTGCCGCGAGAACCGATGTTCCCATGAGTGTTGCACCTGCCGCAGCGGTGCTAATACCAATAATACGGGTTAATGCTTGACGTCTATTTATGCTCATTATGTATTTCCTCTATGTAGGATTACTTCTATTTATCAAATGCTAAAGATAAATTGATGGCGTAAATTCTAAGCATGCTTGAGATAAATATTGTGATTTACGCCGGAGGATATTTGCCTTTTACATGAGCGGTAAATAGCGTCACTACAATAGAATTAACCGACTTAAATTATGTATTTTAATTAACTAAACAGATTGCAAAGTGCTCATCGTCCCGATTTTTGTTATATTTATGTAAATTTATGCCGAATTTACCATGTGCTAAATGGCATTTATTCCTGTGAGTTAACGCATGTTTTTGCCTAATAGCGCTGAACTTGGGGGTCGTCTCACGAAAATTAACTATTTGCTGACTTGGGTTAGCAAGATCACATTAATCATTAGTTAGTTTGCATAGACTTAACTTTGTGTTTTTATGGAGTTGAGTGGATGTTGATGCAATTGGGAGACTGCAGGTTTGATCGGGAACGAGGCATACTGATTGAGTTGTCTCGCGATGAATCTTGGCATCTTCCTCGAGCCGAGTTACAAGTACTTAATTTGCTTGTTGAGCATCAAGGTAAGTTGGTTTCTAAGCACATGCTGAAGACGGGGGATGGAAAGCATCCGCCGCTAACTGATACCTCTGTGGCCCGTGCTGTTTTTATGCTTCGCAGCTTTCTTGGACCTCAATATGAGGGCTTGATTGAAACCGTGAAAGGCCAAGGTTATTTACTCCAACCATCTAATGGGACTGAGTTTAGAGGTGTTAATTACCTCAGATTGCACACAGTGCCTTTGTGGAGTGCCTTAGTGTTATTCGGGTTTATGTTAGCGTTTTCGGTGTTTTATTTGAATCATACGGATCACAGCAAGCCAACCCAAGCACTTATGACCTCAATATTACCTTTGGCTTCAGGCCAGCAAGTACGATTACACTTATTTGCTGATTCCAATACTAATAACACCTTACTCTTCGAATTAGGTGAGCGCTTAAGTGCAGGATTAATCGCCTGCGGTCAAAGTGATTGGGCTGATGTTTATGCTTCTTTGTCCCATGATAAACAAGTGCTTAATATTACTTTTCGAGGCGAAAAACTCGGTCAGTCAGTGATCCGTAATATTAAAATCAGTGATTTCACTCGACCGAAAACCTTCATCGATGCTGCTTGGCTGCAGGAGGTTAACATCTGTGGCTAAATGGCTAAAGTGGACGATTAATATTGTTATCTTGTCGGCATTGATTATGGCCTGCGGTGTGATATACAAACAGTCGGCTACCAATCAGACGATGATTTTAAATTGCAGCTCTGAATTATTCGACCGCCATTCTAGTGCCAATCCTAGCGGCAGCTCGAGTGTTAGCAGTGACGGTAAATTTTACCTACTCGTGGATGTTTTGATTGCCGCTGACAATACGCAGATCAATTATCGTTACTTTAATATTGACGGTACGAGTGCGGGCAATATTTTAATGCAAGGCAAAGTCGACAGTATTGAGGCCAATAGCATGACCTATAAAGTTACCGTTAAAACGAAAACGGAATCTGAAATTGAAAAGCAAAAAAATTGGCCAGAACATATGAAATATCTATCCTATATCAGCAGCTTACATTTTAATGACTCAGAAATGCACAATCTCAGTATCGAGGTGTTAGATATGGATGACACCAAAGATTATGCCGTGGTCCTTTTTCAGCCTAGCAATACCATTTGTGGATGCAGAATCGTAAATAGTCGAATTTAATCAGTGAATTTGAGTTTATTTCAGTTAAGATTAGTGCTCATTGATTTGTGATTACTGTGGTGAGTCTCCAGTGAGGGATTCATGAAAAGGGTGTTGTGTCTAAGATACGTGTAAAGCAAGAAGAATCCCTGTCGATTAAGTTCAGCCATCAGATGGAAAAGGGCGATAATCGTCAGCTTGATCTCTATTTCTTTTTACCTAAGGAAATGGGCATAGGCTCGCGCACGCTCAATGAAGAAGAATACTACTACAGCTCAATAGTTGGACGTCGCTCATACTATTCAGAAGGCTTGCACTTACCTCTGGTGCAGGGGCGTTTTGCCAGTTTAAATCGACGTACTGTTGAAGAGTTCAGGTTGTACCTAAATCTCTTCGCCTATCAGTTTGCGGTTGCGGTTGAAAACGATGTTAAAGAACTCAATCAAATCACAGATGTAACCCATTTTTATTTTGCCCTCGACGAATTACGCGAACAAATTGCCCAGTTGCTGAAAAAGTTTCGTCGTAACGAACCAGGTGATCCCAAATGGAAATCTTACTTTGAAAATGCTGATAACTACTTGTCTTGGTTTTGTGAGCAGCAGTTACTCAAAGTGCTCGCTTATGCCACTCGTACCAGTGATTTCAACGATATTTTAGAGCGGGTACTCACGCTATGTCGTAATGAATGTGCCTATCGTGATGAGCATAAGTACAACTCTGCGCAAACTAAGCAAGATCCTAACCGTATCTCTAACAAGATGTTGTTGTTGCGCCGTTTAATCCAACAAGGTGTGGTACTCAAAGAAGAGTTAAAGCCTTTAGGGATTGGCCTTAAAAAGTTTACGACAGGACTGGCAACCGCGTTAGTGATGTTGGTGGTGTCTGCGTTGATAATTCAAGCGCAGGGCGCCTTTAGTGGTTTTACTATTGCGCTAGTGCTGACCTTGGCCGTGATCTACGGTTTTAGGGAAATCTTTAAGGACGATGTGCGCAATGCCATGTGGCGATTTATTCAGCGGGGTCGACCACGTTGGAGCCGCATTTTACGGGATACTACGAGTCAGGCGGTTATCGCTAAGCAGTTGGTATGGCTTGAGTTTATGCGTCAGCAAGATCTACCTGAAAAAGTCAGTGACATTCTAAAGCACAGACATAGTCAAAATAAGGTCGATGCGGAAATTCTGCACTATAAAATCGCCACTAAGGTGAATCAGAGTGAATTCCAAGCGGGATATTCGACTATTCAAGAGCAAGTGAGCTTTAGCTTAGTGCCTTTTGCCCGTTATTTAGAACGGGGTAAAGCGAAGATTTATAAGGAAGTTGAGGGCAAAATTAGTTATGAATCGGTTGAGCGGCGCTATCAAGTCAACCTGATTTTAGTGTTGCGTGATGGGCGCGAAGCCCCGCAGTATATCCGCTATAAAATCACCATGAACCGCTCGGCAATCATAGAAATTACCCAGAGTCAGTTGCCTGACTCAGTTAATGCACCCGAATCTACGATTGATGACGAGTAAAGGCTTGACCGATATTTTGATCGTTATTTTGCTTCGCCCGTTTTAGGGCGATTTCGGCATTATTCAAATATTGCTCTAATGTCTGGCCTTCTTGATAACCCGCAATACCAATACTAATACCTTCCCCTAAGCCATTACCATTGAGCTTTTCCATCATATTGAGGGCAAAGTTGTGCGCATGGGTGGCGTCTGTGTCAGGTAACATCACAATGAGCTTCCCTAGCTGCCAATGCAGAATTTGATAATTAGCTGGAATTTCAAGCAATAATTGCACTTCTATTTCTTGCTGACGATTTGCCAGTTGGTCGATATCACTCATGTGGCTTAGCATGCCCTCTGGATTGATATCCATTAACAGTAAGCTTGAACTGAGACGGCTTGGTGGCGGCAGAGAGTTAAAGTAACGTTCTAAATCTGCCAAATTCAGCAGAATAGTACTGCGATGGGGTACAAGGTTACGCTTCTCTGTGCCTCGACCACGCTCGGCGGCTTGCTCTAAAGTGCAGACGATATAATCAATCTCACCATCGGCGGCCACATGGCCCTTCAATGTGGCTTGCAAACAATTGGAATGCGCCTGTTTAGGTGAGCATAGAATTTGCCCTTGCCACTGACCTTGCATGGCTATCTGAGCGCTGATCCTCTGCCATTGATTGCCTAAATCATTCGCGAGTAATGACGCTAAATCTTGATTTAAATCGCCATTGAGTTGCATTAACGCATCGAATACAGGATTGATTTTAATCAGTTTACCGTTAGCATCTGTGAGGGCTGTCGCGACTGTGTTATCGCATAAAAGCTCACTGAGAAAAGCATTTTGTTTGCTGCTGATTAACTCACTGATGTCCTCAAGGGTGATTAATAGATGTGGTGAGCCTCGGCTCGCCCTTGGTGCTTGGCGGATATGAACGCGTAAAGTAGGGCCATCAATACTCTCTAGACTGATTTCACCAGACCATTGACCGGTTTTATGTACCTGCTCCATTAACTCCGTGTAGGTTTTATCATCGAGGCATAAGGTACGCTGTAGGCTTCGGTCTGTCAGTTCATCTAATGGTACTAAGGTCGCTTGTGCCGCTTTAGTATTGGCACTGATGACTCTGGCATTTTCGTTTACCATCATAAAGCCGATGTCACTATTAAATAAGCCATTAGCAACATCAATACTGTATTGGCGTGAACGCTGTTGTAAGCGATACATGTGGCTGAGTAGTACAACCCAAGCGGCTAAAACCGTTAATATTAACGATGCCACAATGACAATGTTTTGCCATTGTGAGAAACGAGCAGCTATGTCTGAGTTGCGCACATAGGAGAGTAAAAAATATTCTCTGTGAGTCTCAGGTTGGGCAGTTAGTTCGATTTTAAGGTAAACATAAGTGGCTTCTTCACCGTGGAATTGTCCAAAGTTGCTCATGGACATATCGCGCCACAGGGCCGGATAGCTCTGTCTTAAACTCGCTCCTAAGGTCTCTGGCATATTGCTTAGAGGGGCGAGATCGCTCGCGCCAGCATAGAGTAATCCTTGAGTATCAAGCACTAACATAGGGGACTTATTGCTCGAAAAGGCTGGTTTTATGGCCTCCAGCATTTTTACCATAGAGTTGTACGTCACCAGATAACCGATAGAACTCTGATCGGGCTTCTCGAGCCACGCCATTTGATACATATAAGGTTCAAGCATGCCGTCTATCGGAACAAATTCCAGCGGTGAGGTATAAACTTCTTTGCCACCCATGCTCCGACTCGCTCCAAGTAAGGTCGGTGGTAAGGCATCTTTATTGAAATTAGGGGGAGTTGAGAATTTATAGTTACCTTGGGGATCGTACAGTGCAATGCCGAGTAACTCAGGAATATGTTTTACTAGATCTTGCCAGTTTTCCTGCAATTTAAGTTGTTGCTTGGCGGTAGGATTGCTTAAGTATTGTTTTAGCAGTTCCCCATTGGCGAAAATTTGGGTTCGAAATTGCTGAAAAGACACTTTATCTGCGATCAATGAGCCTATGGTTTGCAGTTCACTGTATCTTTGCGTTGCCCACTCTTCTTGCAGGCGTCGTTCACCTAACGTAATGATTAAGTGAGTTAAAATAATCATGCCAATCACCAGCATAGAAAGCTGGCTTGCAATAGCGAGTAAGCGTTGATGCGACCAATAGATCCCTTGAGTTAAAGAGAGCAGTGGCGCAGCGGGATACGTGCTTGGGTTATTCTTCAGCATGAACCGATTATGAGTGGGTGAACTGTTAATTTCGCTATGTTAACACGAAAGAATTGTTACGACAGTGCCAAGTTACTCAGCAAGATTCCTTGAGTAAAAGTTAAGACGATTCACACATGTACCACTCACGTAATCGACAGTGTTATCTGCTTGGGTGTTTGAGTCGATTTTGGCTGTATTAGAATGCCGTTTAGCCTAAGGCGCCTAATATGCGATGCTTGAATTCGCAGCCGTAGGACTCAACTTGTTCACGACAGATGTCGATATCAACCCCCGCTAATCCTTCGATGGCTGAAACTTGTACCGTTTCAATATAGTGTGGCGCTAATGCGATGAAAGCATGTACGGCGGCATAAGAACCGGCGAGTTTGGGGCGACAATGTTCCATATAGGCGGCTTCATTATCCGCATTAAGGGAAATGGATAAACTATCAACGCAGTTAGCCAGTTCTGGCAAAATATTGCGCCTATGGACTAAATTACCTAAACCATCGGTATTAATGCGTATTCGCCCGCCTCTTTGTTTAATTTCTTTCGCCACCGCCAGCAAAGTTGGAAGATTTAAGGTCGGTTCGCCATAGCCACAAAACACATATTCTTCGAAGTCTTTAACATCGCCAAGCAGTGGAATAATTTCTTCGGGCTTAGGTTGGTGACACAGTGCCAGTTGATATTCGTGGATCTGTTTACTGCCATTATGTTTCGGACAAAACGCGCAGCGCAGGGTGCAGCGACCCGTAATATTAAGGTAGCGACTGCGACGAATATCATAGACAAGCGTTTCAGTCGCACAGGTTTCATTTGTGCAAACTTCATCTGTTATGTGACCGTTCGCTAGGGTTTCTGTGGTGACAACTTGTGGTTTATCAATATTTTGCTTGTGCAGATGCTCAGACATAATGATGGGTTTCATTCTAACGATAGCTGACGACTTAAACACAGTGTAGCGAAAGCCTGATGCGATAACTGTCAACTAGATCGCAACTTGAAAGCTCAAGCCACTCGCGGCAGACTCAAAATGACATAGATGATTGAGAGGTTATTGACTCGCACTGAGGATTAAAAAGAGAGCCTAAGCTCTCTTTTTAAGGTTCAAGACATTGATTAACTGCTTCTAGTTAACTTCCTATAGATAGTCTTTTTTATAGTCAGTGGGGACCGGCGGCTCTAAATGCTCAGGTGTAAAGTCCACTTCATGGTCTTTTTTAGGCTGCCACCACCAATGGAAGAAGCGGCTGCTAGTGCGCTTAACGTCGTCGAGTATGATGTACAACAAGGGCACTAAAATTAGCGTCACAAGGGTCGAGAACAGGATACCGAAGGCGAGGGATGTCGCCATAGGGATCACTATTTGCGCCTGCAAACTACGTTCGAGAATAATAGGCACTAAGCCGACGAAGGTGGTGAGTGACGTTAGGATGATCGCCCTAAAACGATAACAGCCTGAATCGACCGCCGCCTGCCTGACCGATTGCCCTTGCTCCCGCGCACGGTTCACAAAGTCCACCAAAATCAAGGAGTCGTTCACTACCACACCCGCTAATGCCACTATGCCGCAGAGACTTAACACGCTCATCGCGAGTCCCTGAATCAAGTGACCAAACAGGGCGCCGATAATCCCGAAGGGGATCACAGACATGATGATTAACGGCTGACTGTAGGATTTAAGTGGCACGGCCATCAAAGCATAAATGGTGAACAGTGCAAAGAAGAAGCCTTGCATCAAACCGACCATGGCATTCTGTTCATCCAAACTGCCACCGTCCAGCGCAGTTTGGATTTTAGGATACTTAGCCTGCAATTGTGGAAGGTAATCTTTTTGGATTTCTTGCACTACTTTTGAAGGTTCAACGATGTTTTTGTTGGCATTTGCCGTGATGGTAATCGCTCGCTTGCCGTCAACACGGGTAATTGAGGCGTAGGATTCGCCTTTCTCAATTTGTGCCACGGTCGAGAAGGGAACCGAAGTGCCCGTTGGCGTGCGGATCAGCATATTTTCAAGATAACCCACAGTACGACGTTGCTCTAATGGGTAGCGCACCATCACCTTGATTTCTTCTTTATTACGTAAAATCCGTTGGGCTTCGTAACCGTAGAAACCATAGCGTACTTGGCGAGCTAAATCGGAAAGCGTCAGGCCAAGAGCTTCTGCCTCTGGACGTATCTTCAGGCGAATTTCATGGCTGCCCGATGAAAAGTTGTCGGCAATATCGTACACGCCTTCATAGCTGGCGAGTTTTTGCTTCAACTCTTTAGAGGCTGCGGACAGCTCATCGAGGTCACTCGAGGTCAATCTGAAGGAAATATCGCCGCCGGCATCGTTGGTGCTCGCGTTAAAGCTGAGTTTTTTGACCGACAAAAGCTCGGGCAATTGTTCACGCCATGCGGCAGCAATCGTCACGCCATCGACTTCACGGTCTTCCCCTTTCGTCAGTTCGGCAAAAATAAAGGCAGAGGTACGGGAGCTCATATTGATAAAGCTGTGCTTCATCACTTGATAACCGTTATCTTTCTCCATTTTTTCGTTCATCTTGTACAGGGCTTCTTCTATGCTCTGCACCACTTTTAAGGTGTTACCTTCGGAGCTGCCTTCATCCATTTCAAGTTCAACTTGAATAAAGTCTGAGGGAATGTCTGGGAAAAATACCCAGCGCACTTTGCCACTGGCGACTAAGGCAATCGACAGAATTAATACACCGATAAAGGCCGCGACCACGTTGTATCTGTGTTTAATACAGCGCTCGAGGAAGTTGCGATAGCTGTGGTGAATAAAGTATTGCACTCTGTCATTAAAATTGGCTTTTAGGTGGCCAAAGAATCCCTTTGGTGCGCCAGGTTTTTTAAACTTCATGTGCGCTAAATGCGCTGGCAGAATGAATTTAGACTCTACCAGTGAGAAGGCTAAACAGAGGATGACCACCATACCGATGGATTTCCAGATAATCCCCATAGGGCCAGAAACCATTAACATGGGAATAAATGCCGCAATTGTAGTTAAGACCCCGAAGGTCGCGGGCATCGCCACTTTTTGCGCGCCGCGGATCACGTTCTCAACCGAGTGACCGTGGCGTTCGACCTCTGTGTAGGCACTCTCGCCGATGACAATGGCATCATCCACCACTATTCCGAGCACCAAGATAAAAGCGAATAGGGTCAACATGTTGATCGTCATGGAGAAAGGTTCGAGTGGCATGACCAACATAGTGCCGAGGAAACACACGGGTATCCCCATCATGACCCAAAATGCTAACTTCAGATCGAGGAACATGGCTAAGATGATAAACACCAACAAGGCACCGTAAAACATGTTCGACATCATCATGTCTAAGCGGCCCTGTAGATAGTGGGTCATATCACCCCAAGTATCGAGTTGAGCGTTAGCTGGCAGTGTGGCGCGGCGCTGCTCGACGTACTGTTTGACTTGGTCTGCAATGTCTAAGGCGTTTTGATCATCAATGCTGGTGACTTCAATAATCGCAGCGGGCTTGCCGTTAAAGCGGGTATATTCCAAACGTTCTTCAAAATCATCTTTGATGGTCGCCACTTGTGGCAGCATCACACGGCTACCGTCTGCGCGAGTTGTGACTACTATATTGGCAAAGTCATCGCCCGTGTAGGCTTGGCCTTTGGTGCGCAATAGAATATCGCCATCTTGAGCACGAATAGAGCCACCTGGTAAGTCTAAGGAGGAGTTTTGCACTGCTAATGCGACTTGTGAGAAGGTCAAGCCGTACTCTCGTAACTTATTCTCAGAAACTTCAATACCGATTTCATAATCGCGCACCCCTGTGACTTTCGCACGGGTTACAGCGGGGAGTTGGGTTAAATCGTCACGAACCGATTTAGCCAATTCTTTCATATCGTGGAGTGTCATATCGCCATAAACAGAAACCCAAATGACGTTATTCTCAGGTTTGATTTGAGAGATATTCGGTTTTTCGATGTTCACTGGGAAGGTTGAAATTGCATCTAACCGCAGTTTGGCTTCATCGAGAATGGTCTGCACTTCGTAACCGTCTTCAACTTCAACGGTAATCGAGCCAACGCCTTCGCTAGCCACAGAAGTCACTTTCTTGATGCCGTTGATATCTTGGATGGCTTCTTCAATCTTGATGTTGATGCCTTCTTCGATTTCCTGTGGCGCCGCACCTGGATAGGCGACGGAAATATTTAATAAATTGAGTTCGAAAGAAGGAAAAACCTCTTTATTAATCAAAATACTGCTGAACAGGCCGCCGATGAGCAGAACACACATTAATAAGTTCGCGGCTACACTGTTGCGGGCGAACCAAGCTAAGATCCCTTTTTGAGTGTCCATTATTTGACTCCAGCGGCCGCAAGACTCGATTCAGGAGTATTTTCTTTTGGTGTCTCAGTGGGCAAGGCCGCTTCACCTAAGATTTTGACCATTTGCCCATTTGCCATACTGTTGAAGTGGGTCGTAGCGACGCGTTCGCCCGTTTTTAGACTGTCTTTGATGAACACATTTTCTAAATCACTACGAACTACATTTACTTGGCGCATTTCAATGATATTTTTGTCGTTGACTAGCGCGACTTGGTCGTTACGAACCACATGGCGGGGCAATTTGACTATGCCATCGACAGTGCGACCTTTGATGACTGCATTGACGAAGCTGCCGTATTTAAGTGGTAAGCTACCTGGCACTTTATTCGCGCGCAGATAGGGATCTTTGATTTCTGCGACTAAATACACCATGCGATTTTCGGCATCGATAACACCTTCACTGCGGATAATATTACCTTCCCAAGTATTTTCTTTGCCCGCCAAAGAGGCGCTAAGCGTGACTTGGGTATCGGGATTGTCGACAGACTCTAAATAGGCTAAATCATCATTAGAAATGGGTAAGCGGATTTCGGCAACGCTAGTATCGTAGAGCTCACCTAGATTAGTGCCTAAGCTAACGTATTGACCTAAATCGACATTTCTAACTTTGATTATGCCATCAAAGGGCGCGCGAATAACTGTGCGCTCAAGGTTACGTTGGGCGCGCGCCAGTGCTGCTTGTGCATATTTTACGTTAGCTTGTTCTTTTTTGAGTTGCGGGATACGTAGACCTAACTCTGGGGGCAAGCCCTTGTCGTAGCCTTTGAATTCGATTTTAGCGACTTCACCACGGGCTATTTCTTCGTTCAGTGCGGCGGTGGCTTGGGCCAGCGTCGCTTCGGCTTGCATTAAGTCAGCCTCGTAATCAGAGGGCTCGATTTGCGCTAATTGGTCGCCTTTCTTGACTATGCCACCTGCAACAAAATGAGGGGAGATAGTGAGCATTCTGCCTTGAACTTCGGTTACGAGTTGGGTTTTATACTTTGGGGTAACCACGCCGTAGGAAGGTAAGTTTAGCGATACTGTTTGCTGAGTCACTTGCGTGACATCAACGATAGGAATGGGCATCTCTTCAGGTTTTTGTTCTGGCGCCTCCTTCGTTTGCATTAATAAGGCTGCGCCAAAGACAAACAGCAGCAGAATAAGAAAAGGAGACAGTCTCCTCAGTAGGGTCTTCATCATATAATGGTTAAATCCATGCTAATCGCGTAATGGGGTTAAAGTAGCAGAGTCGGCCACGCCAATAAATTTATTTTTGTAAATTAAATGTTTCTAAAAGTGATGCCGCGACAGATATGCGCATCATGCATCGATATTTGGGCGAAAATTAGAGCAGAAAGGTGATGAAAGGTTCAGTTAGGTGATTGGAATATATTGAAATAAGAATGAATACGCATTGGGGTTAACCGCTCTAAATCCGCCGCATTTCATTCTATATAATTAAACATAGCAGGATATTTTTAGTAAAATCACCCACGTAAGTTATATTTTGGTAATAAAAAAGCCGCATATAGCGGCTTTAGTTTGGTGAATTTAAGCGGGTGTTATTTTTTCTTACGGGCGATTTTACTCGCTTTCTTTGCCGCTTCTTTCTTGCTCGTTTTCTTCGCAGCTTCTTTCGCTTTCACTTTGGCTTTTTTCTTACCCGGTGTGCGCGCTTCTTTATTCTTTGGACGCAGCTCTTCGATCACGCGGCGTTTCAACGGTTGCTCGATATAACGTTCGATTTTACCGACGATACGCATGTCGTGGGCTTCGGCAAGCGAAATCGCGGTACCTTTTGCGCCAGCGCGGCCAGTACGGCCAATGCGGTGGATATAAGTGTCGGCAGAACGTGGCATATCGAAGTTGATCACATGGGTGATATCGTCGATATCGATACCGCGTGCAGCCACATCGGTCGCCAACAAGACATTGACTTCACCTTTAGTAAAGCGACTCAAGGCTTGGAAGCGTTTCTTCTGTTCCATATCGCCACGCATAAAGGCGCAGGGAATACCGACTTTAAGTAACTGGCCTTCTAGGCTAGAAACGATGTCGCGGGTTTTCACAAATACGATAGTCCGTTTGACATCCTCTTGGCGTAGCAGATGACACAACAGCGCAAATTTATGCTCTTTATCATCGGCTAAGTGGATCCATTGGTGGATCTTGGCTTTTTCACTGCGAGGGGCTTCAACATCGATTTCAATCGGGTCGTTTAACACTTCACGGGCAAAACGTTGTACACCGCCGCCTTCTAAGGTGGCAGAAAACAGCATGTTCTGTTTGCGGCCTTGGGCCTCAATAGCAATGGCTTGCACCACAGAAGAGAAGCCCATGTCTAACATGCGATCGGCTTCGTCGATAATTAAGATATCGACTTCTTGGGCGTTGAAATTGCCTTTGTCTAAATATTCCATCAGGCGGCCTGGGGTCGCGACCAGAATATCGACGTTGCCTGCTAAAGCCTCTTCCTGTGGTCCATAAGGAACGCCACCAGTAACGATAGCAATATCTAAACCTTGGCCCGTGGCTAGGTGACTCGCATAACGGTGGATTTGGCTAGCTAACTCACGGGTTGGCGTGAGGATTAGCACCCTTGCTTGTCCCGCAAAACGACGGGGGAAGTCGATCAAATGTTGTAGCGATGGCAGTAAAAAGCTCGCTGTTTTACCTGTTCCTGTCGGGGCGCGCGCAAGAATATCTCTTTGCTCTAGGGCGTAAGGAATCGTTTCTTGCTGAATCGTAGTGGGTGAATGATGCCCCATGGCATTAAGCGACTCTAATAAGCTAGGGTCAAGCTGGAAATCTTCAAATTGCATGCGCAGCGTCTCGACGGATAATAGCGAAGCATTATAAAGGTTATGGCGGTTAACTTAAATAACTTATCTAGATCTCCTGTGTTTATCTTCTGTGTCAGTAAAGTTTTATGGTAATCGGCATAAGTTAATTACTTTTAGGTCAATGTATTAGTATTTAATTTGTGAGGAATTGGACCTTTCGTTAAATTTGCCAAACTTAGCTAGCTTTACTTAACGTGTCAGGATTGGACTCGATATCAGTATTTAAGGTAAAAATCTCGAACCAATTGCACCATGGTTTGTGTGTATTGGCCTGAACGTTCACGAATAGTGATATCACTGAGCTTTGGAGCCATTTGTGGATGAGTCTTGTGGGCGAGTACGCAGAGTACTCGATTAGCGTTTTTCCCTACAATGCTGATAAGGTTGGTTATTTCAATCAAATTGAGCTGAGAGTGCGTTAATATTTCGTCGAAACGGGCCATACTCTGCATTGGTAATATGAGACTTGCCTTTCCTTGCGGTGCTAGGCACACATGAATGGCATCGAGTAGTGCGGTAAAGCTTAAGCTATCTGTGTGGCGGGCCATAGCGCGCTGGGATTGTATCGCTTGCGTGCCTTGCTCAAAATAGGGGGGATTACAAATTATGTGATCAAAATACCCTTGATACTCAGTTTGTTGGCAAAAGTCTTGAATGCTGCAATTAACTAAGGTCAGTCGATTAGCCCAAGGACTATTGTGGAAGTTATGTTGGCAAGCATGGGCGGCATTGGTGTCTAATTCGACACTGGTGATATGTGCTTGACTGCGCTGAGCGGCCATTAAACTGAGTAAGCCGCTGCCTGCGCCTATATCTAAGATTGATTTCGCGGTGGTCAGTTGTGCCCATGCCCCAAGGACGACGCTGTCTGTGCCTACGGCCATGCCGCAATTCATGTCATCGATATGAAATTGTTTAAAAGTGAATGCCATGGGGAGTTAATTTTGCCGTTCTGAAGTGATTTAGGCCCAATATTGGGTGCGCAATATTCTAATTCTAGCCCTCGTTTTTAGCTAATGTTTTTAAACAGTCGCATCTATCCTAGCTGTATGAATGTGTGTCACCAAATCATTTACTATTTTACGTGGCAATACAGATTTCACTTAATTAACGCTTTAATTTATTGCCTTAGAAACCTTTTATTAGCAGTTAATTAGCATTATTTCGCTTTTTTTGCCTGAACGGACTTGTTGTCTTGTATTGATGCTTTAAGTCTGGTATTAGTTTCGCCCCCATTTTTAATCACTTTTAAGATTAACGGATAGGTAAACGAGTTTGTTGGTGAATTAGTCGTCAGTTAGGCTACATAAACGTTCGCCATCGTTTATAAACTCGGCAGATATCGAACATATTTACCACGGAATTGTGTAAACATAGATTTGCACTCCGGATGGGCTTTGTTTTAGCTATGGCTAATCGACACATAATCACTTAAGTTTGTAAAAAAACAATAAGACAAGATGGGGCTTCCAGTGCAAGACAATCAGATGAGTATCGGAGATACATTAGGCTTAGGTTTTATGACCTTTGCGTTCTTTTTAGGTGCGGGAAACCTAATTTTTCCACCATTCGCGGGTATGTTAGCGGGCGAAAATATGCCCCTCGCCATGTTGGGTTTTTTGATTACCGCCGTAGGTTTACCTTTAGTTGGACTGATTGCTGTCGCTAAGGCTCAAGGTAAGGTTATGGCTATGCTGCCAGTATTTGCAGCAACGACATTGGCCGTCGCGATTTACATTATTATCGGCCCTGCTTTTGCTGCGCCGCGTACGGGATTAGTGGCTTACGAGATTGGCGCTAAGCCATTTATCGATGACACCACGGCAACGTTTTTGCTGGGCAGTTTGGAATTAAACCTGACGCAACTGCTATACACATTAGGTTTCTTCGCTGTCACTATGTTGCTGGCGCTTTTCCCTGGTAAGTTGCTCGATAGCGTAGGTAAAGTATTAACGCCTATTTTATTGATTTTGTTGGTCGGATTAGCCGTTTCAGTGCTGTTTTTACCTGCATCCGAAGTGGGCCAAGCTGTGGGGGATTACCAACAGCATCCGCTGACCAAAGGTATTTTGGAAGGCTATAACACTATGGATACGTTAGCATCCTTGATGTTTGGTATGTTGATTATTGATATCCTGCGTAAAAAGGGCATTGACCAACCGAGTGATCAAACTAAGTATCTCATTCGTGCAGCCTTTATCGCCGCCGCTGGTTTAACTTTTGTGTATGTGTCCTTGTTCTTTTTAGGTGCAACCGCCGGCGATATCGCCATCGGTGCTAAAAATGGCGGCGAAATATTAACAAATTACGTGACCCGTGAGTTTGGTGAACTAGGCTCAGTCTTGTTGTCATCAGTCGTGACTTTAGCTTGTTTAACCACTGCGGTTGGGCTGGTGAGTGCGTGTTCTGAGTTCTTTAATGAGCTGATGCCTAAACTGTCTTACCGTTTCCTCGTGATCTTTTTAAGCTTGATATGCGCTGTGATTGCGAACGTGGGCCTAAGTCAGTTGATTGCTATTAGTATTCCCGTATTAATGACGATTTATCCTGTGGCTATTGCTCTTGTGGTTGTGACTTTCCTGACCGCTTATTTTGCGAATCCACAGTTTGCACATCGTGCAGTACTGAGCGTGGCACTGTTTTTCGGCATCTTCGATGGTCTTAAAGTGGCAGCGAAAAGTTTGACTGACGCTGATGGTCAAGCCATGAATGGCTTAGCACAGGTTTTTATCCATATAGTGAATGTTATGTCTCCAGTGTTATCTAAGCTGCCACTCTATGAAGAAGGTATGGCTTGGTTATTGCCGACCATTGCGACGATTGCACTGTGTTTAGTATTCGGCCGTGGCCGTGGTCAAACGGCTGCAGCCTAGGCTTTGCATTTGAGTTCTCGTCTTTATGCTTAACTCAGTTAAGCTTATGCAGGCTTAGACATATTTAAATTAATATCAACGGCGTATCATTTGATTACGCCGTTTTTTTATGGAGTATTTGTGCCTAAAACTTATATGCCAGATCCACTTATCGATGCTTTTCTTGATGATCTTTGGTCAAGCAAGGGATTGAGTGATAACACGCTATCGGCCTATCGTACCGATTTACGCCATTTTGATCGTTATCAAGGTCAGCAAGGAGTGACGTTACTCGCGGTTTCTCAGACCGATGTTAGGGCATATCTGGCCTTTAGAGTTGAGCAGAATTTTGCGCGTACCAGTAGCGCTCGGCTGCTCAGCAGCTTACGGCGTTTCTATACTTATCTGGTGCAGACCAAGCAGATTTCAGCTGATCCTATGGCCTTAGTAGAGTCACCTAAGTTAACGCGCCATTTGCCGGATTCTCTGAGTGAGTCGCAGGTTGACCGTTTACTGTCTGAGCCCAATGTGGATGATGCCGTCGAATGCCGTGACAAGGCAATGCTAGAGCTTTTGTATGCAACTGGCCTCAGGGTGAGTGAACTTGTCGGCTTGACCATGGAGCAAATGAGTTTGCGCCAAGGCTTAGTACGTATTGTGGGCAAGGGTGGCAAAGAGCGTCTTGTGCCGCTGGGGGAATTGGCTATTACCGAAGTGGAGGGCTACATGAAATTTGCTCGCCAAGAGTTGCTCGGTAATAAACAATCTGATGTGGTATTTCCGTCGAAACGCGGGCAGATGATGACGCGGCAAACTTTTTGGCATCGGATTAAACTTTATGCTCTGCGTGCGGGGATTGAAACTGCATTATCACCGCACACTTTACGCCATGCTTTTGCCACTCATTTGCTCAATCACGGTGCCGATCTGCGGGTTGTCCAACTGTTATTAGGTCACAGCGACTTATCGACGACACAGATTTATACCCATGTAGCACGGGCAAGATTGCAGGAATTGCATCAACAGCATCATCCTAGAGGCTAAAAAAGGATTTAGTTACAGCATAAATTTGCTTTCCGCGCGGCTTGTCTGTAACTTTTTGCCCCTATACAGGGTCTATTGAATATCTCGAGTTAGAACGGCCCCAATATCTCGTTGTAGCGACACAATTTATAGGATGTCCCATGAAGTTGACCCCAGCATTATCCTTAGTTTTTGCCCTCCTAGTTGCACCACTTGCCAGCGCTGCCACTGCGACGTCTCCCGATACCGCTGCGATTAAGCAAAAACTCGGTGAGATGTTAGATGTTGAAGTCATTTCTATGCAGGACTCACCAATTGAGGGCTTGTATCAAGCCATGACCAACCGCGGCGTGCTCTATATTAGCCGTGATGGTTCAAAACTATTCCACGGTAGTGTGTATGATATCGATAAGGGCATGAAAAACTTAACCGAAGCCGCATTAGCGGGTCCGCGTTTAGAAATGATGAAGCCGCTTGAAGAGAATATGCTTGTCTATAAAGCGAAAAACGAAAAACACGTGGTCACTGTATTTACCGATGTTAGCTGTGGTTATTGCCGTAAATTGCATAGCCAAATGTCTGACTACAATAAACTTGGTATTACAGTGCGTTACTTAGCCTTCCCGCGCGCGGGTGTGCCGTCAGCTAATGCCGACGAGATGCAAGCTATCTGGTGTGCTAAAGATCCATTAAAAGCCATGACTGATGCTAAAGCGGGCAGCAAAGTTGCCGCGGCAACATGTGATGCTAAAATTGCCGAGCAATATGCTTTAGGCACAACCTTTGGTGTCAATGGTACACCTGCAATCGTATTAGAAGATGGCAATATGATCCCTGGTTATCAACCGCCTGAAGACTTATTGCGCACCTTAGAGGCACGTCAGTAACAGTCTAAAATGTAAAATTTATCCCACGAAAGGTGAGCTTAAGGCTCACCTTTTTGTTATCTTATTGCCACGATTTCATGAGAGTTTGAGTCCCTTGATCCATAAGATAGTCCGTCGCCCAACCGTTGATGATAGCCATTTACCTGCTCATCTTTCGCCGCTATTGAAGCAGCTTTACGCTCGCCGTGGTGCGCTCACCCACGAATGCGAACTTGTCCTTAAGGGTCTATTAAGACCTGAAACCATGAAGGGCCTGCCTGAAGCTGCGGCGCTTATTGCCGATGCCATGCAGGCGAATAAGTCGATTCTGATCGTGGGTGACTTTGACGCAGACGGCGCCACATCGACCAGTGTGTGTATGTTGGCGCTGCGGATGATGGGCGCGGTGAGAGTGGATTATTTGATCCCCAATCGCTTCGATTACGGCTACGGCTTAAGCCCTGAAATTGTTGCAGTTGCGGCTTCCAAACAGGCTGAGCTACTCATCACAGTTGATAATGGTATTTCATCAATTGACGGTGTTGCGGCGGCCAAAGCCTTTGGTATGCAAGTGGTGATTACCGACCATCATTTACCCGGCCATGAGTTACCCGCTGCCGATGCGATAGTGAACCCTAACCAACCGGGCTGTCCATTTGCCAGTAAATCGATAGCGGGTGTCGGCGTGGCCTTTTATTTGATGACGGCATTAAGGGCTGAATTACGGACGCGAAACTGGTATCAAACCCATGGTATTTCTGAGCCTAATTTAGGCACATTACTCGATATCGTTGCCCTTGGCACCGTTGCCGATGTGGTGTCACTCGATGCCAATAATCGTATTTTGGTTGAAGCAGGTTTGCAGCGCGTGCGAGCCGGGCGTTGCCGTGTGGGGATTACTGCGTTGCTTGAAGTGGCGAAGCGAAATCCGGCGCGCATTGTCGCATCTGACTTTGGTTTTGCCGTAGGCCCTAGACTGAATGCCGCAGGGCGACTAGATGAAATGGCACTTGGGGTTGAAACCTTACTCTGCGAAGACATGATGTATGCACGGCGCATGGCGGCAGAGCTTGACGGATTGAATCAAGAACGTCGTGAGCTGGAAGTCGGCATGCAGCAGGAAGCCTTAAAAAGCCTAGAGCACTTAAAGCTTAACGAAGCCGAGTTGCCTTGGGGGATTGCCTTATTTCAAGAGGATTGGCATCAAGGCGTGATCGGGATTTTGGCCTCGCGCATTAAAGACAAATACCATAGACCCGTGATTGCCTTTGCCGATGCGGGCAATGGTGAAATTAAAGGCTCGGCGCGTTCGATCAAAGGCTTGCATATGCGCGACTTATTGGAGTTAGTGAACACTCGCCATCCGGGACTGATTATCAAATTTGGTGGTCATGCAATGGCGGCGGGTTTATCGCTCAAAGCGGGCAGTTTTGCTACTTTTGCCAAAGCCTATGATGATGCGGTGCGTGAGCAGCTTAAACCTGAGTTGTTAACGGGTGAGCTTTGGTCCGATGGCGAGCTCACTCCCGCAGAGTTGAATCTTGAAATGGCTCAGTTACTGCGCAATGCGGGGCCTTGGGGACAAGCTTTCGAAGAGCCGTTATTCGATGGTTACTTTACGATAGTGCAACAACGTCTTGTCGGTGAGCGCCACCTTAAGCTCGTACTTGAAACCCAATGCGGCACTGTGATGCTCGATGCGATTGCTTTTAATGTGGATTTGTACACTTGGCCAGATGCGACGATTAATCATGCCCGTGTTGTGTATAAACTCGATGTGAATGAGTATCGCGGCAATTTTTCGCTGCAACTTATGGTTGAGCAAATCGAAGCTATGTAAGATGACAAGGAGTTAAGTTGAAATCATTATCCGATAAAAAAATTCGCCAGCTACTTAAGCGTTTTGCTTGGATATATGTTATCTGCTTAAGTGTACCGTTTATCTCAACCTTACTCACTACTAAGGCTCAGGGGCAAATGCTGCTTATGGGGATTTGGCCCGCAGCCTCCTTGTTTTACTTTCTCGCTTACCGTTATTTAGCTAAATCCTTTAAGTATGAAATCAATCGCCACTTAGCCTTTAGTTATCATGGCGGTGGCACTTTAGCGGGGGCTTTGTATTCGTTAGCTAAAGTGGTGTTATTAGCGATGGCATTTATGATATTTATGAGTGCCAATAACACCTGAACTGACGTTAACGGAAAATTTCGGAGAAAGGAAAATGCTGCAGGAAACAGGATACAGAGTCAGTACAGATCAAGCTGAAATGAATCTTGAGGTTATCCATGGCTTTATTAGTAATAGCTATTGGGCGCAGGGCATGCCAAAGGCGCTGCTACAAAAAGCGTTAGCCAATAGCCTGTGTTTTGGGGTATTTGATAAGGACAATCAACAAGTGGCTTTTGGCCGCTTAATCACAGATAAAGCCACTTTTGCCTATCTTGCCGATGTGTTTGTACTTGAGTCGCACCGTGGCTTAGGCTTAAGTAAGTTGATGATGACATCAATTATGGAACATCCTGAATTACAAGGTTTAAGACGGATAATGTTAGCCACCCGCGATGCCCATGGACTCTACGCCCAGTTTGGTTTCAACGCGGTCGATCCCCCTGAAATGCTCATGCAAATTAGGCCTGCTAAGCCTTATCAATACCTTAGTTAACATCAAAAAAATAGCCAGCATTTGCTGGCTATTTTTGCGTTAGCTTTGATGTCTGTTGACGAAGCCTTAAGCGGCTTTGGTCGCGGCGGTTTCTTCATCGCTGTGGCGAATTAAGTAATCAAATGCGCCCAGTGATGCGGTCGCGCCGCTGCCCATGGCAATGATAATTTGCTTGAAAGGTGAGTTAGTGACATCACCTGCGGCAAAAATACCTGGGACTGAGGTTTGCCCGCGCTCATCGACTATGATCTCGCCCCTTGGGGTTAAATCGATCGTGCCCTTCAACCATTCCGCATTCGGTACTAGCCCAATCTGCACGAAGATACCTGCAAGTGCGACATGGTGACTCTCGCCAGTGGCTCTGTCTGTGTAGTTCAGGCCATTAACCCGAGTACCATCGCCAGTCACTTCAGTGGTCATGGCTTGGGTAATGATTTTAATGTTACCCATAGAAGCCGCTTTACGTTGCAGTACATCGTCGGCGCGCAGGGTTTTATCAAATTCCAGCACAGTCACATGTTCTACTATGTTCGCAAGATCGATAGCCGCTTCGATACCTGAGTTACCGCCGCCGATCACCGCCACACGCTTGCCCTTAAATAACGGGCCATCACAATGTGGGCAGTATGCGACGCCTTTGCCACGGTATTCTTTCTCGCCGGGGACGTTCATCTCACGCCAGCGGGCACCTGTGGCTAACAATACGGTACGGCTACGTAATTTAGCGCCGCTTGCCAGTTCAAGCTCGAACAAGCCATCTGTTGATAACGACACTGCCTTTTGGTTGTCCATGATGTCGACTTCGTAGTCTCGTACATGGGCTTCAAGGTTTGCCACTAGTTTTGGACCTTCGGTCGCTTTGACCGAAATAAAGTTCTCGATACCGACGGTTTCAGCCACTTGTCCGCCAAACTTGTCGGCAACAATACCGGTGCGAAGTCCTTTACGTGCTGCATAAATAGCTGCCGCTGCGCCGGCTGGGCCGCCGCCAACGACTAAGACTTCGAATGGCGCTTTTTCATTAATTTTATCGGCCTTACGGCTTGCGGCATTGGTATCCAGTTTATTGAGGATCTCGCCAATGCTGATACGGCCGGCTGCAAACACTTCGCCATTTAAGTAGACAGAAGGCACAGCCATAATGTTTTTGCTGGTTACTTCTTCTTGGAACAGGGCACCGTCGATCATCACGTTGGTGATATTCGGGTTAATAGCCGCCATCATGTTCAGTGCCTGTACTACGTCTGGGCAGTTTTGGCAGGTCAGTGAGACGTAAGTTTCAAAGGCATATTTGCCTGGCAGATTGCGGATCTGCTCAATAATATCATCGCTGAGTTTGATTGGGTGTCCACCCGTGTGCAGTAATGCCAGCACGAGTGAGGTAAATTCGTGACCCATAGGCAGACCAGCAAAGCTGATTTGCGTATTAAGCTCTGGGTTAATCACTGTCATCGCTGGGATGCGTTCGCCCTGAACTTCTTTCAGGCTCACCAGAGAAGATAGGCTGACAATGTCTTGCGCTAAGCTTTTTAATTCTTGAGACTTTCTACTCTCATCTGCAGACACGACAAGTTCAACTGGTCTTTTGAGGTTTTGCAGATAGGTTTGCAGTTGATTTTTTAAATTCGCATCTAACATGTGATGACTCCAAAATCGCTTAAAAGGGAGAAATAAGGGGGCCAGTCTAGGCCCTTGCAGGGGCGGGCTTAATCCTTTGCTGCGTGGCGCTACAACTGTGTTGGCTGTAACGCCAATCAGCTTGGGACGCTAGACTGGCGGGGTTGACGCTTTGCAGGCTAAATTAGATTTTGCCAACGAGGTCTAAAGACGGTGCTAATGTTTCGTCACCTGGTTGCCATTTAGCTGGGCAAACTTCGCCATCGTGAGTAGCAACATATTGAGCTGCTTGAATTTTACGAACTAGCTCTTGAGCGCTACGGCCGATGCCTAAATCGTGAACTTCGCTGACCTTGATTTGGCCTTCAGGGTTAATCACGAAAGTACCACGCAGTGCTAAACCGTCTTCTTCAATCATCACGCCGAAGTTACGGCTGATAGTGCCTGTTGGGTCAGCCAGCATTGGGAAGTTGATCTTCTTGATGGTGTCTGACGTGTCATGCCATGCTTTGTGAGTGAAGTGAGTGTCAGTTGATACTGAGTAAACTTCAACGCCCATACCTTGCAGTTTTTCGTAGTGATCCGCCATGTCGCCTAATTCAGTTGGGCAAACAAAGGTAAAATCTGCTGGGTAGAAGAATACGACTGACCACTTACCTAACAGGTCTTGTTCAGTTACTGGAACGAACTCACCATTGTGGAATGCAGTGGCTTTGAATGGTTTGATTGTGCTGTTGATAATTGATTGAGTCATTTTATGCTTCCATTTAGTTGATGATGGCTTAAGTTCATAACGAGGACATTTGCTTGCGTCCTGTCGATGTGAAGCATATTACCGACTCGATTAAAATTAAGATAACGGATAAAAGCTATCATTCTAATCGGTTTGGCCGAATGATGATGCGATTAGGTCGGATTCAATCGGTTTTTCTGCGACTGCTGCGGTTTTGGCGTGACTGGGTGTAGTTTAGGTTTAGCCTGCTGGTCTTTGGTGATTGAGATAAGATAAATTTCGAGCATAAAAAAGGATATCAATGATATCCCTTAAAGTGTAAATACAATTAAAACAAGATACTGAGGTTCTAGGTTCTAGGTTCTAGTTCTGTGCTTTGGGTTGAGTTAACCAAGTGCTGAGTAAGCGCACGCCGTAACCTGTTGCACCCGCAGGCACAACAGCGGTATCAGTGGCGGTTAAGGCATTGCCCGCGATATCCAAATGTGCCCAAGGCTGTTCGCCCGCAAAGCGTTTTAAGAACATGGCCGCAGAGGAAGCACCCGCGCTGCCTTCTTTACCTGTGTTTGTGAGATCCGCGATAGTGGATTTAAGCTCATCCGCATAGGCTTGATCTAACGGTAAGCGCCAGACTTTTTCGCCAACCTGTTGACCTGCATAAGTTAGCTGCTGCACTAAAGGCTCAGAATCGGTAAACAAGCCAGCATAAACATTGCCTAATGCACTCACTTTTGAGCCTGTCAGTGTTGCAACATCGATAATCACAGATGGCTTATAATTTTCTCTGGCATACCAGAGGCCATCGGCCAGCACTAGGCGACCTTCGGCATCGGTGTTGAGCACTTCAACGGTGAGACCTTGGGCGGTTTTAATCACATCACCTGGGATCATTGCATGACCCGATACCATGTTCTCCGCCATGGGCATAATCGCCACTACGTTGACAGGCGCTTTTTGAATCGCCATAGCTTTTATAGTGCCAAGCACTGTGGCTGCACCTGCCATATCTGACTTCATCCGCGCGATTGAAGTACCTGTCGCCTTAATATTGTAACCACCCGAGTCGAAGGTGATGCCTTTACCGACCAGTGCGATTGGCGCGTCTTTGCTACCAGGCCAATGGGCGACCACTAACTTAGGTGGGCGCTCGCTGCCTTTACCTACAGCAGCTAAGGCGCCCAGTTGTAGACGTTCGATATCTTTGGCTTCTAATACCGTGACTTTAACGCCGAGGGATTTGAGTTTTCTGGCTTCGTTAGCAAAGCTGTCGGGATACATAATGTCTGCAGGTGCGTTTGTCAGATCGCGCGCTAAAAACACACCCGCTTCAACCGCTTGCAGATTTTTATGGTGTTTTTGGTTGCGACTTAAATCATCGACAGCGATTTGGTAATTCTTCTCGGCACGGGGGCTCGCTTTGAACTGAGTGTAGCGATAACTGCGTAGTTCAATTCCGTGTGCAAGCTCAGAGGCAAATAGCGGCGCGGCAGTTAAGCCTTGGGTGAGTACACGCACTGTAGCTTGGGGAACCGTATCGAGTTTGGCCGCAACATTGCCACCAATGGTATTAATGTCATCGGGCGTTAAGTTTTTTGCATCGCCAATGCCGACCAGTAAGACCCGTTTAGCATCAATTTCGCTGGGTACCAAAATCTCGAGGATTTCCCCCCGTTTGCCGGAAAAAATATTATCCGCCGTTGCTAGGTTTAATTGGTCTTGGGTCGACTGAGGTAAAAAGTCGATCCCATAGGTAGTAGAATCAGCGCTTTGGAATAGCACTAATGTATCTGAATTCAGTGAGCTACGAGTGTCAAAACTAAAACTTTCGGCGTTAGCATTGAGAGAGTTAAGGCACGCCAGAGCCATAACGCTTAACATAAATTTGTGCTTATTTTTCATGGTGACAGCTCATATCATGGAAGTGTGAGAAGAATATCAAAGCTCAGCCTTAGGGTTAACTAATTTACGCTATTTTGCTGATATTAGTATTAAATCCAAGGCCCAAAGCGTGTCAATGATCGATCAAGGGCAAAACCCAATTGTTGCGATAAAGATTGAGCGCTACTTTTAAGGGCCGAGGTGCCTAAAAGCTGCGGCGATTGGCTCGCAAAAATCACCCAATTACCGCCGCCTGTGAGACAAGCGTTCACATGGGCAAAGTGTTGTTGTAAGTCGGCTAACAACTCGCGATTTTGGCTATGCTCTTTCCAGCAGTTCAGCACTAAATACCCATTGGGTTTGATGAGGTTAGTGCACTGCTCAAGGAATATTGGCGAAAGCTGCCCTGTTTCAACGCCTTTGGCTGTATAAATATCGGCAAAAATTACATCCACTTTTTTATGATCGCCAGCAGCTAAAAAAGCAATAGCATCATCATTGATAAGATTGAGCTTTTTACCTATCGGCAGCTGAAAATAGCGCTTAGCTAACTCAATCACCGCGGGGCGTAGTTCCACCGCTGTTAACTTTATTGCCGCGTCGAAATTACGCAGTGAGTGAATAATCGAGCCGCCGCCTAAACCTAAAACAATAGCGCTCTTGGGCTTACAAAATAGTAAAACCAACAACATGGCTTGCACATAAGTGTGCTGGGGAATATGGGGCGCCGCCTTGAGGATCTTACTCTGCTCATCGTTATCTCCAAAGGACAGGATCCGTGAGTCGTCGTAATCGATTACACGAATCGGGCCTAGTGCGTCTTGGGTTTCATGTAAGAGGGTCGAATCGGCCATATTGGATTAATTACTCGGTTTAGCTGTTTGGCTTGTTTGCACGGGCTATAACTGCTCGCGCAAAAAAGTTAGAATTCAGACCGTTTTAGTTAATTGAGCCGCTATTATGACAAATCAAATCCTGCTTGCCTGTATTTATCTTGCAGTGTTTATCTTTTTACAGCGCGCCTTAACCCATTGGGTTAGAAAACTCGCGCAAATGAAGCAAGTGAGTGTTGCACGGACCAGTTTAGTGACCCGTTTTATTTCCTATGTGATGTTTTTTATTACTCTGTCATTGATGGCGGTCTCGCTCGGACTGGGCTATCAGGATGTGTCGCTATTTGTGTCATCCGCCTTTGCAGTAATGGGCGTAGCATTGGTTGCTCAATGGTCGATATTGAGTAATTTAACCGCTGGCGTGCTGATCTTTTTCGTGTTTCCTTACCGTATTGGCGAGCGCATTCGGGTGGTCGATAAGGATGAAGATATTAGCGGCGTGATCATCGAAATCGCTTTATTCCATGTGCTTATTCATCGCGATAACGGCGATACCATTACTTATCCTAATAACCTCATGCTGCAAAAGGCAGTGTTAAAGCTGGCTGATCAGACCCCCTTAGCCGAACGTCAGGCGTTACTCGAAGGCAAAAAGAAGTTTGATCCTGAGTAACAAAGGATATAGATACATGGTCATTGAAGAAGATGTTGGCAAATTGATTGATACTGAACTTTATAGTTCATTACTCGTCTATGCAAAAAAGAATAGCAAAGTAAATGTGAATGAATGTGATCTACCTAAAGTGTTATTAGCCTATGATGCACAAAAAATAAACGCCGCCGAGTTTTCTATTTTAGAGATGGAGAAGATAGTGTCATCGAACATGCCACTATTTACTCGTTTCTTCGATAAAAAAATAGATACTTTTATTGATGCACCAGATGAGCAAGAGAGCAATGATGATGTTATCGCAACACTGCCTTTTTATAAAAATTTCTTGGTGATATACATTATTGAGTTCTGCCTCTTAATTGAAAAGCAAGATGAACTAGAACGTTATCTTAAAAAAATAAGAGTACCAGGCAGCAAAAAATATTCACGAAAATTAAAGGAGATAATGACTGCTTTGTAATTGAGAACAGTCAGAGTAATACGTGTATATAATTTTGAAAAAACTTGATAGATCTGACCATGGTTGGCAACCTTAGTTATTTGGAGTTCGCATGTTTGCAAAGTCAATAACCATTTTTCCTTTTGGTGATATTTCAGGAAAAGGTCAATCAAAAATCTGGGAAAGGAAGTTAGATATACCTTATTTAGGGGATGGCTTTCTCATACGTATTTGGGGGACAAAAGAGGGACCAACAGTATCCCAATGTGAGGCATTCGATAAACTCATCAATAATGCCGAGCAGATTAGAAAAGATGCAACCACTAGGATTATTCACTTTCTTACCTCTTCAGACATTGTTCCTGCAGAAATCCAACTCACCTCATCCAATGTTTGGACATTTTTGTTGCCATGCTTGATCGAAGTTAATGCAAATAATGAATACAGCCTTGGTGTTGGTAAGCTAGGTTCAAATGCCATTTCCATTGGATATGATATTTCTTGGTGTGAAGGTTTTCCCCTTTTGCAGATAGGTGTTTTAGATGGCTTTATCGATGAAATATATTCTGAATAGTGATTATCTGCTTTTTACTAGTAGTTTAATATATGAAAGGATGAATCACTAAAACCATAATATTAGTTAAGGTTTTAGTGATTCATTTGATTTTAAAAAGTTAGATCGTTAGGTGTATTTTAGATAATTACTGAACGCTATTTTAACGAGGCGATAAAGGCTTCAGACTTTTGGCGGTAGGATTCTTCAAATGCAATGATAGCAGCTATGATACCAGAGCCCAAAAGCACTTGTAGAGAGGGGATAAGAGTAGCTATGCCCACTGTCGACCAAAAGTTAAGGCTAAATCCACGTGTCATCCAAAACTGACTCGCTAGGCCAATTAATGAAAGCACGACGGCTAATAACGAAACAACGGTTGTTACTCGGGTAATCATTAATAGTAATGCTAAGTTTTTTGAGGATAAATTTTTATAGGGTTTCATTTTTACTCTTTCCTTAAGTATTTAATATTTTTGTATGTTTAATTTATAAACTAGTGAAGCACTCTTTGAAAAAAAGCTACCGCTTGCAGGTACATTTGCAGTGCGAGTGCGGGATCATAGCGTTCGCCTTCATCACGCATAAAGGCGTGTTGGGCGTTGACTTCAAGCCAAGTGAAGTTACGGTTCAGCGCCATTAATTGCTGGTGGATTAGAACACGGCCTTCTGCTGATACGTGGGGATCTTGCTTGCCGAACACTAACACTAATTCCCCTTGAATATCACCGCTGCGGCTCAGTGAGTCATTACCGTAAGCGCAGGGTAGGGTGTTGGAATGAATGTCGGTTGGATAGAGGCAAAATGCACCTAAAATAGCGGGATTGAGTGCGGCACGGTAGGCTAAGTGGCCGCCGATACACACGCCCATAGAGCCAACTTTGCCATTGCAGTAAGTTTGTTGAGTGGCAAAATCGATCAGTGCTTGGGTATCGCTATCGTGGTGTTCTAGGGGTTTGGCAAATTTATCGGCGTTACCTTTATCTTTACCCGATTCATCATAGGCCAGCACAGTGCCTAAAGGATTCAGTTCATGGAACACTTCGGGTACTAACACCACAAAACCGTGGCCAGCAAGAATAGTGGCGGTGCGGGCGATGGGCGCAGTTTGCTGAAATATCTCGGAATAAAAGATGATACTTGGGAATATTCCCTGTGCATCTGGGCGATAGATATAGGTGCGCATTAGCCCTGAAGGTGTGGAGATATCCTGAATTTCCTGAGTCACTAACATATTTATATTCCTCTATGAGGCTTCAAACGTTGAAGCCTCACTTTAGCAGTCAGGATTTTATCTGTCAGTTAAAACAATTCGTTACCTGAGAGTTCACCGGCACATAGTGCTTTTATATTGCTTAAGGTCGTTTTGGCAATGGCGCCTAGGGCTTCTTCGGTGAGGAAGGCTTGGTGACCCGTGAAAATCACGTTATGGCAGGCTGATAAACGACGGAATACATCGTCTTGAATAATTTCATTCGATTTGTCTTCGAAGAACAGGCCCTTTTCGTTTTCATATACATCGAGCCCAAGCGAGCCGATTTGCCCCAGTTTTAATGCTTCCATTGCGTCGAAAGCATTGAGTAAACCACCGCGACTGGTGTTGATCACCATGACACCGGGTTTCATCTTGGCGAAGCTGGCTTGGTTTAGTAAGTGACGGTTATCCGCGGTCAACGGGCAATGCAAGCTGATGATATCGCTGTTGGCATAAATAGAGTCGAGATCTTGATATTCCACATTCAGCGCGACAACCGCTGGATTGATAAAGGGATCGAAGGCAATGACTTTACAGCCAAAACCGAGCAATACCTTGATGGTTGCTACGCCGATTTTACCTGTACCAATCACGCCGACGGTTTTGCCGAACATGTTAAAGCCGACTAAGCCTTCGAGGGAGAAGTTGGCATCGCGGGTGCGTTGGTAAGCTTTGTGGATTTTTCGATTCAGTGTCAACATCAGTGCGACTGTATGTTCGGCCACGGATTCAGGAGAATAAGCTGGTACGTTAACGACTTGCATGCCTAAGCGTTTAGCGGCAACTAAATCGACGTTGTTAAAGCCAGCGCAGCGCATGGCGATAATTTTTGTGCCACCCTTAGCGAGTTCGACCAGAACTTCTTCACAGAGTGAATCGTTGACGAAGGCACAGACAATTTCAAAACCTTCGGCAAGCTTCACTGTTTGCATGCAGAGGCGATAATCGAAGTACTCAATTTGTGCACCAAACGCAGCATTTGTGCGGTTAAAGTGCTGCATGTCGTAATGTTTTGCGCTAAAAAATCCAATTCTCATTTCAGTCACCTAACGGGTTTGCTGATGTAATTATCTGGCAAAGAGTGTAAGTGAGTTAGGGCTTTTTGTCCTTAGCCTTAGAAAATTCCCCGTTAAAAGAGTGAGCTTTATCATCAATTGGGAATAAAAAAAGCGAGCCCCTGACGGCTCGCTTATTGATTGACTGCTTTTACTTGAAGTGTTCAAGCTAGGGCTCTCATATTGAAAGTCGTACTATATGAGCTGAGGGTTAGTCCTTTAACCCTCCGTTATTGCATTTTACTTTTTGTCTTTAGCGTATTTAGCTGCAGATGCACCCGCGATACGGCCATAAGTAACGATATCGGAAATAGCATTACCACCTAAGCGGTTAGCACCGTGAACGCCACCTGTGACTTCACCTGCTGCATATAAACCATCAATAGGCTTGCCCGTTTTTTCACTCTTCACTTCGGCTTTAGTATCGATCACAACACCACCCATAGTGTGGTGAACTGCTGGCGCGATTTCGAGAGCGTAGAAAGGTGCAACAACTAATTCACGTGGTAAATCAGGACGTTCAAATTGAGCATCTTTACCTGATTTAACAAAGCCATTATAAGCTTTCACTGTTTTAGCGAGTTCGGCTGCTGGAATATCTAACTGTTTAGCCAGATCTTCAATTGTTTTGCCTTCTTTAACAATGTTCAGGTGCACATAGCCTTCGATGGCTTTTAAGCTCTTACGGATAGAGTCATCGAATACCAAATAAGCACTTTCGCCTTTTTGTTGCAGAATCGCGGCAGACGCTTTGTCACGGGTGGTGATTTCGTTCATAAAGCGGTTACCTTCACGGTTAACCACGATCGCACCGTTACCACGTACCGCTTCGGTGATCATTACACCACCAGCAGGTGAATAAGTTGGGTGAGCTTGAATAAACTCTAAGTCGCGAGTTGCTGCACCCGCTTGTAATGCCACGTCTAAGCCATCACCTGTAGCACCTGGGTGGTTAGTCGCTTTAAAGCCTTTTAACTTAGGATCGTACTTAGCTACACGATCGTTATTTTTCGCAAAACCACCCGCTGCGATAACGACAGCGTCAGCTTTGACAACGTAATAACCTGTGTATTCACCCTTCACCAATACGCCGATAATTTTACCGCTCGCATCTTCAAGAATACGTACTACACGGCTGTTTAAGCGGATGTCAGTACCACGTTTCACTGCATTGTCCCATAGAACTTGTGCTACGTGTGCACCCACGCCAGCGCCGCCTGTTGGACGGTGACTACGGTTAACACTTGCGCCACCCATTCGACCTACGTCAGTCATATCGGCACCCATAGAGGTTAACCAATCGATAGAGTCTGATGAGTTGTTGGCTAAGGTTTTGACTAATTCAGGATCGTTAATATTGCGACCACCTTTCATGGTGTCGTCGATCATGATTTGTTTCTTGTCTGCGATACCTAGTTTAGCCTGTGGCTTAGTTTCTGCAGCGTTCATACCGCCAGCAGCAAGTTTAGTGTTTCCGCCTGGGATAGGTTCTTTTTCAAGCAGGATAACTTTAGCGCCTGCATCACGGGCTGAAACGGCTGCAGCAAGACCTGCACCACCTGAACCTATGATCACGACATCAGTGGTTTCTTTTGCGCCAGCGGCAATGGCTTTATCTTGAGCAGCTTTGTCTGCATCAACAGGCACAAACTTACGTTCCCACTTACCACCGTAAGGCATATCGAAGCCGAAGCTGTGACAAGCATCGCAATAGGTGACTGATTTTTCATGACCTTTATGGCAGCTAGTACAAGCAATTTCGCCAATTAGGTGAGATTTATGGGGTGATACTTTATCTTTAGGTGCAGCGGCGGCCAGTTCTTTTAAATCACCGTGGCAGCTAACACACTGAGCATTTTCATGGGTAAGGTTGTCGTTGGTGACGCCACCTTTGTCTGATACGTGGCAGCTGTCGCAGCTACCCATTTCACCGTGAAAATCGGCTAGCACTTCTGGTGCTGCATAGGCAGTACCTGCCATAGCGCCAGAGATCAGCATGGCTAGTGCTGTTTTTTGAATCTTTCTTGTGAACATGATAGTTCCTCCGCCGTACATTCATCTACTTAATAAGGGTTATTCATCGTGGCGTGATATTTATTTTTTACGCAGCTCACGCACTGTTAGAGCATTCTCCATTTGCAAATTTAGCACTATCTAAAGAGGTATATGTGTGTTCAGATCACATAACCTTTGTTACAGCGAAAATAACATATTTAAAATGTGCAATCGGATGGGAAATATTAATGAAGTTGAGACTAATCACTGCTTCAATACGGTATAATATGCGTTAGTTAACATATTGAATGGATTGATTTTAACTTTATAAAATAAAAATGGTATGAATTATGGTTTTGGTAGCGTGTTTTATCTATTTGTATTTTATAGATATTATAATTTAATCTTGTATATTGAGGTGATGGCTTATTTATTTTTATGTATTCTATAAATAATGTTATTTCAAAAGCCTTTATTGTATAAAATTATATTATCATTTTAATTAAATGTTACGCAATTGATTCTTAAGGGGTTGTAATGCACAAACAAGGCATATCTGAAAAACGTTTTTGGTTTCAACGTTTGAGTAAAACCAGTTTAAGGGCATTACATATTTTAGGGATCGTTGGTGTTGGTGGTGGCATTTTATTAGATGTAAATAAAGTGCAATGGTTGAGTTATTGGTATCTCGCGATGACGACGGGCAGCATATTAATGTTGTGGGAAATCGCACGGGATTGGCGCTGGCTGATCCAGCTTAAGGGAGTGTTAACTTTAGTAAAAATAGGCTTGCTTGGCCTGTTTGTGCCGCTGGCTCATTACAAGCCTGAGCTGTTAATCGTGATACTTTTTTTGTCAGTTATCGTGTCCCATGGTCCTGCAGGGCTCAGGCATTATTCTATTGTGCATCGTCGGCAAATTGACTCGAAAAAAGAAATTAAGGGCTAATTGATATGTCTGTAACCCATACGTCAACTTTAACGCCTGCCGCGTTAATCACAGAGTTCGCTTGGCCTAATCCATCTGTGTATAACTTAGACTTGAGTTGTTTTGATGGACTTAAGGTACTCGATCTCGCTTGCGGTTCTGGGCGTAATGGTTTGTGGTTTTTAGCGCAGGGGGCTGAGGTGACTTTTATCGATCGAGATTTGTCAGCCATGTCACACATTGATCAGGCTAATGCTTACAAATTACAAAGGGATTTAGAAGCTGAGGCAGGACCATTATTGCCGGTTGAAGAGTACGATATTGTCTTAGTATTTAATTATCTGCATCGCCCATTACTGCCACAAATTGCTAAGGCGGTTAAGAGCACAGGCCTTATCGTCTATGAAACCTTTACAACGCAACAGGCGCAGATAGGTAGGCCACGCAACCCAGATTTCTTACTTACTGAAAATGAACTCAAATCAGTGTTTGCTAACTGGCAATCTTTACATTACTTTGAAGGTCGATTATGTGATCCGCAGTCCACTCAAAGCAGTTATAAAGCCCAGTTGATTGCGCGAAAACCTACAACGTAAATTTATTGATTGAGACTCAGAGGTCGTAGGATGTTTCCCTATCCAGAGCAATATCGCATTGCAACGCCGCCGTTGACGACCGCCTTTATGGTGGCGTGGGCTTTATTCAGTCACAGCTTATTTTCCGATGCAAATCCTGTCGCACTCTATCCGCTGTTAGCGCTATTTCCCTTGGTGATTGGATTACACTTATATTTGATTTTGTTTGCAAAAGGAATGGGGCGACTCGATCAGTGTTTCTATGCCTTAGTGCATATCCCACTGGCATTTGTGGTGTGGACATTCACTATTATGCACGTGAATGGTAACGCTTTTTCTTAAATTAGCCTGACGTTTTAGAGAAAATAACAAAAAAAAGCGCCCTGATAATCAGAGCGCTTTTTTTGATTTTGTATTGCTAACAATTAGGCCGTGGTGTTGATGTTGTGGCCTGCATTGCCTACGGGTTTTGGCGCCGCAGCTGCAATTAAATCTACCGCGATTTGACCTTCGGCTTTTTGCTGCTCTTTGGCTAACTGAGCAACCTTAACGCCAATTGCACCATTTTCTAGATTCGGTGCGATAGCTTGTGTATTCAGTGAAATTGACATAACTAACCTCAATTGTAAGCTGGATCCCTTTATCGGCAAACCCACGGTTAACTTTAGTCGTTACACATGAATTTGCCAATTTGCAATTATTTTGCCTTGGCCGTGAGCAGTTTGCGGCCGATAACAATTATTGCTGTAACGCCTAGCGAGCCTAAAATCAATCCGAGTGCCAGGCTCACATTTTGCAGTGCTGTTGGGTCAATAACCAGTGCGATACCCATACCCAACATCATCACGCCTGACATAAGTTTCAGGGTTTGGCCTTCTTTTTCGGTCAACTTACGTTTGCCTAAGGTCGCACTGAAAACGATAACAATAATAGCCAGCGGGATCACATATACAATATTGTATAAAACCAAATACATATAGCGTTCAATGTCAGGCAGATTGTGCATAGATAGCACACTGGTGTAGATCATTGGGAAGCCTGCGGTGCAAAGTAACTCATAGGCATTGGCGAGGATAGCTAATACGGTAGAACCTATGAGTAACGCGCCTAAGTTACTGGAATTGGATAGTTTCCCCATGCGTTTTATTAGACTCGTACGATTTTCTGCCGACATTGATAGTGTTACTTCTCCCTTAGTAAAGAAGTAATCTTTGATATTGATAACTCCAGCGATCAAAGCTAAACAACCCGCCGCTAAAATGATCATACCGCCATCACTGCCTGCCCCCAGCAGTTGGAAGATGTTTAGCCATGCCGTCATAAACAGGAAATAGATAAAGCCGGAGAAGAATACGAAAATCCCGCCGACGAGTAACATGCGGCTGCGACTCTTGGCATTAACCATTATCGATAGTAAAAATAGCAATACAAAGAAGGCACAAGGGTTAAAAGCATCGACACCTGCGAGCACTAAGGTGAGTAACGGCAGAGACATAGTCTCAGGTGTCACTACTCCCACTAAAGGTAATTCAACGGGTTGAACTTCTGGCTCTGCAACGGGCTCGCTTAAGCTGGTGGCATCACAGGTGCCTTCGCCAGTATCTGTGCCACAAGTGCCAAAGAGCGGTGCATCTGTTTGAGCGCTTGTGGTTGTGCTGGTGGCTCCTTTGGTGGGGAGGTCAGCGTCGCTCAGTTTACCGCCAAGGGATAAATAACAATTCTTCAGTCGATTGACTAAAAATTCACCCGTTACCGCTTCACTTGAATATCCCACAATGGCCTTTTCACAACTTGCCATATAGGGTACTGAGCGTGCTTCAGTACTGGTTTTGGAGGCGATATTTTGCCAAATATCCTGTACGCCGGGATCTGACACCCTATGGGATTCGAGTTCTATCCAAGGGTATTTTTGCGGTAATGAATCAATGAAGGGATGGGCCTCTGCACAGTGCGGACAGGTTTTTGACCAAAAGAAATACAGCTTAATTTTGAGTTCACCCTGAGCATTCACATAATGCCACGTTCGATCCGCTGAGCTTGAGGGTGTTGTCTCGGCCCAGCTCGGGATAGAAAAGGCAAAGAGGAATAATAGCGAGCAAAAGAGAGATAATTTCGATAGATATTTTGTCATAGCGCCTCCCACAGAGAGTGGGTTTAAGTATCGTCAAACGGTTCGATTATCTCTTACTCTACTTAAATCAATCATTTTGATTAAATTAGATATTAAGAAGTGTTAGTTAACTCGCGAATAATAATTTTTTGGGAACTGAAACCAGTTTATCTCCCTGTGAAATGGTGTGATGCACACTCATTCTCAGCTTGAGCTGTTATTGGCTAATAAAGAATAAAGCACCCGAGGGTGCTCTATTTCTGACGTTATCAACAGGTGTCGATGATGGGTTATGGTTAGCCTAACGTTACGCCATTTACGCTAAGTTTCACGTCGATATTATTGCGCGTGGCGTTCGAGTACGGACAAACTTGATGTGCGTGACGCACTAGGGCTTCTGCGGCTTCTTGCGGTAAATCTAAGCTGACTTCTAAGGCAACCGCTAATGCAAAACCACCGACGTCATTGGCACCAATCCCAACAACTGCACTGACTGGCGCTTCGGTAATATCCACTTTGCCGATTTTTGCGACGTGCAGAATGGCGTTTGAGAAACAGGCGGCATAACCTGCGGCAAACAGTTGTTCAGGATTCGTGGCAAGACCGCTACCGCCCATGGCTTTTGGATAGGCTAAAGCGACATCCAGTAAACCATCATCAGTGCTGACTTGACCTTGACGCCCCGCTTTTGCTGTGGCACGTGTTTCATAAAGTGTTTTCATAGTATTAGACCTTTTAAGATTAAGGATTAAGTAAATTGATTTAAATTGCGCGCAATTCAATTGTGATAAACTATAATTCGATCTTTGGTGTGAATGCAAGTATATTGTGCGCAATATATTTAATTTGTTGGATCTTCCTATGGCAACAACTCAACCCAACACCCGTGTTAATACTGTCGATATGGCCGAAAATACCAGCACAGAGAATGCCTTATGTCTTGAGAATCAAGTGTGCTTCTCACTTTATAGTGCTGCAAATGCTATGGTGCGTGCCTATCGGCCTTTGTTGGACAAATTAGATCTAACTTATCCGCAGTACTTAGTCATGCTAGTGCTATGGGAAGAGCAGGGGATTAGTGTCAAAACCTTAGGCGATAAACTTTTCCTCGATTCAGGCACGTTAACGCCATTGCTGAAGCGACTAGAATCTAAAGGATTAGTGACTCGCGGTCGTAGTGAACAGGATGAACGCGTGAGAGTGCTGGCCTTAACGCCTGCAGGACTTTCCCTCAAAACACAGGCAAGTGAAATTCCCCATTTGATGCGCTGTAAAGTCGGCGGCGAGGCGAGCGAACTAAAAGCCTTAAAGACTATGTGCGATCAAGCACTTAAGCAATTACATGCCAGTATTGATTAAACTCTTATCGTCGAGATTTGATCTAAGATTAACTTATTGACATATTAACGCTTATTAGCGGTTCGACTGAGTGTAATGGGTTGTATGCTTGAGGCTCAGCGGGTCAGTCGTCTATTGAAGGTAGCGAGAGTAAGTTATGGCCTGTTTCGATGTAGCCATTATTGGCGGTGGGATCAGCGGTGTCGGCATTGCCCAATATGCAGCAGCAGCGGGCTATTCCACCTTGCTGATTGAAAAGGGCGAAATTGGCGGCCAAACCTCAGCGAATTCCAGCAAGCTTATCCACGGTGGTTTACGCTATTTAGAAACCGGACAAATTAATTTAGTCCGCAAATCATTGCTTGAAAGGCGACATTTACTCAATCTTGCGCCATCACTTGTTAAAGCTGTGCCATTTTATATTCCCGTGTACGACAACAGTCAGCGCAGTCCTTGGACCATTCGCGCAGGACTGAGTATGTATGCACTGCTGAGTGAATTTGATCCTTTAGGCCAATTTGTGTCAGTACCCGCTGTGCATTGGCATCGTTTCAAGGGATTAAAACTCTCTGGATTAAAAGCCGTATTTCAGTATTGGGATGCGCAGACCGACGATAAACTATTAACTCAAGCGGTGGCGCGTAGCGCACAGGCACTGGGTGCTGAAGTCTATGCCGAGGCTGAATTTCTTGAGTTGGAACACAAGCGCGAGACCTGTGAGCTGAGTTTTAGCCACAGGGGCGAGGCCCATAGTGCCGAGGCGCGTCTAGTTATCAATGCCGCTGGTCCTTGGGTGAATGAGGTGTTGAGTAAAGTGTTGCCCCCACTTGCGGGTGTTGAACTCGATTGGGTGCAAGGCGCCCATGTGTTACTGGATATTCCTGCGCCCGATGGCATCTTGTACTTAGAGTCATGCTTCGATAAACGGGTAATATTTGTGATGCCTTGGTATGGTCAAACCTTAGTCGGCACCACAGAAACTGAATTAACCTCTTTAGATAAGCCGCCTGAGGCGACCGAATCTGAAATTAATTATCTGCTGGGGATCTACAAACATTATTTCCCACTAACGCCGGATATTGATGAGCTCAAGGCGCTAATAACCAAAACTTTCTGTGGTATTCGGGTCTTGCCTAAGCAAAATAGCCAAGCCTTTGAGCGACCGCGAGATACCTTAATGCAAACATCGATTTCCCATCCGCGAATACTCAGTTTATATGGCGGTAAGTTAACGACGTTTCGCAGTACCTCAGCCGAAGTGCTTGAATGGATTGAAAAGGCCATAGGTAAGCGGCAGTCTATTGCTGATGTTGATAAACTCACCCTATCTTGAGTGCGCCGTGAATTATGCACTTGATGCTGATTTGAATATGCTTCAAGGTGATTTTTACCTGTAAAACCGCTACAGTGTGGCGCTTTTTTACTGATATCTAGGATCTGCCGTGAATGCTGCTATTGTAAATACCGCCAAGCAATGTGGTTATTTTAACCAAGGTCAGTGCCTTTCTTGCCGGCATATACAACAGCCTATGGTGCAGCAAGTGGCGGTTAAGACTCAAATTTTACAGCAACTACTCGCGCCTTTTATCCCAGCTAATTTGCCCGATATTTTTCAGCCGCCGGTAATTGGCGAGGACAGCGGCTTTCGTAATAAAGCTAAAATGGTGGCCTTAGGCGCCGCCCATGCGCCTGTGTTGGGGATTGTGAGCCCAAGTGGCGAGGCGGTAGATCTTTGCGACTGCCTTTTATATCCATCTGATATGCAAGATTTATTACATCGCTTAACACGCTTTGTGCAGCAGGCTGGACTTCCTCCTTATCGGGTAGATAGAGCCAAGGGTGAACTTAAATTTATTCTGCTGACCCGCAGTCAAGTGCGTGGTGAATATCTACTGCGGTTTGTACTGCGGTCCACCAATAGTATCGAACGTATCGAACGTGAATTACCTGCATTATTAGCTGAATATCCGCAAATTAAAGTGGTGTCAGTCAATATCCAACCGGTTCATATGGCAATACTTGAGGGTGATGAAGAGATTTTCTTAACTGAGAATACTAGGCTTGAAGAACGTTTTAATCATGTGCCTTTGTTCATTCGGCCTAAGAGCTTTTTCCAAACCAATCCACACGTTGCGGCGCAGTTATATCAAACGGCCCGTGAATGGGTTGCCGAGTTTTCACCTCATTCGTTATGGGATCTTTTCTGTGGTGTAGGCGGTTTCGGACTGCACTGTGCATCCAAAGACATTACCCTCACAGGGATTGAAATTGAAGCTGAAGCGATTGCCTGCGCGCAAATGTCAGCGCAAATGATGGGGCTCGAAAACGTGCAATTTATGGCGCTCGATTCCACCGACTTTGCTAAGGGTAAAAGCGCTGCCGATAAGCCGGATTTGATCATAGTTAATCCGCCGAGGCGCGGTATTGGCGAGGCGCTATGCCAGTCTTTAAGCGAGTTTGCCCCTAAGGCCATTCTCTATTCAAGCTGTAATCCGCAAACCTTAGCGAAAGATCTCGAACATATTCAAGGCTATCACTTAACCAAAGTGCAGCTATTTGATTTATTCCCCCACACGGATCACTTCGAAGTACTAGTCATGTTGGTGAAGGATTAATTTTTAGCTCATCAATTTATCACTAAGCATTTGTACTTATTCGTTTTACGATTCTTGAAATCCGCTCAAACTATCTTAAGGACTCTACCATGTGGAGTCTTTGCAATACTTTTATCTGCGCTGCTCGCGTGAAACTTCATCAAAGTGTCTTTTTAGTGGCATAATCTTCAGCACTTTATGCATTAATGGGCGGCGATTTATGCTACAGATTTTCCTACGCTTTTTTACCTTGGGCTTGATGAGTTTTGGCGGGCCTGCGGCGCACATTGGTTATTTTCGCCAGACCTTCGTAAATGAACTCGGTTGGCTCGATGATAAGCGTTACGCCAGTCTGGTTGCCTTAAGCCAATTTATGCCGGGGCCAGGGTCGAGCCAAGTGGGCTTTGCCATTGGTTATCAAAGAGGCGGGTTTGTTGGCGCGCTTGCTGCTTTTGCCGGTTTTACACTACCTTCCTTTATTTTGATGTACTTACTGGCAGTAACAACGTCGGCTTGGCTCGCTAATCATTATGTTCAAGGGATGATTTACGGGCTTAAATTAATGGCCGTCGTTGTGGTTGCCGATGCCGTTCTCGCCATGTTTAAACAGTTCTGCCAACGCAAATCCGCACGCCTATTAATGTTAGTCAGTGCCGCGGCAATTTTGATTGCGCCATCTATGTGGACGCAAATCCTTTTGTTACTTGGCGCCGCCACTATCGGCATCTATAAATTGAGTGCGAGCCAAGATGACACAGTAGCGCTGGCACCGATTCGATTGAATTACTTCTATTTGTTGCTCTTTTTCGTGTTGCTCATCGGCAGTTTTTTTATCGTGGATTTAGGATCTGAAGCTTGGATCTTCGGTGAGTTTTATCGCGTAGGGAGCTTAGTATTTGGTGGTGGTCATGTAGTGCTACCTCTGTTGGAAACTGCGGTGGGTGATACCATAGGTGGCGATCGTTTTCTGACAGGTTATGCCTTTGCCCAAGCAGTGCCAGGACCTATGTTTACCTTTGCGACCTTTTTAGGCGCTGAAGTGATGTTAGATAAGCCCTTCATGGGAGCTTGCATCGCAACCGCAGCTATTTTCTTACCCGGTTTTTTACTTATGCTGGTGGGGTTGCAAAGTTGGCATGCGATTGCCGCAAGACCAAAAATTGCTGGCGCGATAGCGGGAGTGAATGCCTGTGTTGTTGGCTTACTTGCCGCAGCACTTTATCAACCCGTGTTTTCTCAGGCGGTATTCTCAGGTAAAGATATGGCCTTGGTATTGCTCGGTTTTGGTGCATTAAAGTTATTTAAACCACCTATGCTACAACTGGTATTAGGCTTTAGTGTATGTGGTGTGCTGCTTAATATGCTTTGAACTGAGTCGTTATTAATCGAATGTTTATTGAGCAAGATTAAGATTTTGTTACTTTAAGCGCATAGAAATACAACAATCTTAGCTATACTCCGAAGATACAAGTTGTAATCCTTTGGAGCATTCAAGTATGTCTAAGTTGAGTTTGCGCAATAAATTATTATTGCTGTCGCTGTTTCCTTTGATCCTCGCATTATTGGTGTTGATGTCGGTTTCTTATTATGTCGAGAAAAATGCGCTTGCCGATGAGGTGGTTACCTTTAGATCTAAGCTCGTCGGTGAACGTAAACAACAAATTAAAGAAGCTACCGAAATTGCCGCTGGTATAGTGAATTACCAATTATCGTTAAAAGAACAAGGGAATGTGAATCAAGCGCTAAGAGACATACGTTTTGGCAGTGCGGGTTATTTCTTCATGTATGACTCTCAAGGGAAAAATATTTTCCATGCCCTAATACCGAGTTTAGAAGGGCAAAATAAAATGGATATGACAGATCCTCGCGGCACTAAAATTATCGTCGGTCTGCTCGATGCCGCTAAACGTGGCGATGGTAGTTTCTCCTATTACTATCAAAAACCTAATACTAATGAACAGATTGAAAAAATCAGTTACGCCATGATGATCCCAGGTACTGACTGGATGTTAGGTACTGGGGCATATATCGATGATATTGAAGCTGTTGTTGAAGATTATCGTGAGACAGTGACTGAGCAAATGGCTGAAAAATCCTTCGCGATTTTGCTGATAGCGCTTTTCCTTACGGGTATTACTGGCTTTATCATTATGATTGCCGCCCACCGTATGGTCGTACCAATCAAGAATATGGCCGATAACTTAAATGATATTGCTAAGGGCGAAGGGGATTTAACCAAGCGACTTACCGTAAAAGGTGAAGACGAAATTGCCCAACTTGGGCGCTCCTTTAACCTCTTTGTCGATAAACTTCAGCATATTATCGGCGATGTCGCGACTGCGACGGCTAAAGTAAAAACGGCAGCCAATGCGATTCATGATCAAACTAAAGTCATGTCGAGCCAGTTGGTGAGTCATAACAATGAAACAGATCAGGTGGTGACTGCAATCACTGAGATGTCCTCCACTGCGAACGAAGTGGCTAAGAATACCACTCAAGTAGCCGAAGCGACTCATGCTGCTACTGGTGATGTGGCGAATGCACAGCGTTGTGTTGATGCTTCGCTTGAGGAGATTGCGTCTTTAATGTCGCAAATCAATAATGCGGCAGGCAGTATAAAATCACTCAGCGAGCAATCACAGAAGATCAACAGCGTGCTTTCTGTCATTGGCGGTATTGCCGAGCAAACTAACCTATTGGCATTGAACGCCGCCATCGAAGCGGCCCGTGCTGGTGAACAGGGTCGTGGATTTGCTGTGGTCGCCGATGAGGTGCGTAATTTAGCCAGTCGAACTCAAGCCAGCACGTTAGAAATCAACGAGATGTTATCGGCACTGCATAAGCTAGTGACCCAAGCCGTGAAAGCCATGGAAGAGAGTCAGCAAAGCTGTGTACGTTCGGTGGATTCTTCTCGTACGATTTCCGATAGTTTAGGCTCAGTCACTTCAGCGGTAACGGCGATTAATGATATGAGTACCCAAATTGCGGCCGCAGCGACAGAGCAAAGCTCAGTAACCGAAGAAATTAACCGTAACGTGTATGCCATCCAAGAGATTGTAAACGAGCTGCTTCATTCCAGCGAAGATGCCGCTAGGATCAGTATGACAGTCTCGGAAGAAGGCATTAACTTGGGCAAGTTAGTGGGCCAGTTTAAGATTTAATTGCAGCAATCTTGATTAAAAACGGGAGACTTAAGGTCTCCCGTTTTATTTGGCTTATTTATCTTTTTGAAGAGCACTTAATTCATTTACTTTAGTCAATCCAGCCTAGTCAGTTCATTCTAATCAATTATCTCGGCAACCCGCTCAACCCTTACCGAGCAGACCTTATATTCAGGGATAAAAGCGACAGGATCGAGCGCATTGATGGTGAGTTTATTCGCCGCAGCTTCCACAAAATGGAAGGGCAGGAATAGCACGCCAGCTTGGGCTCTTTTCGTCACAAAAGCGTCGATTTCAATTTCGCCGCGACGGGTTGTGAGTTTGATTTTATCGCCATTGCCTATGCCGAGTTGCTCGGCGTCATAGACTGAAATCATTACTTTAGGCGAGCCGAGTAAGTCGAGTCCAGCCGTTTTACGGGTTAAGGTGCCTGTGTGGAACTGTTCCAGTAAACGTCCGGTCGACAGAGTGAGCGGGTACTCACTGCAGGGCATTTCTGCGGGTAAGCGATAACTCACTGGTGTGAACTTACCTAAGCCGCGGGTGAATTGGCCTTGGTGCATAATGGGAGTACCTGGATGAGCTTCATCTGGGCAAGGCCATTGAATGCCTTGGGGAATTTTACCGTCAACTCCAATGCTTAATCGTTGCCAAGTAATGCCGCGATATTGTGGTGTCAGCTCATTGATTTCCTGCCAAATCGCTTCTTCATTAGGGTAATCCCAAGCGGCACCCATCGCATTGGCAATCTCTTGGACAATTTGCCAATCGGGCAGGGCTTCGCCTGGCGGTAACAGGGCTCGTTCGAGTCGCTGTACTCGCCGTTCTGTATTGGTGAAATGACCGCGTTTTTCGACAAACGCGGCGGCGGGCAGAACCACATCGGCAAGCTCGGCGGTTTCGGTGAGGAAGATGTCCTGCACCACTAAAAAGTCGATAGCGTTAAGGGCCCTAAGCACATGGGCTTGGTCAGGATCGCTCAATACGGGGTTTTCGCCCATCACATACAAAGCTTTGATTTTCCCTTTGGAAATATCATGCATCATGTGGGTTGCGGTTACGCCAATCTCCCCCGATAACGGCGTTTGCCAGTGTGCCTCGAAACGCATTCTGGCATGAATGTCGGTGACTTTTTGGTAGCCACTGAAGAAGTTAGGCAGTGCGCCCATGTCGCAGGCACCTTGCACATTACTTTGCCCCCGCAGTGGATTAATCCCCGCTCCTTCAACTCCAATATTGCCGCACAGAAGTTGTAGATTAGATATGGCGGTGACATTGTCGTGTCCCGTCGTGTGCTGGGTAATGCCCATAGCATAGTAGATTGCGGTTTTTTCGGCCGTGCCTATGGTGCGGGCGATACAGGCGATATCTTCGGCTTTCACGCCGGTTATCAAGGCCGCGTTTTCTAGGCTGTAATCTGCTTTTGCGAGTTCAGCGTAGAGGGCATTCACGCCTTCGGTGCGTGCGGCAATGTAGCTTTTATCCTGCCAGTTGTTGCGGATGATTTCCGCCATAATGGCATTGAGTAACATGACGTCAGTGCCGGGTCTGTGGGCGACATAAAGCTGTGCACTGTCGGCAATGGCGACACGTTTAGGGTCGGCCACCATTAGTCTCGCGCCATGCAAAGCCACGGCTTGCTTAATTTTCGAGGCGATGATCGGGTGAGCACTGCTGGTGTCTGAGCCTATGATAAAAATCACATCCGATGCTTGAATGCTCGGAATGTCATTGGTCATAGCGCCACTGCCGATACTTTGCTGTAGCCCAGTGACTGTGGATGAATGACACAGACGGGCGCAATGGTCGATGTTATTGGTGCCGAGTATGCTTCTAACAAATTTTTGCAGGAGGAAGTTTTCTTCATTGGTGGCTTTTGCCGAGGCTAAGCTTGCCAGTGCATTGCTGCCATGTTGCTGTTTTATTTGCTGTAAATGTTCGGCCACATAGGCGATGGCTTCAGGCCAACTACTTGGCGTGAGCTGGCCATTTTTACGAATGAGTGGCGTGGTGAGGCGTTTTTCACTGTGAATAAAATCGAAACCAAATCGCCCTTTCACACACAACATGCCTTGATTAACCACAGACTCTTTATTGCCCTCAATATGACGGATCTGATTCGTGCTGGTATCGATTTTAAGGTCAAGCCGACAGCCTACGCCGCAATAGGTACAAATCGTTGAGGCGGTTTTGAGTGGCGTTTCATTGCCTTGGCGTTTATCCCGCGCATCGACGAGTGCGCCCGTTGGACAAACCTGCACACAGTTGCCGCATTGCACACATTTGCTGTCGGCCATGCTGGCGCTAAAGCCGACTCTCGGTGCGCGGCGCGTTGCGGTTTCACTTATGTCTTGCGGCAGCGCTTGATAGGAATCATGGGCAAATTGAATCGCACAATGGCCACTCTGCAACTGGCACACATCGACGCACTTACCGCAGCTAATACAACGATTTGCATCAAATTGAATGAACGGACTCGATTTATCGACCGAAAACTTACGCACGCTTTGAGTGCTGAGTGACTTAGGTTCAACATGGTAGTCGGTCGCATAGTCCCTTAATTTACAATCAGTATTGGCTTGGCAGGCGCATTCGAGGCAGCGAGCAGCTTCTTGCATGGCGGCATCGGGAGCAAAGCCTAGCTCGACTTCGCCGTAATTGAGTAAACGCTGCACCGCGTTCAATTCGGGCATGCTTAAACGGGCTTTACGTGCGACAGAGGGGTAGAGCTCGATAGTTGGCAAGCCTTGTTTTATTGTGTTACCGACTGCTTTTGATGAATTAAATTCAGTGGCATGCAGCTCACAGCTTAGGCCTTGTTTGAGTAATTTATCTATGGCGATGGCGGCTTTATGGCCATCGCCTATGGCGGCGACTGCGGTGGCAGGACCGCGGCGCGCATCCCCCACCACAAAGAGTTTTTCAACCCCTGATGACATAGTGTGCTCGCAGCCGATAAAGGTATTCCAGCGGCTGAGAGCGAGTTCACCATTACTTAAGTGGCTCGCGGGATCTTGCATAAAACTCATATCGGGAGTTTGTGATACTGCGGCTATCACAGTATCAAAATCTTGGGTAAAGGTTTCACCAGTATCAACGGGAGCGTGTCTGCCAGAGGCATCGGCTTCGCCGAGTGCCATCTTAGCGAAGGTGACTGAATGGACTCTACCTTGCGCATCGCTATGGTTTTCAAGCGGATTGGTTAAAAAATGAAACTTTACCCCTTCGACTTCGGCCTCATGTACCTCGTAAGCTTCGGCGGGCATTTCTGCGCGGGTACGACGGTAAATTAGGGTGACATCGCAACCTTCACGCACTGCTGTGCGGGCGCAATCAATAGCGGTATTGCCACCGCCAATGACGGCGACTTTCTTACCTAAAACAAGTGTCTTTTCGAGACAATGATCTTTTAAGTAATCGACACCTAAGTAGCAACCTGCGAGTGTGCTGCCGGGATAATCCATAGGCACAGCTTTTTGGGCGCCAATGGCGAGACAGACGGCATCAAAATCTTCAACTAATTGATTTAAATGTATCTCGTGACCGAGACGCGTTTCTGTGTGTATGGTTAAGCCATTGCGGCACAGGAGTGCGATCTCCTTGTCTAGTATCGCCTTAGGTAAACGATACTCAGGAATGCCATAACGTAGCCAACCACCCGCCTGTGGCATAGATTCGAACACCTCTACGCTATGACCTTGGTTTGATAAGTAATATCCGGCACTTAACCCTGCTGGACCCGCACCGATAATCGCGACTTTTTTGCCCGTGTCGGTTTGGCGTGGCAGCATATAACTCATGCCCCCATTTTCGCCATCAGCTAAGTCGAGATCGGCGGCGTGGCGTTTTAATTGACGTATGGCAATGGGCTCATCGACCAGCCCGCGGCGACATTGTGCTTCACAAAAAGCAGGGCAGACACGGCCAATGGAGAGTGGCAGCGGCAAAGTTTGTTTAATGACTTTAACGGCTTCAGTATGGTTGCCTTGGGCTATGTGATACAGGTAACTCTGTACATCGACGCCCGCAGGGCATGCTTGTTGGCAGGGGGCTTCGCAATCGGCAAAATGATCGCTCAAGATCTCAGTCAGCGCTTGTTTGCGTTTTTGACTTAAGAATTCAGACTGAGTTATGACTCGCATGCCGACTGTGGCGGACGTTTCACAGGCGCGTACGCAGCGCAAACTGGCGTCGGAATTCTCAATCTGGACGACACACAAATTGCAGGCTTGCTTGTCTGCATATTCGTGAACGCCTAATTGCTGCGAGGCTGCACTGGGATCACATAAGCTGGGTATTGCTATGCCAGCAGCATGCGCCACTTGCAGTAGGTTATCAGTCGGATTAACCGACAACACTTGGTCATCAATTCGAAGTTCTATCATCCCATGGCCTTTTTATATGTAGGGTGCTTAGCTGCTATAGCGCGGGGCTGCAGGCTTAGGTTGTTTCGAGTATACCTAGACAGCTTTAGAAGACGCTTATGGGCGAGTGAAGTTTGCTGCAAAATTGCAGCTTGAATCACAAACCCGCTCAGACTGTGCGCTGGTGAATGTTTGCTCTAATTTGATCGTGATGGGGTTGACGTTATCTGGCCTTTTTAGTTGCGTTTCCTTTGATATTATGGGGATTTTTTAGGCAGGAGATCGCTTGTGTGTCAGCCATTGGCCTCGCGCATAGCACTATCTTGGCTAAATTTAAGTAAGATCACAGTCTTAACTCATTGCTTTTTGTTAGTCTCGGCTTTAGTGCTGTGGTCTTTTAGCTTGGAAAATAATCCTTGTTATCCCATTTAATGAACAGTGCACCCCTAGGTTTACCAGTCTGGTTAGGTTAAAATGCGCGGTTGCAAATACTGTTAATCATCGCCCCTTTTAGTGGAAGATCAATTAAAGCGGCCAAATAAAGAAAGTTGAAAACTCATGTTTGAAGTTAATCCAGTAAAATTCAAAATTAAGGAGCTTGCCGAGCGCACGGAGCTTCTTAGGGGGTATCTTTGACTACGATGCCAAAAATGAGCGTCTAGAAGAAGTTACCCGTGAGCTTGAAAGTTCAGAAGTGTGGAACGACCCAGAGCGCGCCCAAGCCTTAGGCAAAGAGCGCGCCAGCCTAGAAGCTGTGGTCAAAACCATAGACGATATGGACTCAGGTCTTGAAGATGTTGAAGGCTTACTCGAGCTGGCTATTGAAGAGGAAGACGAAGATACCTTCAATGAAACCAGTAAAGAGCTGGATTATCTCGAAAGCCGTCTTGCCGATCTTGAATTCCGTCGTATGTTCTCCGGCCCGCAAGATGCGTCAAACTGTTATTTAGACATTCAGTCTGGCAGTGGTGGTACCGAAGCCCAAGATTGGGCCAACATGGTGCTGCGTATGTACCTACGTTGGGGCGAAGCCCATGGCTTTAGCCCTGAGTTGATGGAAGTAACCGATGGTGACGTGGCCGGTATTAAAGGCGCGACCATTAAGTTTACTGGCGAATATGCGTTTGGTTGGTTACGCACTGAGACTGGCGTGCACCGTTTAGTACGTAAGTCGCCATTCGATTCATCGGGTCGTCGTCATACGTCATTCTGCTCTGTGTTCGTTTATCCAGAAATCGATGACGATATCACGATTGATATCAACCCATCGGATCTGCGTATTGACACTTATCGCGCATCGGGCGCGGGTGGTCAGCACGTTAACAAAACGGAATCGGCGATTCGTATTACCCACTTACCGACGAATACCGTCGTGCAGTGCCAGAACGACCGTTCACAGCATAAAAATAAAGATGCTGCGATGAAGCAGCTGAAAGCAAAACTGTTTGAGTTAGAAATGCTCAAGCAAAATGCCGACAAACAGGCCGCAGAAGACGCTAAGTCTGATATCGGCTGGGGCAGTCAAATTCGCTCTTATGTATTAGACGATGCCCGCATTAAAGACTTACGCACAGGCGTTGAAACCCGCAATACTCAAGCGGTACTCGATGGCGATCTGGATAAGTTTATCGAAGCCAGTTTGAAATCTGGGCTGTAATTAATTCAAGGTATAGACGAGAAATAAGATGACTGAACAAGTAATTGATGAGAACAAACTGATCGCCGAGCGCCGTGCCAAGCTAGAAAGCATCCGCCCAAACTGTAGTGCTAATGCGCATCCAAATACCTTCCGTCGCACCCATAAAGCGGCTGAACTGCAAGCACTGTATGGTCAAAACACTAAAGAAGAACTCGAAGCCTTAGGTTTTAAGACCAGCATTGCTGGCCGCATCATGGCAAAACGTGGTCCTTTCTTAGTGATCCAAGACGTGTCTGGCCGTATTCAAGCTTACGCTGAAAAAAGCGTACAAGCTGATTTGAAAGAGCGTTTTCAAGGTCTGGATATCGGTGACATCATAGGTGTAACTGGTCAGCTGCATTTGTCTGGTAAAGGCGACTTATACGTCAACATGGAACAGTACGAGTTACTGACCAAGGCGCTGCGTCCATTGCCTGCGGACTATTATGGTCTAGCCGATCAAGAAATGCGCTACCGTCAACGTTACGTGGATCTCATCGTTAACGAAGATTCGCGCAATGCCTTTATCATGCGTTCTAAAGTAGTTTCTGCAATCCGTAACTTCATGATCAAAAAAGAGTTCATGGAAGTTGAAACCCCTATGATGCATGTGATCCCAGGTGGTGCTTCGGCCCGTCCTTTTATCACTCATCACAACGCCTTAGACATGCCAATGTACCTGCGTATCGCACCAGAACTATATCTGAAGCGTTTAGTGGTCGGCGGTTTTGAGCGTGTGTTCGAAATCAACCGTAACTTCCGTAACGAAGGTCTGTCACCACGTCATAACCCAGAATTCACTATGATGGAATTCTATATGGCTTATGCAGACTACAAAGATCTGATGGACCTCACCGAAGAAATGCTCAGCTCGATTGCTATCGAACTGCTTGGCAGTGCGCAAATGCCCTACGGCGAGCACACAGTTGATTTCGGCGGCCCATACGCACGTTTAAGCATGTTAGAAGCGATTCAGAAGTACAATCCTGATAACGCGACTATCCAAGCTATGACCTATGAGCAAGTGAAAGATGTTGAATTCATGCGCGATTTGGCGAAAAGCTTAGGCATGAAGATTGAGAAGTTCTGGACTTGTGGTCAGCTACTTGAAGAAATCTTCGGTGAAACAGCTGAGTGGCAATTGATGCAACCAACGTTCATCACTGGCTACCCAGCGGACATTTCACCATTGGCACGTCGTAATGATGACAACCATTTCATCACTGACCGTTTCGAATTCTTCATCGGTGGCCGCGAAGTGGCTAACGGCTTTAGCGAGCTGAACGATGCTGAAGATCAAGACAACCGCTTTAAAGCACAGGTTGACGCGAAAGATGCAGGTGACGATGAAGCTATGTTCTACGATGCAGACTATATCACTGCACTGGAACACGGTTTGCCACCCACGGCAGGTCAAGGTATTGGTATCGACCGTTTAGTGATGTTGTTCACTAACACTCATACTATCCGTGACGTGATCCTGTTCCCTGCTATGCGCCCACAGGCGTAATGCAGTCGAACAAGGTATTTCGTTGGTACATTTTGTTGTATTAGTTTAGCCACTCGACTTTTAGTAAGTCGCAATAGCTTAAGTTTACAGTGATTGATTTAGGTATGACCTGAGCATCGCTACGATGAAATACCCCCTAAAAAACCAGCCATTTGGCTGGTTTTTTGTTTTCTAAAATAGCTAAAAATAATGAGTGATAAAGTCGAACTGTTAGTAACCTAAAAATGGGCTAGATGAGCATCATTAAGTGGCACGTTAGCTTTAGGTTGTGGCTATCGATCGTAGTGTAGATTGCGGGTTTAGCTTGTGAGTGTAGATAGTGTTTTTAACTTGGGGTTGTATATTGGGATGTCACGAAACACTCGTCTATGCTGCTAGCATCTCGCCGCCAGTCACATGCGATATTGTCTGTGTTCATTTCATTTTCGATAGCGATGGTTTGCAGGAATACCTAGGGCGAGGAGTTCAAGAAGAGGCAATTGAGAAACATCAAAATAGTTGGTTGTATTACTGAGTGCATAAATACTTCATAGGGATTATTTTTAAACGCGTTTGTTCATCTATACCCACTCGTACGGCTGTTTCAGATAATCAACCCGACATTAGTCTAATAGTGTGTTGCTTGACCTCAGTCGCTAACTCAATGAAACTCTCCATTAAATCACCTCCTACTAAAGTATGGATAATTAAATAATGTTAATTTTCTTTATTTGTATCGCACTCTTAGTGCTTGCATACAAGTTCTATAGTCCCTTTGTTGAGCGGCAAGCGGGTATCGATCCTAAAGCGATAACACCACAGGCGAGATTCGAAGATGGCGTCGATTACGTTCCGGTTCATCCGGCTAAAGCGTTTCTGATCCAGTTCCTCAATGTCGCTGGTGTGGGGCCGATATTTGGCCCGATCCTCGGTGCACTTTACGGCCCAATAGCCTTAGTGTGGATTGTACTGGGGAATATTATTGGCGGCGCAGTACATGATTATTTTTCTGGCGTGCTCAGTATTAAAGAAGACGGTAAGAGTCTGCCAGAGATTGCGGGCCACTACTTTAATATTTACTTTAAAGGCGTGATGTTGCTGTTTACCGCTATGCTGCTGTTTTTTGTGGGCGTGGTCTTCATCATGAGCCCCGCAGGTTTGCTGAGTAATCTCGATTATTTTAAAGACACCATCTTTGGCAATAATACCTTCTGGGTGTTAGTGATTTTAGTCTATTACTTTTTAGCGACTATGCTGCCGATTGATAAAATCATCACTAAATTATATCCCGCATTTGGTTTGTTGATGATAGTCATGACAGTTTCTATCGCCGTTGCTCTAATGATCAATGCGCCGCAGTTACCTGAAATGGGGGATGTGTTTGCCTATTTCGACCACAGCCATTACAACAATGAGTTACTCGAACCAAACCCTGATGGACTACCTGTTTGGCCACTGTTATTTGTGACTATTACCTGTGGTGCGATTAGCGGTTTCCATTCAACTCAAGCGCCCATCATGGCTCGTTGCTTGACGAATGAGAAGTATGTTCGCCCTGTGTATTATGGCGCTATGGTTGCTGAAGGTATCGTTGCTTGTGTATGGGCAACGGCGGGTATTGCAGCTTTCCCTGGCGGTTATGTTGAGCTTAAGAGTTTGCTCGACCAAGGTGGCCCAGGTTTAGTGGTTAACCAAGTGGCAACTACGTATTTAGGTGTTGCGGGCGGTATTATGGCGATTGTGGCCGTGGCTATCTTCCCTATCACCTCTGGCGATACCGCATTTCGTTCGCTGCGTTTGACGATTATCGATGCCTTCCATATTCCGCAAAGTATGCGTAATCGTTTATTGGTTGCAGTGCCTATTCTGACCATTGCGTACTTTATGACGAAGATCGATTTCTCTTTGATTTGGCGTTACTTTGCCTTCTCAAATATGCTGCTATCAACCAGTGTGTTGTGGTTAGCGACTAAGTATTTGTTCGATCGCGGGACCTTCCATTGGATTGTTAGCTTACCAGCAATTGGCGGTACCAGCGTTACTGTGTCTTATATTATGACTGCGGGTATTGGCCTAGGTTTACCGCAACCTTTGAGCCAGCCAGTGGGTATCGCTGTCGGGGTTATCTGTTTAGTTGCCCTGATCATTGCGCACAATAGACGCAAACCTGTGGCAGAAGCTAAATAGTTAGTTATCCCATAGTTTTACCCAATAAAAAACAAGGGCTGCATTTTGCAGCCCTTGTTTTTTATGATTGGTATCATTCTACTATCCTTTAATAGCTTATTTTAGAAAGGGTAATTTTGCTGAATATTTTTTAATGAGCGGATTCATCGCGTTTCATCTAGAGGTAAGGTAAGGTCGTTAGACTGGTTTTTATTTCTCTATTGAAACGATTAGTCTGTGGTAGAGAGCGTTAAGCAGTACAAACTTGCGGCAAAAGTCATTTAGATTTTATTTACTTGAATATTTTTTGCGAACAGAAGGAGAGCACGTTATGTCTGAGAACAAATGTCCTATGCACCATTCTGCTGGTGGCACCTCGAATCGAGATTGGTGGCCTAAACAGCTCCGGCTCGATATTCTGCACCAACACTCTTCCTTATCTAATCCTTTGGGTGATGACTTCAATTATGCTGAAGCCTTTAAATCCCTCAATTTAGCTGCTGTAAAGCAAGATCTCCTCGCATTAATGACGGATTCACAGGACTGGTGGCCAGCAGATTTTGGCCACTATGGGCCGCTATTTATTCGTATGGCATGGCACAGTGCCGGCACCTATCGTACCGGTGATGGACGTGGCGGAGCGGGGAGCGGTAATCAACGTTTCGCACCGTTAAACAGCTGGCCAGATAACGTAAACCTCGATAAAGCACGCCGGCTCCTTTGGCCGATTAAACAAAAATATGGCAATAAAATCTCTTGGGCCGATTTGATGATCCTCACGGGTAATGTCGCGCTGGAATCTATGGGATTCAAAACCTTAGGTTTCGCTGGTGGGCGAGTCGATATTTGGGAACCCGAAGCTGATATTTACTGGGGGGCGGAAAATAAATGGTTAGACGATAAGCGTTACTCGGGAGAGCGAGATCTTGAAGATCCCCTCGCCGCAGTCCAAATGGGGTTAATTTATGTTAACCCTGAGGGACCCAATGGCGACCCTGATCCTTTCGCTGCCGCCGTTGATATCCGCGAAACCTTTGCCCGCATGGCGATGAATGATGAAGAAACCGTAGCCTTGATTGCCGGAGGTCATACTTTTGGTAAAACCCATGGTGCAGGTGACGCAGCATTAGTAGGACCTGAGCCAGAAGCCGCAGGTATTGAACAGCAAGGGCTAGGTTGGTTGAGCCGCTATAAAAGCGGTAAAGGTGGCGATACTATTTCCAGTGGCCTCGAAGTGACTTGGACCTCAACACCAACCCAATGGAGTAACAATTTTTTTGAAAATCTATTTGGATATGAATGGGAACTGACTAAGAGCCCTGCGGGTGCCCATCAGTGGATACCTAAAAATGGTGCGGGTAAAGGGGTGATCCCCGATGCGCACGACGCCTCAAAACGCCATGTGCCGGCCATGTTAACCACTGACCTTGCACTGATCTTCGATCCTGATTACGAGAAAATATCGCGTCGACTCTTTGAAAATCCTGATGAGTTTGCTGAGATCTTTGCAAAGGCTTGGTACAAGCTGACGCACAGGGATATGGGGCCATGCACACGCTATTTGGGTCCTGAAGTGCCAGCAGAAGAGTTTCTTTGGCAAGATCCCATCCCAGCGGTTGATCATCCCTTGGTTGATGAGCAGGATGTAACGGATCTTAAACTTAAGATTATTGGCTCTGGATTAACGATTTCAGAAGTCGTTGCAACCGCTTGGGCCTCTGCTTCGACCTACCGTGGTTCTGATATGCGCGGTGGTGCGAACGGCGCTCGAATTCGCCTAGCGCCGCAAAAAGATTGGCCAGTAAACCAGCCTGAGCAACTTGCTAAGGTGCTGAAAGTGCTTGAGACTATTCAGTCTGAGTTCAATCAAGGAGGTAAGCAAATCTCCCTTGCTGACTTGATTGTGCTGGCAGGCTGTGTCGGTATTGATCAAGCGGCTAGAAATGCGGGGGTTGAAGTGACGATTCCATTTACGCCGGGTCGTATGGATACCACACAAGCGCAAACGGATGTGGAATCTTTTGCGGTACTTGAACCTGTCGCTGATGGCTTTAGAAATTATCATCCCACTCCGTTTTCTGTTTCGGCGGAGGAGTTATTGGTCGATAGGGCACAATTGCTGACCTTAACTGCGCCGGAAATGACAGTGCTTATTGGCGGTCTGCGGGTGTTAGATACGAACTCTGATCAGTCAAAAATGGGTGTATTGACTGCGCGTCCTGAGTTTTTGACCAATGACTTTTTTGTTAACTTGCTCGATATGGGGACGACGTGGAAACCCACTTCTAAAGCGGAGGATATGTTTGTGGGTGTTGATCGTGTCAGCGGCCATCAAAAGTGGACTGCAAGTCGTGTTGATTTGATCTTTGGCTCTAATTCGCAGCTGCGTGCACTCGCAGAAGTGTACGCGAGCAGTGATGCACAGCTGCGATTTGTCGATGATTTTATCGACGCTTGGACTAAGGTGATGAACTTAGATAGATTCGATCTTCGCTGAGCTTATATTTATTAGTCTTTTTAGTGGTATATGGATCCAATTTAGGCGCCGCTGGGGTTAATGCGGACCGAGCGTTTAAGTGGATTTTCAGTTAAATGATCGCCTAATTCAAAGTGGTTAAGCGGTCATTTTTATTCATGTGCTTTGACGCTCATCAATTTAGGTGGAATATGAATATTCAGCAAATGTCGGGTTTAGCTATTTTACAGGCGATGGCAAGGGGTGAATTACCCGCACCTTCTATCTCTCTCACTATGCCAATGTCGCTGGTTCAAGCCGACGAAGGAACGGTGACATTCCATGCGACTGCCGATGATAAGCACCTCAACCCATTGGGCGGCGTTCATGGTGGTTTTGCCGCGACAGTATTGGATTCGGTTACTGGTTGCGCCGTGCATACATTGCTTGAAGCGGGTGTAGGTTACGGCACTATCGATTTGAATATTAAAATGATTCGACCTGTGCCTAAACATCAAGTGTTAGTGGCTGAGGGTAAGGTGATCAATTTATCTAAGTCTTTAGGTATTTCGGAAGGTACGCTAAAAACGCAAGATGGAAAACTGCTCGCCACTGCTACGGCGACTTGTATGATTTTAAGGCCATAAACCGATTTTGCGGGCTGGCGATATTATCTCTTCGAGTTAACACGCTGAGCAGATAATTAACCTATGCCGAAGGTGCACTTTATCTTCAGGTATTAAGTCGACGGCCTTCTTGCTGGCAGTGAGGTTTTTATGGGCGTAAATTCAGTTAATAACGGAATTTTTTAATCATATTTTCATAAATAGGCCTCAAGATTGAAAATAGCTAGCATGCCATATTCCATTCGACAGAAAGTATGCTAGATTCTGGCGAATTGTTGCTGATCGCTGTATTGTTACCTCTGTCATCAACAGTTCTCCACAGGGCCATCGCTGCAATTGAGTCAGATTTGCAGGGAAGTGTCAGGAAGTTACACCAATTCAGAGTCTGCTTATGCAACCCAATTTATTTCCCGAACAAAGAAACGTTTATCAAGAATCGAGGGCGACACTACCCTCGATTGAAGCCCAATCTTCCTCTCGTCGCGGCCGTTTGCAGCGTATGGTTGGCGGCGTATTGTTAACCTGTAGCGTATTGCTGAGTCTTTCAGCATGTGCGGCAGGTAAGCAGGCGTCACCACAAGAAGGTGAAGAGTTTAGTTACGCTTGGCTTAAGGGTTATGCCCGTACTATGGCTGCACAACCCTATGAGAGTCATAAAGGCGAATTACCTAAAAGTCTTCAGGGCATGAGTTGGGATGATTACCAACAATTCCACTTCAAGAAGAAAGCCGCACTATGGCGTGATCAAGATTCGGAGTTTCGTGCCGAACTGTTCCATCTTGGGCTGTTTTTCGATACCCCTATTCATATTTATGAGCTAAATGAGGGTAAGGCTAAGTTAATCGAATATTCACCTTCAATGTTCGATTACGGCAAGTCAAAGGTTAAAGGTAGTCAGTTGCCTAAGGATCTTGGTTTTGCGGGTTTCCGTATGCAATTTAATACCGATTGGCAGCGTGACATTGTTGCCTTCCTTGGCGCTAGTTATTTCCGCGCAGTGGGTCAAGAAATGCAGTACGGTTTGTCGGCTCGTGGCTTAGCGGTTGATACTGCACTGCCAAAACCCGAAGAGTTTCCAATGTTCACCAATTTCTGGTTAGAAAAACCTAAACCAGGATCGAATATCACCACTGTGTATGCCTTGCTAGACTCTCCGAGTGTCACTGGGGCTTATCGTTTTGATATCGAACCGGGTGAACGTTTAAAAATGAAGGTGGATGTGGCAGTTTATCCACGTAAAGCGATTGAACGTTTAGGCGTTGCGCCACTGACCAGTATGTTTATGGTGGGTGAGAACGATCGCCGCACCGGTTATGACTGGCGTCCAGAAATCCATGATACCGATGGTTTAGCCATGCACACGGGGAATGGTGAATGGATTTGGCGTCCGCTAGGTAACCCTGAAAACTTGCGATTCAACGCCTATAGCGATGAAAATCCAAAAGGTTTTGGTTTACTGCAACGTGATCGTAACTTCGATCATTATCAGGACGACGGCGTGTTTTATGATAAACGCCCAAGCCTATGGATTGAACCAACCAGCAGTTGGGGTAAAGGTTCCGTGCAGTTGGTTGAAATTCCAACACTGGATGAAACCTTTGATAATATAGTGGCTTTCTGGAATCCTGCTGAGCCGATTGTTCCTGGTCAAGAGCTGCTGTACAGCTACAATATGTACTGGGGTGGCATTCCACCGGTTCAATCACCCCGTGCTCGGGTTGTCGATACCTTCACCGGGATTGGCGGCGTAGTTGGCCAGAAACGCAAATACTACAGTAAGCGTTTTGTGGTTGATTTCGCGGGCGGAACTTTACCTATGATAGGTAAAGACACCCAAGTTAAAGCCGTGATCACAGCATCTGAAGGCAAAGTGGAAATTGAATCTGCCCGTCCTTTAGCCTCGATTAATGGTTACCGCGCTATGTTTGACGTAGTGCCCCCCGGAGACGGTACTGAGCCGATTAACCTGAGGGTCTATTTGGAGGTCGATGGTCAGCCATTGTCTGAGACTTGGATGTATCAGTGGAATCCGCCTGCTAAGGATGATCGTGAATTGCACAATGCAGGTCATCTGCAATAAGCGATTAGTGAGTCATTAATCTAAAACGCCAGCTAACTTAGCTGGCGTTTTTGTTTTGATGATTAACAAGATGCGGGGAATGCCGCTCATTTGACATCTAAAAAATCAAGCCAGTGTTAATTGCAAGCATGCTACTGAGTTATTGGGGGCTAATTCACTTTTTGACAATCTAAACAATTTTTCACTGTAAAAGACCCCAAACTTGGGCGTAACCTGTGGGCGTTCTCGCCATGGGTAAGTATTTTATGTTTGAAATGTTCACAACGTTAGGCTTTGCGTGGTCGGTGGGTTTAGTCCTTGCCGTACTTTTTGTACTGGCATACGAATTTATTAATGGCTTCCACGACACGGCAAATGCGGTGGCGACGGTGATCTATACCAAGGCAATGCCGGCAAATCTGGCGGTCGTTACCTCCGCACTATTTAATTTTGCGGGTGTGCTGTTAGGGGGGTTAGGAGTGGCCTATGCGATAGTGCATTTATTACCCGTAGACTCCTTGCTCGGTATGGACTCAATCCAAGGCTTGCTGATGGTGTTTTCCTTGCTATTTTCGGCAATTATCTGGAACTTAGGTACTTGGTATTTTGGTATTCCGGCATCGAGTTCCCATACCTTGATTGGTTCGATAATGGGCGTGGGTGGCGCGTTCGCTTGGATAAATCATCAGCCTATCTTGCAGGGCATTAATGTCTCTAAAGCAACGCAGATCATGCTGTCCTTGATTATTTCGCCGACCTTAGGGTTTGTGATGGCAGGGATTTTTTTGCTCATCATGAAATACGTTTGGCAGAAACATAAAATTCACCGTACCCCAGATGAGCAGATGCAGATTAATGGTAAAAAACACCCTCCATTTTGGGCAAGGGCGAGTTTAATTATCTCTGCTATGGGGGTGAGTTTCGCCCATGGTTCTAACGATGGACAGAAGGGGATAGGTTTAGTGATGCTAGTGCTGATTTGTATGGCACCGGCTTATTTTGCCTTGGACATGGGCAGTCAACCCTATGATTTAGAAAGAACTCAAGATGCTAATCGTCGCATTATGGCGATTTATGACCGTAACCAAGCCGTTATCGCGGATGTTATCGACTTTAAAGCCTTGGTCAACGTTCCCGAATATATGCTGGCCCATTGCTCATCTGCCAATGTATTACCGGCGATGTCGTTACTTGACCGTCGCTTAGCAAAAGTCTCGACTTACAAAGATATGGATGTAGAAGAGCGACGCGAGGTGCGACGTTTATTGTTGTGCATCGATGATACTGCTCGCCAAGTGGCTAAATTGGATCTTCCTGCTAAGGATTTAAGTTCATTGGCTAAATGGCGAAAAGATCTCACTAGAACTACTGAGTATGCGCCCATTTGGGTGATTATTGCCATTGCTACTGCGCTGGGTTGCGGCACGTTGGTGGGGTGGCGGCGGATTGTATATACAGTGGGGGAAAAAATTGGTTCATCGAGTATGACTTACAGCCAAGGCATTGCCGCGCAGGTCACGGCTGCCGTCTCTATTGGGATTGCCAGTATGACGGGGATGCCGGTATCGACGACTCATATTTTGTCTTCCGCTGTTGCGGGTACTATGGTGGCTAATCGTTCAGGGCTTCAGATCCAAACTATTAAGCAGATCATGCTCGCTTGGCTGCTGACACTACCTATTACTATGTTGCTCTCCGCGAGTGTGTTTATCCTTGCCAATGCACTTTGGGGTTAGCCAAGAATACTCAAGTTGAATGCTCACATAGCCAAGCCTTGAGGGCTTGGTTTTTCGGTTCAGTGCCGTTTCCCGCGATAATTACCTAAGCCATCTTGTTAGAGTTGAGCCTCCAACACCAACAAGGACATAAGATGGCTGAGCAATCTAGAACACTTTTCAAAGCACTACATCAACAATCTGAGCCGCTGATATTAACTAACGCTTGGGATGCCGCCAGTGCGGCCATCATCCAAGCATCGGGCGCCCGTGCGATTGCGACCAGTAGCGCGGCATTGGCTTGGTCGCTCGGTTATCCCGATGGGCAAGTGCTACCTAAAGCGGCTTTATTGGACGTAGTGAACAATATTCTACGGCTGAGCCGAGTGCCCGTGACGATAGATATTGAATCTGGTTATAGCCAAGATCCCGATGAGGTTGCTGCTTTTGTTGCGCAGCTCGCTGAGCTTGGCGTAGCAGGAATAAATATTGAGGATGGCAGTGCAAGTGTTGCTGAGATGGTGGCCAAAATTAAAGCTATTCGCGCCCATCCTTGTTGCCAAGGATTATTTATTAATGCGCGAACTGATGTGTATTTACTGGGTTTAGCCAGTGGTGAGGCCGCAGTTGTTATGACTATCGATAGGTTAACTCAATATCAGGCTGCGGGTGCGGATGGTGGCTTTATCCCTGGCGCGATTAAGGTCGAGACCGCTAAGCGCTTGTCTGCCGCTGTGGATATGCCACTGAATTTTATGCTATTGAATGAGCAGATGGATATCGGCGAGTTATTTGCCGCAGGTGTGCAGCGTTTTTCCACTGGCCCAGCTTCATTTTTACAGGCCTATAGCACTTTGCTTAATCCAATTTTGTTAAATTCAATTAAGGCAAAACCGTTTCAGCGAGAGTCAAATGATGCGGTTATTGCCGTTGATAAGGATCCAATACCTAAAGCCATTTCCCTTGGTTTTGAGCAAATGAATAACTTATTTATCCCGAGTTAAAGCTGTTTTTCATCTATACCCAAGCTACCTGAAGATACGAGTTTCAGAGCGCCCAGGGTGCTTCAATTCAAGGCGCATTAATGACAGAATGTCGGCCACCTTTTGAATTGATGCAACACGGAAGTGGAGTGCCCTGGGCGCTCCGTCCCGGCGGGTTTTAACGCACTTTATGCTGCGTTGGTTATTTTTAACTTAGCCCGCTAGGCCTGCAAATAACCGCAATCGCCATGGATGGCGTGAATGCCATTTATGCAGGAGCAATAAATGGCCTTGCCTAAAGTGCGTTAAATTCCCGCTGAATCCTGCATCTTCAGGTTGTTTGGGTATATACCCACGGCGAGTTTGCCGTGGGTTTCTTCTTACGTCCATTTTACTTAGCGTCCGTTTTACCAAGAAAGTCCCATCTGCGTGCTTGTCTCCTCAGGTTTCTTATCAAGCAGGCGTAGCTCGGCGAGTTGAATGTGCGCTGCAATTTGGCTGCGCATTTTTTGATAGAGACGGATGGCTAGTTCAGGCGCGGCTTCATTGTCGGGAGTATGGATAAACAGATAGGGTTCACGACCTTCTGCGAGCCACTGCGGGAGTTGGGTGAGCCAATTATCAAAAAAGGTATCGTTATCCTTAGGTAAAACAGCAACGCCTTGCTGTGCGAGTTGTGCGACGGCATCGTCTGGTTGGCCGATAAAGCGCACCACTGGATTATTGGCGGTGGCAATTGCATGCACTGGCACTCGAGGTTTTTTCTTGTGAGCGTCGATAATCGCGACATTGCAGGGCGGCAGTGCAAACAAGGGCCTACTGTCCATGATGATGCGATTCACTTTTTTATCGATGAGTAATCGATTAAGCGCACGCTCGGCATCTCCTTTAGCAAAAAACGCTGCATGCCTGACTTCGACGCCATAGGTTAACCCTTGGGGGATTTGATCTAGAAATTGCGCTAACGCAGGCAAGTTTTCTGGGCCGAAATGGGCGGGCAGTTGAATTTTCCAGATCCCTGTTTTATCGATTAATGGTGCCATTATCTGGAAAAAATCTTTCAATTCTTGGCCGCAGTGTTGCAATAATCTTTGGTGAGTGATGGTTTGCGGTAGTTTGAAGGTAAAACGAAAGCTATCGGGCGTGGCACTGTGCCAATTCATTACCGTTTGCTGTGCAGGCGTTGCGTAGAAGCTGGTGTTCCCTTCGACAGTATTGAATATTGTCGCGTAACGGGCGAGTCGCTCCGCTTGTTTAGTTCCGTGACCATACACACTTTCTTGCCAATTAGAGTGCGACCACATGGCAAGCCCAAGGCGAAAATGGTTGGGTTGATGTAACGGAGAGCACAATCGGTCCAAAAATAAATTCCTTTAATGCGATTTGCGCGTACCAAAGCCGCGCCCTGATGTTGACCAACATTTTAGGGCATTGTGCCGATATCTGTCGTCCAGAGTCAAATAGTGCCACCGATGGCCTTAAGTATTGTGTTTGATTTTGTTTGAATTTAACTCTGTAAAAGTCGGACTTAACTTAGCCAACTCTGGAATGACATTGAAAATTAACCTACTCTAATAGTGCGTTATTATTATTTTTATGCTTATGATCAAACTTAGGACTTAGCCAAAGACGGACGTTTATTGGAGAATTACGTGAATAATGATGGCTACACTTCCTTAAGCAATTTTATCGACCTTCTCTTGGATGCTATTTGTGTCGTCGATAAAGCGGGGAGGTTTGAATTTGTCAGTGCAGGGGCAGAACGTATTTTTGGCTATACCCCAGAAGAAATGATGGGTATGCAGATGCTAGATCTTGTCATTCCAGAGGATAGGGAACGCACTCTCGCAACGGCCAATGAAATTATGGCAGGTCGCTTTAAAGTCGATTTTGAAAACCGTTATGTGCGTAAAGATGGTGTTATCGTCGATATTCTTTGGTCTGCACGTTGGTCCGATGCTTATCAACAACGTGTCGCAGTCGCTAGAGATATTTCTAAGAGCAAAAATGCCGAACGTAGACAAGCAGCCTTATATGAGATTTCAGAGGCTGTGCATGTCGCTGAGGACTTGCTAGCCCTATATCGTCGAATTCATGAAATTATTGCTAAATTATTGCCTGCAGTAAACTTTGCTATTGCATTGTACGATCAAGATTTAAATGAATTAAGTTTTCCTTATAAAGCCGCTACTGGCAAGGATTCACTTATCGATATTGCAAGTTTCAGTGTGTTCACTGACCAAGTGATACGCAGTGCTGAGTCTTTACTCCTGTGCCCCGTGACCTTAACTGATTATCCCCAAGCGATTCGTGAAGATTTGGGTAATGGCTGTTTAAGTTGGCTGGGTGTGCCGCTGAAGCTACAGAAAGGCGTTATCGGCGCTTTGATTATGCATAGCTTGCCCACTTCGGCTTCATATACACACCAAGACCGTGAGTTATTGGAGTTTGTTTCTACGCAAATAGCCTTTGCGATTGAGCGTCGACAAATGCTCGCGCGATTAGAGCATATTGCACTTTATGATCAGTTAACCTTGTTACCCAATCGTGAGCTTTTTTACGATAGATTTCAAAAGGCGCTATCTCGAGCCCATAGGGAATCAAGTTATTTCTCTTTGCTTTATTTAGACTTAGATAAATTTAAGTGGGTTAACGATACTTTTGGTCATAGCGTGGGCGATTTATTACTGCAAGTGACAGCGCAGCGAATAGTCAGTTGTGTGAGGGGCTCAGATACCGTTGCGCGTTTTGGGGGGGATGAGTTTGTCATCTTACTTGAACGAGTCGATTCAGCACATAATACCCTGCTGGCTGCGCAAAAAATATTGCAAGTATTCGAGCAACCCTTCGAGCTTGCCGAACAGCAGATCCATATTCTGCCGAGTATCGGTATTGCTCTGTATCCAGAGCACGGTGAAGATGAGAAACAGCTTATTTCCTGTGCCGATACTGCTATGTATAAAGCTAAAAAGAATGGCGGAAATCGAATTGAAATGGGTTACCAAGGATTAAGAAACTTACATGCTGAGCTTCGGCCTGAGGCCAATATTCCTGAAAATAAAGCGATGAAGATCATTTAAGCTTGCTTTAGGTAAGCCATTGTAAGTCTTTGAAGAAATAATATGTAAAGAAATGTCCGCAAATGTCACTGACACTTGCGGGCATTATTGTATGGAACTGTTGATGTAATCTTTATATAAAATAAGGCTTTTGATTACAGTTTGAAGCGATTAACTTCCTGCTGCAATGATGCGGCTAAATGGGCGAGCTCTTGAGCTTGGACCATAGACGTTTGTGCCTCAATCGAGAGATTCTCTGACACTTCACGAATCGACTCTGTATTACGGTTGATTTCGCTGGTGACTGAGGTTTGCTCCTCGGCTGCTGTGGCAATTTGGCTCGCCATATCTGAAATATCATTAATGGCTTTGCTGATTTGCAACAGGCTTTCGCTGGCTGAATTAGCATCGGCCACACTGGTTTCTGCCATTTCATGACTTTGAGTCATAGACTTAACGGCTTTGCCTGCGGTTTGTTGTAGGGTTTCGATCATTGCTTGAATTTCTTGTGTCGATGAATGCGTACGTTGTGACAGTACACGCACCTCATCAGCAACTACAGCGAAGCCACGACCTTGTTCTCCTGCACGTGCCGCCTCAATGGCTGCATTGAGTGCAAGTAAGTTGGTTTGCTCTGCGATGCCACTAATGGTCAACAAAATGCTGTTGATCTTTTGTGAGTGCTCGTTCAGTTCACCGATAATTCGCCCTGCAGTTTCGACTTCACTGGCTAAATTACGGATAGATTGCTGGCTTTGCATTACCTGTTTATGGCCATGGTTTGAAAGTCCGACCGCATTTTGAGCGGTCTGCGCTGTATGCTCAGCATTACTGGCAATTTCCTCGGTGGCGCTGGCCATTTCGGTCACCGCAGTGGCAACCATAGTCACTTCATCTTGCTGTACTTCAATGCGCTGACTGTTATCCGTTGCTGACGCACTACTTCCTTTGGCTTGATATTCCAATTGGCCCGCAATCTTGTGCATGCGGGAAATCATACCGTGTAGACGTTCTACAAAGCGGTTAAAACCCGAAGCTAACATACCAATTTCATCGTGACTGTTGGCAGTATGAATGCGCACAGTGAGATCGCCATCGCCTTCGGCAATATCATTGAGTGCTTGGGCAACGCGTTCGAGATCTTTGAATTGGATTTTAAAGATGGCGATTAAAATCAAACCAAACAGCACCAATAGTGCAACACCTACGGCAGACATCCACCAAGCAAGATCGGTTGCCTGTGACATGATTTCTTGCTTATCCATCACGAAAATCAGCGCCCAGTCTGTTGAGGGAATTGCCGCCACATAAATTAATTTAGTGGCGCCATCGAGGTTTCGCTCTTCCATCGTATTGGCATTGGTGCGCTGTGATAACCAGCTATTACTAAAATCACTATCAATTTTCGTGAGTTGTTGAGTATTTAGCTGGCTATTGGGATGACTAATAATGAGCCCTGCATTATCGACCATCAATGTATAACCTTCGCCCGGCACTACGAGGCGCTGCACCGCATCGGTTAGCTGATCTATGGTTAAGTTCGCTGCGGCAACGCCTATCAATCGGCCAGAACTCATTACAGGTTCGGCAATGGTCACGACTTGTTTTTTCAGTGTGGCGCTGACGTAGGGCGCCGTCATGATCATTTTACCGGCAGCTTTAGCGTCCATATACCAAGGGCGAACGCGGGGATCATAATTCGCGGTATTTAGCGACGGATCTTGGCGATACATGTTGCCTTGTTCGTCGCCATAGTAAGTGAGGGCAAAGTCAACCGCAGTATGCGCTTGCAGCAAATGAGGGGTAACGTTTGTACTCGGATCGGCTTCAACGACTTGTTTTAGGCTGGTAATGGCCATTTTTCTGTCTTGCATCCACTGACCTATGCCGGATGAAAAGGTAATCGCTAGTTGGTCAATTTCATGTTGAGTGTTTTCTAACGCATTATTTCTAATGAAATAACTAGAGATACTTACGAGTACAGCAATAGTGATCAGTACAGCGGAAAGACTGCTGAACAGCAGCCGCGTTTTGAGTGTCGATCGCATAATCTATATCCTTTATATTCCGTTAGCTCTCTAACGTTGTTTTAGTATAGCGGCAGTACGTGGCAAAACATTAAATCATTGAAGAATTATAGTAATAAATTTAGAAGTGACGCCCATAATTTATGAATTTAATAATTACATGATTTTTATATCAATAACGATTGCGTCAGCGGTTGTTTATTTGATGAGCTGATGGAACTTAGCAGACTAAACTGAAGAGATGAATAATATTTTACAGGTGATAAATAACATTAGTTAACCTGAACTCGGGATAAGAAATGTTGAACTAATAGCCCTCCAAGTGATCGGATCTTTCGACCAAGAGAAACCCCATCACACCGGAGGGCCTATGCATAAATTAGTGGAAGTGTTTTGCGATGTCGATGATTTTTGCGCTGTTTTTATTCCAGAATGGGAAAAAACGCTGTTAATCGATGGTACACGCAAGCGTCATCGCGCTGGCCGTATGACGATGAGCGAAGTGATGACCATCATCTTACTTTT
>NZ_JAKKRN010000022.1:0-74462 GCF_025654245.1 Shewanella sp. SM29
TCCAATCGCGGAAGGCCCGAAGGTCCCCTCCTTTCCCCCGTAGGGCGTATGCGGTATTAGCAGTCGTTTCCAACTGTTATCCCCCTCGACTGGGCAGATCCCTAGGCATTACTCACCCGTCCGCCGCTCGCCACCTCAGGAGTAAACTCCCTTGTGCTGCCGCTCGACTTGCATGTGTTAGGCCTGCCGCCAGCGTTCAATCTGAGCCATGATCAAACTCTTCAATTAAAGTTTTGTTGCTTCCGTCTTGCGACTTCAGCGGCTCAATGAATTCTGATTTTTTTGTTTCTCGCTAAAGAAACAAACTGTACATATTACTATGAACACTCATTGTTACATTGATTTAAATTTTTGACTGCCAACCCGAAGGTTAAGCAGTTTCGATTAACTCAACACCTGTGAGTGTCCACACAGATTTCTTGTTTTATCTTGTTAAAGAGCGTTGACCACATACCGTTGCAGGCGGGTCGTGCTGATACTTCATCAGCTCAGGGTCGTGCATTTTACGCATTTCCCGTTTCGCGTCAAGGAGTTTTTTACAACTTCTTGCTGCCGTTGAATTAAGTGCTTAAAAGCGACTCAATTCAACCTAACTCGTCAGCTGGCTTTCGCTGTCTGCCGTGTCAGTGGATGCGCATTATAGGGAGATTGAGAAAGTCCGCAACCCCTATTTTTAAGATAATTGTCATTTTCTCACTGTTCGTTGGATATTTGACCTGACCCGCTAGTTTTTAACCTTTATAATGCTAAAAACCACTCAATTAGGGACTTTTCTATGTCAGGGCCACTCAGAACTTACCAAGGTATTCATCCTCAATTAGGCAATAACGTATATGTAGATGAAGCTTCGGTGCTTGTTGGCGATATTGCGTTAGATACTGATGCCAGTATTTGGCCTATGGTGGCGGCGCGTGGTGATGTTAACCATATTCGTATTGGTAAACGCTCGAACGTACAAGACGGTAGCATATTGCATGTAACGCGTAAGTCAGCTGCTCGTCCCGATGGTCATCCACTGATTATTGGTGATGATGTGACTATTGGTCACAAGGCTATGCTTCACGGTTGCAAAGTCGGTAACCGAGTATTAGTAGGCATGGGTGCGATTATTCTCGACGGTGCGATTTTAGAAGATGATGTGATCTTAGGTGCGGGTTCTTTAGTGCCACCGGGCAAGGTATTACAGAGTGGCTATTTATATGTAGGCAGCCCAGTTAAGCAGGCTCGCCCATTAACGCCAGCCGAAATTGCCTTTTTGCCAGAATCTGCCGACAACTATGTCAGACTGAAAAACGAATACTTAGTTAAGTTACAGAACATCTAATCACTTATAGCTAATCTCTTATAGTTAGTCGCTTAGTGTCACTATAGCTATATAAGAAAGGCGGTAGAGACTCATTGAGTCTCTACCGCCTTTTGCTATTCGCTGATTCAGAAAACTATCTGAGTTCGATAAGTTTAGCCTAAGTGTACTGCCCCAAACTCATCAAACTCTTCGGCTTCAATTAAGTCTTCCGCCATTTCTTCGGCATCAAATCTCACCGCATCAAACAATGCCAGCATAGCGGCGGCTTCATTGGCACTCGGCTGTTCAGAGAAATCATTCAGCTCGGCTAACTTATTCACACTGATATAGCACTTAATGTTCATCCCCTGTGACTGCGCGATAAAGCAGACTCGCTTGTGGGCGTCGTCCCAATATTGCAGTTCGGGAAAAAGAATACTTTGATTCATGCTTCCTACTTAGGCTCGGCCATTAGTTTATCCCTCAAAAGATTTAATACCACTTGAGTATCGGGCTCGATACCTCGCCATAGGGTAAAACTCTTAGCCGCTTGTCCGACTAACATGCCGAGCCCATCAATAACCTTAGCTGCACCTTGAGATAGCGCCCATTGGTTAAACGCGGTGACCGAGGCGCCATACATCATGTCATAACAAACAGTTTGGGTGGTGATGATATGCGCTGGCAAAGTTGGCAACTCGCCCGCAAGACTGGCCGAGGTTGAATTGATGATGACATCGAACTCGCCCACAAGCTCATTCATTTCTACGGCGGTGACTCTATTTGCGAAAGCACCGTTATCCACCGAAGTAAAGATATCGACCAGAAGCTGTGCCTTAGTGTGAGTGCGATTACTGATGATCATCTGCGCAATTCCCGCATTTAATAACGGCAGAATACAACCGCGCGCCGCACCACCAGCACCAATAAGTAACACGCGCTTATCTTGCAGGCTGCCTAAGTTAGCGATGAGATCGGCCACCAGCCCTAAACCATCGGTGTTATCACCGCGAATAGTGCCATCGGCCAATAAACTTAAGGTGTTTACCGCGCCAGCAAGCTTGGCCTCTGGGCTGAGACTGTCACACAGCGCAAAAGCTTGCTCCTTAAAAGGCACTGTCACATTCGCGCCCTTGCCGCCCGCATTGAAAAACGCCGTCAGTGAGGCTTCAAAACCATCGACCGGAGCAAGAATGGCTTCATAGGTTAATAACTCTTGGGTGGGCGCGGCAAATTGTCCATGAATGAACGGCGATTTACTGTGGCTAATTGGATTGCCAAACACTGCGTATCTGTCTGTCATAGCGATATTAAATTTTAGGTTCAATGGCTTTGCAGTCTACCGCGCTTTTGAGCCTAGGCAAGACGAATTATGTTCAACTAAATTTCACGTTGGGTTTCACGCTATAATGCGCCATCGGCTCAATACTCTCTATTTTAGTGAACGACTATTCCAATGAACTGGCTTAAAAAGATTTTTAGTAAACACACTCCGCCACAGGATGATCGCGATCCGAGTCAATCTAACGCCTATGATTTAATCGGCGGCGAACAGGTGATACGTGCTATCGCAAAGAGTTTTTATCAGAAGATGGCAAGCTCGGCAGAAACGACAACACTATTTGCTATTCATAGGGCGCCAATCGCAGAATCAGAGCAGAAGTTGTTCGAATTTTTAAGTGGTTGGCTCGGCGGGCCGCAGCTCTATCAGCAGAAATATGGTCATCCCGCATTGCGAGCACGACACATGCATTTCGCCGTCGATGAGGCGATGCGGGATCAATGGCTGTTTTGTATGAAATTTGCGATTGAAGAAAACATTAATAAGCCAGAGCATCGAGCCGCCATCTTTGAGGCGATTTCAACTCTGGCTGATCATATGCGTAATCAATAAAGTGGACATCGCATCCACTCTTTAAGATTAATGGCTAAACCCAGTCACGGGGTTTGAGGTAGTTATCGTACAAATCTGCCTCTGGGCTTCCCGCCTCTGGTGTATAAGCATATTGCCAACGCACTAATGGCGGCATTGACATTAAGATAGACTCGGTACGGCCGCCCGTCTGTAGGCCAAACAAAGTGCCTCTGTCGTAGACTAAGTTGAACTCAACATAACGACCACGACGATAGAGTTGGAACTCGCGCTCACGCTCACCGAATTCAGCCTCTTTACGACGCTCGACAATCGGCGCATAGGCCGTTAAGAAACCATTACCTACAGCTTGCATAAAGCTAAAGCTTTGCTCGAATCCTGCTTGATTCAAGTCATCGAAAAACAATCCACCCACGCCGCGGGTTTCATTACGATGCGGTAGGAAGAAATACTCATCGCACCATTTCTTATACTTGGGATAAACCTCATCCCCGAAAGGCGCGCAAATATCCTTAGAAGTCTGGTGCCACTCGCGCACATCTTCCTCGAAAGGATAATAAGGCGTTAAATCAAAGCCACCGCCAAACCACCACACGGGATCGGCACCCTCTTTTTGAGCAATAAAGAAACGCACATTGGCATGAGTCGTTGGGATATAAGGATTATTAGGATGAATAACTAAAGAAACGCCCATAGCTTCAAAACTACGGCCCGCTAACTCAGGGCGATGCGCCGTAGCCGACGCAGGCATAGCAGCGCCAGTCACATGGGAAAAGTTAACCCCAGCTTGCTCGAACACTGCACCTTGGGTTAATACTCGGCTCGTACCACCACCGCCTTCGGCGCGAGTCCATGAATCGGCGGCGAACGTGGCTTGGCCATCCAGCGCCTGTAAACCAGCACAAATTCGGTTTTGTAGATCGATTAAAAACGCTTTTACCACTGCAACATCAGGCACACTCATCTTGTTATCCTTATTATTGGTTTGCTCATTGTCCATTTCGTAAAATCTTACCGCTTCGCGCATCGATAATGGTCGAGGGCTGACGTTGTTCGCCGAGTTCACCTAATACGAGTGCATCAATTTTACCTGTAAAATCTGCGAGAATTTCATCGGCAGTTAATGCTGGATCTTCACCCGCAAGGTTAGCGCTAGTCGACACTAAAGGTTTATTGAGCGCGCGGCACAGGGCTTGCACCCCAGTATGGGCAGATACTCGCACTGCGATAGAGTCAAATTCACCACAGAGGTATTTTGAAACCTGCGCTTTGATTGGCATTACAAAGGTAAAAGGCCCCGGCCACTTGGAAAATGCAAACTCGAGCTGCTCAGCCGTTAATTGTGATTCATCAACATAAGCTAAAAGCTGCTGAAAATCACTGGCGACTAAGATCAGTCCCTTTTGCCATGGGCGCTGTTTTACCGCCAATAACTTTTGGATAGCAGTGTCGTTATCAGGGTCACAACCTAGGCCATAAACAGCCTCGGTTGGATAAGCGATGACACCACCGTTAAGCACAATATCTTTTATGTCAGATGGGTGCAGCTGCAACATCTTAGGATCACCTTTTGAGTATTGTCGATTTCAACAATCAAATTATTGGATAAATTCGAATACTGACCGCCCCATCAGCGGTCAGCCGAGGATTATACGCAAGCCACTTTCATCGGCCAAATATTAAGATGCAGGTCACACAATAAACTAAAGTGGTCTTTTGTATTTACAGCTTTTTTGCGGGCATTCTAAACGCATCCCAGCCGCACCTTTACGCTCGACTAAGATCCCAAAACCACAACTCGGGCAAGCTTCAGCAACCGGAGGATAATTCACAATAAACTTACACTTAGGGTAAGCACTGCAGGCATAAAAACTCTTTCCGAAGCGACTCGTTCTGTGCTCAAGCTTACCCGCTTTGCATTCAGGGCAAGGAATGTCAGGCTTGTCACTCGCTTGATCCTGTTTTTCAATATGCGTGCAGCTAGGATATTGAGTACACCCAATAAAGATCCCAAAGCGCCCTGACTTTACCGCCAGTTCGTGACCGCATTCAGGGCATACAGAACCTTCAATCACTTGAGTTTCAATAGATTCGTGCTGCACTAAGGGTCGAGTGTAATTACAGCTAGGGTAATTATTACAGCCAATAAAACCACCGTGCTTACTGTGTTTGACCGATAACTCGCTGCCACATTCGGGACAAAGTTCGTATTCTTTTTCCAGTGCGTGTTCGTGGGCACTAAATAATTGTTCATCAATCTTAGACATAATCATTCACCACCTGTCGTAGCGCATTAGGATATCAAGCGCAGTGCCATCAAGGAATTTATGGCATCAAAAAAGGAGGTCTTAGCCTCCTTTCTCTCATAATTCATCTTTCACAACAATTAAGAATGCAGTCGGCCTTCAGGCTGTTCGAAGATCAAATCTTCCATTTGCTCATAAGCGGACTCATGGCCAGGAGCATTAAACAGCACCATTAAGATAACCCATTTGAGATCTTCTAAAATCAGGGTTGGTTCATCCAACTCCATCACTCTATCGATCACCATTTCACGGGTTTCGACATTCAGCACTTTAACTTGCTCTAAAAACAACAAGAAACCGCGGGATTCTACATCCAGCTTGTCCATTTCGTCCTTCGTATAGATACGAAACGAATGCTGATCGTGATTACAAAGATAAGGTTTATCCCCTTCTTGTAATTCAGCTAAGCGCTCTAACCAAGTTAACGCTTTTAAAATCTCGGATTGATGAAATCCGGCACGAGTGAGTTCCTTGGTTAACTCGTCTTCATCAACTAGTAGTTCAACTTCACTGTGAACATAGTTTTCAAATAGATACATGAGGATATCAAACATGGCTAGCTCCTCTTTACTCTGACGTAACCACCGGGTACTGCTATTACCCAACCTTGCAACTCAAGTTCAAGCATTTGTTCTAACACCAGATCTATCGTTTTTCCACTATGTTCAACGACTGCATCAATTGATGTAGTTTCATAACCTACACTAGCTAACAGAGACGAAAATGGCAAATTACAAATCTCGCCTTGCTGTATATGGTGGCATAACTTCAATTCTTCAAGGTGGAAAGCGGTTAAACTTGCCAACTCTTCCACTATATCGGCAGCAGTTTCCACAAGCTTTGCTCCATCACGTAATAAATCATGACAGCCTTGATGGTAACCACCTAAGATTGAGCCCGGAACGGCAAACACCTCACGCCCTTGTTCCATCGCCAACCTAGCAGTGATTAAAGAGCCGCTTTTGCGACAGGCTTCAACCACAAGAGTACCTAAAGATAGACCGCTAATAATGCGATTTCGTTTCGGAAAATTACCCGCAAAGGGACCAGTATCAGGCCAAAACTCGCTAAGTATACAGCCTTGCCGCTGAATATCATGATAAAGCTGTCGATGTTTTCGTGGATAAATGATCTCTATGCCCGTTCCTAGTACGGCAATAGTGCGCCCTTGATGGTCAACACAGGCTTTATGGGCCGCCCCATCAATCCCCATCGCCATGCCACTACAGATACCAAATCCCATTGAGGACATCTCAGCAGCCAGTTGGTAAGCGACCTGTAATCCGCCAGGAGAAGCATTACGACTGCCAACAATCGCAAGATAAGGAAGGGCTAACGCCTCTAAGCAACCTTTAACGAACAGGACGGCGGGCGGATCTGAGAGTTGTTTTAATAATGGTGGATAAAGCGGATCAGAGAAACAAAGCAGATGATGATCGGCGGCTTGCTGTTGCCATTCGAGGGCGACATCCACTTTTTGATAATCAATAACAAGGCTATGGAGCAGATGATCAGATAAAGGTAGCGCTTGTCTCTCATGCTCTAATCTTTGTCTGAGGTCGTCCACTTCCATGTGCGTTAATAATTGTTGGATCCGAGCGGGTCCTAGCCCAGATACAGCACAAACAACTAACCAATCGACCAAATTTTCAGAGATTATAGACCTCTTAAGGCTAAAGATTCTGGGGCGATTAACTTATCGTCGACACGAACAGGCCGCTCGGTGGAGACAATCAAACCTAAGCTCGCCTTATCAAACACTTTAAACACTAACAACTTACCATGATAAACATCCGGCATCTTAACTGCACGATCCGAAGAGACTGACGCCATTAGGTTATCATAGGCAGTACGTTCAATTGCAGGAACCGGCATACCATCATTGTTGATAACAATAACCTCACCATCACGATAAATAGAAAATACCACCCCAGGCTCGACGCCATCCTGAGTGCCTTTATCTAAGTACACGACATTCAACTTACCCGCTTCACGCAAATTTGATTCTGTCGCTAACACTAAAGCCGGTATCTTTAATTCCGCAGGTTTAGGAGTAAAGTAAGCTGACATCAAGGAATCACTTTCCATCGGCAATACTCTGAAGCCCGCTTTGGTTTCGCGAAAGCTCGTTAGCAACTTAATTTTTGAAACCTTACCAGACTCAATCACTTGCCCAGTAGACGACAAAATGGCTTCTTGTCCTAACGCTTCGCCTGACTCTTTATTGAAAAACTCGCGACCGCGTTCGTAAATACCATACTTTTGGTTTATTGGCAGTTCAGCATCAATATAAATCACATCACCCACAATATGGTGACGCGATGGACTTTCACCTGCCAGCACCATAGGTTGCTCAGTAAGCCAGTGAGTCTCGACGACCCGATTCTGCACTAAATATTGTTCAATCAAGGCTAAATCAACGGCTGGAATAGCATTACTCTTAGCAATGACACGTCCCTCGGGACTCTTTCTTACATGGGGTTTAGCACTATCGACAGTAGCACCATTACGCACAAGGCGGGGCTGACCATCAATAAATACTAGAGTGAGTTGATCGCCAGGGTAAATAAGGTGGGGGTTAGCAATCTGTGGGTTTACATCCCAAAGACTCGGCCATTTCCATGGGTCATTCAGAAACGCGGCGGAGATATCCCAAAGAGTATCGCCCTTTTTCACTACATATGACTCAGGATGCCCCGCCTTAAGCGTCAGGGTATCTGCGGCAACAAACGTGCAATTGAATGTCATTAACGCGAGTAAAATTAACCGTTTCATGGGTATTTCCATGTTGTTTAACTCTTAGTTTGAGCTTTTACTGTTATTGGTAGGCACTAAAGATTAAAATTAACTCATTAGCATCAGTCAGTATAACTAACTGGCAGAGATTTGACAGACTTGTTAAGAGTTTATGTATGACACTATTAAAAGTATTACAATTCCCTGACGAAAGATTACGAACACAAGCCACACCCATCACAGAGTTTAATGCCGAGCTGCAGACTCAAATTGATGATATGTTCGAAACCATGTACCAAGAAAAAGGTATCGGTCTGGCCGCGACCCAAGTTGATTACCATAAACAACTTATTGTCATGGACTTACAGGATAAAGTCGAACGACCCAAAGTGTTTATCAACCCCGAAATTATCGCCAGCAGCGGTGACTTCTGCAATGAAGAAGGTTGCCTGTCGGTTCCGGGGATTTACGCCAAAGTCGATCGCGCCGAATTTGTCACGGTAAAAGCCTTAGACAGGCACGGTAACGAATTTATAGTCGAGGCCGATGAGCTATTTGCCATTTGTATTCAACACGAGATGGATCACCTCAAAGGCAAATTGTTTGTCGATTATTTGTCGCCGCTAAAACGTCAGCGGATCAAACAAAAACTTGAAAAAGCGGCCCGATTGGACGCCAAAGAAGCATAGGATCAGATTTGAAACCACTCAACATCATCTTTGCCGGAACACCGGATTTTGCCGCTCGCCACTTACAAGCACTGTTGAACTCACACCACAATGTGATTGGCGTTTACACTCAGCCCGATAGACCCGCTGGCCGCGGCAAGAAACTGACCGCCAGCCCAGTAAAAGAACTCGCTATCGCCAATAGTATTCCAGTGTTTCAACCCGGCTCATTACGTAAAGAACCCGCGCAACAAGAACTTGCCGCACTCAACGCCGATATCATGGTGGTCGTCGCTTACGGTCTGATCTTGCCAAAAGTTGTGTTAGATACACCGCGTTTAGGTTGTATTAACGTTCATGGTTCTATTTTGCCACGCTGGCGCGGTGCAGCACCGATCCAACGCGCACTTTGGGCCGGCGACAAAGAAACTGGCGTAACCGTTATGCAGATGGATGTGGGTTTAGATACTGGTGACATGCTGCTTAAAACCTATCTGCCAATCGAAGATAACGACACGTCAGCCAGCCTTTACGAGAAACTGGCAGAACAAGGTCCCGTTGCCCTATTGCAAGCACTCGAAGGTTTGGCAAATGGCACCTTAGCCGCTGAAAAACAAGATGAAGCCTTAGCAAACTACGCAGAAAAACTCAGCAAAGAAGAAGCCAGACTCGACTGGAATAAATCCGCTAAACAGTTATGGCAAGAAGTCCGTGCCTTTAATCCTTGGCCTGTGAGTTACTTTGAGCACCAAGGTAACACTATAAAAGTGTGGCAAACTCAAGTCAGCGAAACCACCAGCACAGCCGCTCCAGGTACTATTATCAGCGCCAGCAAAAAAGGCATAGACGTCGCCACCGCTGATGGTGTGTTAACCCTGCTGAGTATGCAGCTGCCAGGGAAAAAGCCGCTCAATGTTGCCGATATTCTCAATGCTCGAGGTGAATGGTTTAGCCCGAATACTCGCCTCGCAAACGAGGCACAATAGTATGAACTTGCGCGCGCTGGCTGCGAAAGCCATCTTCGAAGTATTAGAAAAAGGCGTGTCACTGTCAGTGGCATTGCCTGATCAACAAAAACATCTTGCCAGCGGCAAAGATAAAGCCCTACTTGCCGAGATCTGCTATGGCGTGATGCGCACTCTGCCGCAAATAGAAAAACGCATCAGTGAATGCCTAGCGAAACCACTCAAAGGTAAGCAAAGGATTATCCACCAGCTCCTGATAGTAGGTTGCTATCAACTGTACTTCACTCGTATTCCAAGCCACGCCGCAATTTCAGAAACCGCCGAAGCCTGTCGCCAATTAAAATTTGAAGGCATGGTCAAAGTGGTTAATGGTGTACTGCGCAATATTCAGCGCCAGCTATCGCCGCTAAGTACTGGATCAGATACCTTAAGCTATAACACACCCGCTTGGTTAATTAAGCGCTTAAAAGAAGCCTATCCCGAGCAGTGGCAAGACATCATTCAACAAAGCCATGAACGCCCGCCCATGTGGCTGCGTAACAATCGCTTATCCCAGAGCCGTGCCGAATACCTCGCTGCCCTAGCCGAAATCGACATTGAAGCGAGCGAAGGCAGCAGTGCCGATGCCATTCTCCTAGCGCAACCAAAGGATGTCGCCACACTGCCACACTTTCATGAAGGTGCGGCATCAGTACAAGATGGCGCGGCACAATGGGCGGCGACCTTACTTGCCCCGCAATCGAATGAATTAATACTCGATGCCTGCGCGGCACCCGGTGGCAAAAGTTGTCACTTACTCGAACTTGAGCCGAGTATCAAATTAGTGGCTGTTGATTTTGATGCCAAACGCCTTGAACGTGTGCAACAGAACCTTGACCGCTTATCATTAAAAGCGGAGCTTATACATGGTGATGCGGCCAACATAGACTCATGGTGGCAAGGCGGACAATTTGATCGTATCTTACTGGACGCGCCTTGCTCAGCCACAGGAGTGATCCGCCGCCATCCCGATATTAAATGGTTGCGAAAAAACCATGACATTGAAGAATTGGCTGAACTACAACAGCAAATTCTCGATCATTGCTGGAAGTGGCTAAAACCCGGTGGCACGCTTCTTTATGCCACTTGTTCGATTTTACCGCAGGAAAACCGCGACCAGATCAGTGCGTTTTTAGATAGAACGGTAGATGCTAAGCTAGACACACTTGCCCAGCAAAATTCGCCACAGGATATAGGTTGGCAAATCACGCCAGGACAAGACAATATGGATGGGTTTTATTATGCCCGTTTATTGAAAGCGACTGATTAGGAAGTAAGCAAGGCCATGAAAATTATCATATTAGGTGCGGGTCAAGTTGGGGGAACCTTGGCCGAAAATTTGGTGGGTGAGAACAATGACATCACCATTGTCGATTATGACAAATCCAGATTACGCGCCCTGCAAGATAAATATGACCTTCGCGTCGTAGCGGGCCATGCCGCTCACCCTGATGTGCTTAGAGAAGCGGGCGCAGAAGATGCCGACATGCTTATCGCCGTAACCAATAGTGATGAATGTAATATGGCTGCCTGCCAGATTGCCTATACCCTTTTTGGTACGCCGACTAAAATTGCCCGTATCCGCTCAGAACCGTATTTGGCGATGCGCGATAAACTCTTTATCGACAGTGAAACCAAAAATAGCGACGGTCGCCCCCGCGGCGGCTTCGTAATCGATGAATTAATCGCCCCTGAACAGTTAGTGACCGCTTACATCCAGCGACTCGTAGAATATCCAGGCGCATTACAAGTGCTTGAATTTGCCGAAGGCCGCTTGAGCCTAGTGGCTGTTCGAGCCTATTACGGCGGCCCACTGGTGGGAAATGCATTAGCGGCACTTCGCGAGCATATGCCCAATATTGATACCCGGGTCGCGGCGATCTTCCGCCAAGGCCGCGCTATTATGCCTCGCGGAACGACCATTATCGAAGCCGATGATGAAGTCTTCTTCGTTGCAGACAGTCGCCATATTCGCGCTGTCATGAGCGAAATGCAAAAGCTCGATAACTCCTACCGCAACATTATGATCGCCGGTGGCGGTAACATAGGCCTAGGTTTAGCAAAACGCCTTGAGCGCACCCACTCGGTCAAACTGATTGAGCATAAATTAGAACGTGCAGAAGCCTTATCGGAGCAGCTGGAAAATACCACAGTGTTCTGCGGTGATGCCTCAGATCAAGAATTACTGCTCGAAGAACACATAGACCAAACCGACGTATTTATTGCGGTCACCAATGACGACGAAGCCAATATTATGTCCGCCCTGCTAGCAAAACGGATGGGCGCGAAAAAGGTCATGGTGCTTATTCAACGCGAAGCCTATGTGGATATAGTGCAAGAAGCCAACATCGATATTGCAATCTCACCACAACAAGCGACGATTTCAGCACTATTAACTCATATTCGTCAGGGTGATATCTGTAACGTTTACTCTCTACGTCGTGGGGCGGCCGAGGCAATTGAAGCCATCGCCCACGGAGATGCCAGCACTTCTAAAGTCGTTGGCAAAGCCATTGGTGATATTAAGTTGCCACCGGGGACAACGATTGGTGCCATTGTCCGCAATGATGAAGTGCTGATGGCCCACGACAAAACCGTGATAGAGCAAGGGGATCACGTGATCTTGTTCTTAGTGAATAAAAAGTTTGTCGGCGAAGTCGAGAAGCTTTTCCAACCAAGTGCTTTCTTCTTCTAAGAACCTTAGTAAGCCAACTTATGCTGAACTTTAGACCGCTATTGTTTATTTTAGGGCTGTTTTTGTCCATGCTGACAGCTTTCATGCTGATCCCACTGCTCCTCGCCGCATACAAAGGTGAGGAAACCGTGGGCTCTTTTATGGTGTCGGCATTAGTCACAGGCATTAGCTCAAGCCTGTGTTTACACAATGGCCAGAGCAAAAGCATTAACCTCAATATCCGCGATATGTTCCTGCTAACCAGCCTAACATGGTTGATCGTAAGCCTATTCGCGGCCATGCCATTTACCCTTTATCACGGTATTGGTTATACCGACGCCTTCTTTGAAACCATGTCCGGCATCACGACCACAGGTTCTACTGTACTCTCAGGGTTGGATACTATGGATCACAGTATCTTAATCTGGCGCTCTTTATTGCAATGGCTAGGTGGGATTGGTTTTATCGTAATGGCGGTGGCGATTCTACCCTTCTTAAACGTTGGCGGGATGCGGCTATTCCGCACTGAATCATCCGATTGGAGCGATAAAGCAGTACCTCGCACCCAAAGCATGGCTAAGTATTTATTCTTTATATATATTTTACTAACGAGTATCTGCTGTGTTGCCTATCATCTGGCGGGAATGACTTGGTTTCAGGCCATCAATCATGCAATGACCACCCTCTCGACTGGTGGCTACTCGACCTCAGATAGTTCAATGGCGGCGTTCTCCAACTCTGCACACTGGGTTGGGATTTTCTTTATGGCAGCAGGAGGCTTGCCACTGCTCATGTTTGTACAAACCATACAGCAAAGGGATCTACGGATTTGGAACGATGCTCAGGTCAAAGGATTCTTATTTTTCCTCACGTTTGTATCTTGTTCTATTGGCTTCTGGCTGTGGCAAACCCGCGACATTGAGCTTCTAGATGCACTGCGTTTATCCAGCTTTAACGTGGTATCGGTAGTCACCACTACAGGTTATGGCTTAACGGACTACGGTGCTTGGGGCGCCTTTGCCAATATCGCCTTCCTGTTTTTAATGTTTGTCGGTAGTTGCTCTGGCTCAACTTCGGGCGGGATTAAGATCTTCCGTTTTCAAATTGCTGGGGCCATTATGCGCGAGCAATTGAAACAGCAATGTCATCCAAACGGTATCTTTAGGGAACGTTACAACAACCGCATCATCAGTGATGATATCGTGCGCTCTCTGATCACTTTCGTACTGCTGTTTGTGATGGTGATTGTGGGCTTGTCAGTGATTTTAGTGCTCACGGGTCTCGATCCTATGACCAGTTTCACTGGCGCGATTACGGCAGTCACTAACGTGGGCCCTGGTTTAGGCCCGATTATTGGACCTGTAGGTAACTTCTCAACGCTACCCGATGTCGCTAAATGGGCGTTGTCACTCGGCATGCTCCTCGGTCGTTTAGAAATCTTAACCGTGGCGGTGTTGTTCCACCCGAGTTTCTGGAAGTACTAATTCAGTAGAGCTTAAATACTAAAAAGGCGCTTAACTTGTTAAGCGCCTTTTTTATTAAGCCTGACCCGTCCTAAATAACGGTAATGTCGACTAATTCAAGCAGATGATCGGCATAGACTTTCACATCTGCCCAATCGGTATAATCGATAACTGACTTAGGATCAGTTGGACCTTTAGTCATCTTCATAATCAACTGAATCGCCAATCTGTCATACCAAGGCCATGAAGGATAATCCACTTTGCCCGCAATAATTTTAAGATCAGCAGGCGTCCATGGCGATAACGCTATGAACTTTTGCAGATATTTATTATTTGCAGGGATACGTTTTTCAGGATTTCTCGCCACAACATTGACGCAGAAAAAACTGTTTGGCAATGCGCCCAGAGCCTGTGCATGCTGCTCAATAAATTGAAAAACGCTCTTATCATAGGTGCCATAGAGCACGCAGGCACCTAAGGCAACGACATCATAATCAGGCCAATTAATACAAGTCGCTGCAGCACTGTTGATATCGATGAGGTCAACCTTAGCGTCACGAAATCTTAATTGCTCGGCAATTGCACTGGCAATCTTGGCCGTATGGCCACCACGGGTAAAATAAAGTACGAGGACGCGTGTCATAGGCAATTTCCGATCCACTGAGTAATACCACCATTGTGGCAAGGTTACGTTAAATAAACCTCTGATAGGATCACAAATCAGTCGTATCTCATATTCTGAGATGCAAAAATTGAGATCTGCATTGCCGAGCAGTATGATTGCGTAAACACATGTGTTCAATTAGAATTATCTAATCAAAAGCGATAAAGTGAGTGACCTTATGCAAAATGACATAGATGTAGATGCAATGGTAACTAATGCGGAAAGTGCGGCTAAATGGCTCAAGGCCATAGCGAACCCTTATCGCCTAATGATTTTATGTCTATTACTAGACAAAGAGTTGAGCGTAACCGAGCTCAACGCCACAGTGCCATTAAGCCAGTCGGCCCTATCCCAGCATTTAGCCGTATTACGCGCAGAAGATCTCGTGGATACCCGTAAGAGCTCGCAGATTGTTTACTATAAACTCAAGAACGAGCAAGTCACCCAAGTGATTTCAATTCTGCATAGCCGCTACTGCGCAGCCTAACACTGCAAAATTAGCCTAAATTTAAGCCCTAACCTCTTGCAAGTGATTAGGGCTTAATGGTTTTTAATGTTGGCTAAAACGGTTACCGAAGGCATCGACTTTTGCCCAATCGGTAAACTCAAAAGTGCCTGTGATATCCGTTGGCCCTTTAGTCAACCACATGATAAAACGTATCATGGTCCGGTCGAAGAAACCGTATTTAGGGTAATCAATCTTGCCCGCAAACACTTCTAACAGCTGGGGCTGCCACAGTGAAAGCTTGAGAAACTTTTGCATATAAGGATTGGTTTCAGGCGTATTTTTTAAGGGTTTGCGCGCCACTACGTTAACGGTAAAAAAACCATTAATCTTAGTATCTAGCACTGCATGGTGGCGATTCACATACTGATAAAGCTCTGGTCTATGTTTACCATAACGAATACTGGCACCAATCAGCACTTTATCAAAATCCACTAAGCTCAACGCTTCCGCCTGCTCTAATGTGGCGAGCGAAACCTGCTCTCCCGCCTGTTCAACAATCGTCTTCATTTTTTGGCAAATTGCCAATGTTTGGCCATCTATCGTCGAATAGATTATTAACGTCTGCATGATTAATTCTTCCAAAAAGTTGGCGTAAACAAAATCAGTAAGGTAAATACTTCGAGGCGACCAAACAGCATAGCCACGACCAATACCCACTTGGCTCCATCACCAATACTGGCATAATTGCTCGCTACCTCACCTAAACCTGGGCCTAGGTTGTTTAAGCATGCCGCCGTGGCACTAAAAGCCGTAATATCATCTAATCCCATCGCCATGAGTGCAAGCATACAAATCACAAACACCAGCGCATAGGCAGAAAAGAATCCCCAAACAGCATCAACCACGCGGTCGGGTAAGGCTTTAGAGCCAATCCTAATCGAAAACATTGCCTTAGGGTGAACGAGTCGTTTCAATTCACGTGAACCCTGTAACAGCAGTAAAATTACTCGAATGACCTTAATCCCACCCGCAGTTGAGCCACCACAGCCACCGATAAAACTCGAAAACATTAATAGTATGGGTAAAAATAATGGCCACAGATGGAAGCTATCAGTGCCAAATCCAGCCGTAGTGGCAACTGAAACTGCCTGAAATAAAGCATGATCTAAGGTTTCTTCTGGCGAATCATAAATACCAGAACGATAAAGCGTGAAGAAGCAAATCGCTGTGAGAATAAGTTGAATCGCCACCAGCATCTTAAATTCAGCATCTTTAAAATAGACTCTAACGTTAATCCCACGTCGTGAGAATGCCGCAAAATGCACGCTAAAGTTAACCGCAGAAACAATTAAAAAAAACACACAAATAAGATTAATAGTAGGACTATCGAAATAGCCCATACTGGCATCATGGGTCGAAAAACCTCCGATGGCTATGGTCGAAAATGAATGACAAATGGCGTCAAAAATACTCATGCCCGCCCACCAATAAGCCGTCGCGCAGGAAATCGTTAGCAGTAAATAGATATACCACAGTGCTTTAGCGGTTTCGGCTATCCGCGGGGTCATCTTACTGTCTTTCACTGGCCCCGGGATTTCTGCGCGATAAAGCTGCATTCCTCCCACACCGAGCACAGGTAAAATAGCTACTGCGAGCACAATAATCCCCATGCCGCCAAGCCATTGCAGCATATGGCGGTAAAACAAAATAGCCTTAGGTAGGAAATCGAGCCCGACAATGACAGTGGCTCCGGTGGTAGTTAACGCAGAAAAAGATTCAAAGAAGCTGTCTGTCCAGCTTAAGTCTGGCTGACTCGAAAAGATAAACGGCAAGGCACCAATAGAACCCAGTACAGTCCAGAACAGCACGACAATCAGGAAGCCCTCTCGCGTACGCAATTCTTCTTTGCAGTGGCGGTTTGGATACCAGAGCCAAAAACCAATAAATAGGCTAACAAAAAATGCCTGCATAAACGCCGTGCCGCCGCCATCGTTATACCAAACAGCGATCAGTGCTGGTGGCAGCATAGTGATTGAAAATAAACCAATCAGCAGGCCTATGATTCTAATTATGGTTTTATATTGCATTACGCGAGTTCAATTATTCCATTGGCTGTAAAGGTATTTTCAGCATTTGGGCTATTTTGGCATAATTTACGCAGGCATCACAGCTCAAACTCGGGCCTCAAACTTCCTTGACTCAGTGTCGCCAGTGACTCACAAAGCCATGCCTGTTGCTCTCGCCCTATCTCAAACACAATATCGACCGCTGCGGCAAATTGCTTATCGATGATCACGGCATCCACTTGCTGTAATAGATGCTCGACATCGCGCAACTGCGCATAATCACAATGCAACTTGGCGGGATACCGTAACTGTTTGAGTCGCGTCGGTAATTGAATCAAGCCTTGCCTTAAGCCCGACGTATAAGCCCGAACGAGTCCACCTACGCCTAGCTTAGTACCGCCATAGTAACGCACGACAACGGCGCCAACTTCGCCAATATGTGCCCCTTGCAACACAGCTAACATAGGGCGGCCTGCACTGCCAGCGGGCTCACCGTCATCACTCGAACCAATTAAGACGCTATCATCCGGTGCGCCAGCAACAAAAGCTAAGCAATAGTGGCTTGCGCCGGGATAGTCACGCTTTATGTCAGTAAGTACTAACTTTAATTTATCGACGCTATCGCAATGAAAGAGAAAAGAGATAAAGCGACTATGCTTTATCTCTTCTTCAATGACGATTTCATCACAGGGAACGTTATAACTTTCGAGCACGAATTCGCCCTAATCTATTTTCAAACATCAATCGGCTAAACCGAGCTCACGGGTCATGTTCTCGTTTCTATCTTGATGCACTATGACGTTATCTTCGATACGAATACCGCCAAAAGGCCTTAACTCATCAATCGTTTGCCAGTTGATCTGCAGGCCACGACTATCTTGTTTAAGCTCATTGAGCAAAGTATCTATGATGTATAACCCAGGTTCCATAGTCAGTACTTGGTTTGGCGCTAAAATGCGGGTGCAGCGCAAGAATGGATGGGCCTCGGGCGCCGCAATATGGGTACCGCGCTCATCGTGGGAGAAGCCACCCACATCATGCACTTGTAAACCTAACATGTGGCCTAAACCATGGGGGAAGAAAGCACTGGTAATGCCTTGATCAACCAAACCTTGGGCATCACCCGTGGCTAAATCAAAATCCAATAGCATTTGCGCGACTTTAGCGTGAGTCGCTAAGTGTAAATCAGGATAACGAACGCCGGGGCGCATCATGTCGATGAGCTCCAGCTGCGCCTTATTCATCGCAGCGATCAACTCATCGAAACGATTCTTCTCGAATGCATAGGTTCTAGTGATATCAGACGCATAACCAAAGTAGCTCGCACCCGCATCGATAAGAAAAGACAAACGTTTCGCAGGGCTTTGATGCTCGAGCGCGGTGTAATGCAAAATCGCCGCATTTTGATTAAGAGCGATAATATTGCCGTAGGGCACTTCATTTTCGCTCTGACCCACGGCAGATAAATAATGCTGTTGGATCTCAAACTCACTCGCACCGTTATAAAACGCATTTTTAGCCGCCAAATGTCCCTGCACCGCAATTTGGTTGGCGCGGCGCATACATTCCAGCTCATATTCAGTTTTAGTGGTTCTGTGGTAATGCAAATAGCTCATCACAGCATCGGGATTGCGACTGGTAAAACCCAGCACTTCGGCTACATCTAAATGCTCACCCAAATAAGCCCAATTAACTGTGTCTTTAGGTAACAGCTCAGCGACCTTATCAGCCTTAGTTAACAGCTTAATATCAAAATGCTCGGTCCAGAACATATCCGGCACATCGGATACTTTGTGCCAAAAATCCACAGGACGATAAAAAATCAGCTGCGGCTTATCGCGACCATTGACGACTAACCAGCAATTCGGATTATCTAACACTGGCAACCATGCCTTGAAGTGCGGGTTTGCTTTAAAGGGATAATTGATATCATCCAAAAACATCCGATGCGGCTGACCCGAATGGATCACTAAACCAGACAAGGCTTCTCGAGACAAAATCTCTGCGACTCGGCGGTTTAACTCGGCAATATGGGCACGATAGTGATGAGTCAACTGATCCATTTGTCATCTCCTGCAATGAATAAAAGTTAATATTATGAGCCAAATTTGCCCACATAATCTTAATCTGATCATGAACAACAGATTCAATCAAAACGTTAAACTGTCACTCAATCTAAAATACATGGCTGCTGAATAAAGAACATTAAAGCGATAACATCATGATTATTTTTAATAATTCTATTCAACCCTAGCATGGCTGCAGCGTTTAAACGTCTAAGGAAAACAGCCACAAAGACCTATTTATCCGCAAAGTGATTTAACGCATTCTAGGTGTTCTACACTCTGTGCAGTGTATCACAAAGGTGAAAAATCACTCTAGCCGACATGAAATTAAACAGTCGTTTAAATTGGGTGTTGTAATTTATCGAATTTCGAAGCACACTGGCACACAACTGGTCAAATGATGGCCGAAGCTGCTGTGAGATAGAGAGTCGTACTAGCACCAACACATAATGGTGGGTATCACTTTTAAGCCAAAAGGAAGCAAGCAATGATCTACCAAAGTCCTACAATTCAAGTTGAGTTACTCGAGGATAATATTGCCAAGCTGTGCTTTAACGCACCCGGTTCGGTGAACAAATTCGACAGAGAAACCCTCGCTTCGCTCGATGCCGCATTAGACAGCATCAAGCAAAATTCCAATATCAAAGCGTTAGTGCTGACCTCCAGTAAAGATACCTTTATTGTGGGTGCCGACATTACCGAATTTTTAGGCCTATTTGCACAAGATGACGCCGTACTACTCTCTTGGGTTGAACAAGCCAACGCAGTCTTCAATAAACTCGAAGACTTGCCTTTCCCAACTGCATCTGCAATCAAAGGCTTTGCCTTAGGTGGCGGCTGTGAAACCATTCTGGCAACGGATTTTCGTATCGCAGATACCACAGCCAAAATCGGTTTACCTGAAACTAAACTCGGCATCATCCCAGGCTTTGGCGGCACAGTTCGTCTGCCACGTGTAATTGGTGCAGATAACGCACTCGAGTGGATCACCACAGGTAACGACCAACGCGCTGAAGATGCACTGAAAGTCGGTGCTGTAGATGCCGTGGTTGCACCAGAAGCATTAGAAGCGGCTGCGATTCAAATGCTCAAAGATGCTGTTGCTGAAAAGTTAGATTGGCAAGCGCGTCGTAACCGCAAGCTGTCTGCCCTAACGCTGCCAAAACTTGAAGCCATGATGTCATTTACCACAGCTAAAGGCATGGTGTTTGCTGTTGCGGGTAAACACTACCCAGCACCAATGGCCGCAGTAAGCGTAATTGAGCAAGCATCAACTAAAGGCCGCACCGAAGCACTGCAAATCGAACATCAAGCCTTTATCAAGCTCGCTAAAACTGACGTTGCTAAAGCGCTTATCGGTATCTTCCTTAATGATCAATTAGTTAAAGGCAAAGCGAAAAAAGCGGGTAAGTTAGCCAAAGAAGTGAAAAACGCTGCCGTATTAGGTGCTGGCATTATGGGCGGCGGTATCGCCTACCAAAGCGCCAGTAAAGGCACACCGATTGTCATGAAAGACATTGCCCAGCCAGCATTAGATTTAGGCCTCAATGAAGCCGCCAAACTGCTGTCTGCCCAAGTTGCTCGTGGCCGTTCAACGCCAGAAAAAATGGCCAAAGTGCTGAACAACATCACGCCTTCATTAGATTATGCTGCGCTCAAACACAGTGATGTCGTCGTTGAAGCCGTTGTTGAACATCCAAAAATTAAAGCGCAGGTTTTAGCCGAAGTTGAAGGCTATGTGAGTGAAGATGCAATTATCGCGTCAAACACCTCAACGATTTCAATCAACTTGCTCGCTAAGAGCATGAAGAAACCTGAGCGTTTCTGCGGTATGCACTTCTTCAACCCAGTGCACAAAATGCCGTTGGTCGAAGTTATCCGTGGCGAGCACAGTTCTGAAGAAACCATCGCCTCTGTTGTGGCTTACGCCAGCAAAATGGGCAAAACCCCAATCGTGGTAAACGATTGCCCAGGCTTCTTCGTTAACCGCGTACTCTTCCCTTACTTTGCAGGCTTTAACGGCTTACTTGCCGAAGGTGGCGACTTTGCTGCAATCGACAAGGTAATGGAAAAACAATTCGGTTGGCCAATGGGCCCTGCTTACCTGCTCGACGTAGTGGGTTTAGACACAGGTCATCACGCCCAAGCCGTTATGGCTGAAGGTTTCCCTGATCGCATGGGTAAATCAGGCACTGATGCGATTGATGTGATGTTTGAGAACAAACGTCTTGGCCAGAAAAATGGCAAAGGTTTCTATGTCTATTCAGTCGATAGCCGTGGTAAACCGAAGAAAGATGTCGATCCAACGAGCTACGGCCTATTGAAAGCTGCCTTTGGCGAATTAAAAGTCTTTGAAGCCGATGACATTATTGCCCGTACTATGATCCCTATGATCATCGAAACCGTGCGCTGTTTAGAAGAAGGTATTGTCGCATCACCAGCCGAAGCGGATATGGGCCTAGTTTATGGCTTAGGTTTCCCGCCATTCAGAGGCGGCGTGTTCCGTTATTTGGATACCATGGGTGTCGCAAACTTTGTAGCCTTAGCAGACAAATATGCTCACTTGGGCGGTCTGTATCAAGTCACAGATGCGATGCGTACATTAGCAGCCAATAACGGTAGCTACTACCAAGCCTAATTAGCGGGAAAGGAATTTAATCATGAAACAAGCTGTTATCGTAGACTGCATCCGTACTCCGATGGGCCGCTCAAAGGCTGGCGTATTTCGTAATGTACGTGCAGAAACTCTGTCTGCCGAATTGATGAAAGGTCTGTTGCTGCGTAATCCGCAACTCGACCCAAACCTAATTGAAGACGTGATTTGGGGTTGTGTGCAACAAACCCTAGAGCAAGGCTTCAACATTGCCCGTAATGCTTCACTATTAGCCGGCATTCCAAAGACCGCTGGCGCTGTGACGGTTAACCGCCTATGTGGTTCATCAATGGATGCAATCCATCAAGCTGCGCGTGCAATCATGACTGGCATGGGCGACACCTTTATTATTGGTGGCGTAGAACACATGGGCCATGTGCCGATGAGCCATGGTGTCGACTTCCACCCAGGTCTTGCTAATAACGTGGCAAAAGCCTCTGGCATGATGGGGTTAACTGCTGAAATGCTGGGTAAACTGCACGGTATTACCCGTGAACAGCAAGATGCTTTTGCAGTACGTTCTCATCAACGTGCTTATGCTGCGACGATTGAAGGCCGTTTTGCCAAGGAAATCTATGGCATTGAAGGTCACGATGCTAACGGTGCCTTAATTAAAGTACTGCAAGACGAAGTCATTCGCCCAGAAACCACAATGGAATCTCTAGCAGCACTACGTCCGGTATTTGATCCAGTCAACGGTACTGTCACTGCGGGTACTTCTTCTGCACTGTCTGATGGCGCTTCAGCCATGTTGATCATGGAAGAATCTAAAGCGCGCGCACTTGGCTTACCAATTCGTGCACGTATTCGCTCTATGGCGGTTGCGGGTTGTGATGCGGCTATCATGGGTTACGGCCCAGTGCCAGCCACGCAAAAAGCGCTGGCTCGTGCTGGTATCACAGTTGCCGATTTAGATGTGATTGAACTGAACGAAGCGTTTGCAGCTCAGTCTTTACCTTGTGTAAAAGATTTAGGCTTAGCGGATGTGGTTGACGACAAAATCAACCTCAACGGCGGTGCGATTGCATTAGGTCACCCACTGGGTTGTTCAGGTGCGCGTATCTCTACGACGCTGATCAACTTGATGGAAGACAAAGACGCGACCTTAGGTTTAGCGACCATGTGTATTGGTTTAGGCCAAGGTATCGCCACTGTGTTCGAACGTGTTTAATTCGTTAATCAAATAATTATCAAAGCCGGAACTTGTTCCGGCTTTTTTATGCCAAATCTTCTGCCATCGTAAATATTAATATTTCTCATTTCTTCTGCTGTTCATTTGAAAATCAGTCCGTTATCGACTTAACTACAAGGGCATTACTGGCTATTGTGGACGACAAGTGGCAGCAATCATCAGCCAAATCTAGGCAGTGTAGTGCAAGGATGCAATTCGTTGTTTTACCAGAGGTAATGCCAGATGCTACAAACGGAACAGACCCTTTTCGAACAAATGCGGATCACTGAGCTGGAAATCGAGTCTCGTAAGGCGCTCTTCTCTTTTACTGGGGCGGACGTAAAGGCCCTGCAATCCTTTAAGCCCATCATTGAAGAAAACATAGATAAAATCGTCGACGACTTTTACGGCTTACAAACCAGTGTGTCAGAAATTGCGCTCTTGATTGGAGACTCAGACACCCTTGCCCGCCTACGTACCGCACAGAGAAGATATGTGCTTGATTTATTTAATGGTGTTTATGATCTTGAGTACGTAAACAATCGCCTGCGGATTGGGTTAGTCCATAAACGCATTGGTGTTGAGCCCAAACTTTACCTGTCTGCGGTGCACACACTCAAGGAGTTGATCTATGCAGTGATCAACAGCTCAGTACAAGATGTACGTCAAGCCGAACGTATTCGAGCCGCAATTGATAAACTGGTGCTGTTTGATGTCACACTAGTATTCGATACTTATATTCGCAGCTTAGTCTCCGAGATTGAGAACGCTAAGGATAAGGCCGAGAAATATGCCCAAAGTATGGAAAGCAAAGTCAAAGAGCGAACGCAGCAGTTAGAAGAACTCTCGCAAACCGATCCCTTAACAGGTTTACTCAATGTAAGGCACTTGCAAGAAACCGCAACTCGCATACTCAGAGCAGCCCAAAGACGCGCCGAGCCAGTATGTGTCATCTACTTAGATGTAGATGATTTTAAATTATTTAATGACACTCAAGGCCATAGATCAGGTGATGAAGTACTTTGTGCTGTCGCAAAAGCGATTAAAGAAACCACTCGTGCTGAAGATCATTGTTTTCGATATGGTGGAGATGAGTTCTGTATCATCATGCCTAACTGTCGTGAGGAACAAGCTCGAGAGAATTTCATCACTCGGTTTAATCAAAAAATAAAACTCAGTCTAAACAATATTTCCTTAAGCTTTGGCATTACAGATACTGGCCCCTATGAATATGAAGAAGCCAATAGCTTAATTCATAAAGCCGATCAAAAAATGTATAGCTACAAACGGGCGTCCAAATTGCAGCAACAAACTATGGCGGCAGCAAATGATTTAGCACCAGAGAATAGTACAGCTGTCATCCATCCGATCTCTCAATCTCAAAGCGCTGCTGATAAAGCCGTTGAGTAATGTTAATTATCATAAGCCATAAGTTTGTTCCACGTGGAACATTTTATCTCTAGCTTTGGTAACGACAAAAAGCACACCAATCAAACCACATCACAAATTGAGACCACCAACTTGGTTTATCATGGGGGCTGGAGTAACATTAGCTAATTCTGCTTAACCGTTCAGTAGAGGTAATATGAACGACGCTTTCTCAACCGCACAGCATAGGCTCGATGCAATAGGCTTACGTTGCCCAGAACCTGTAATGATGGTGCGTAAAACGGTAAGACAAATGGCTGCAGGCGAGACACTGCTGATCATTGCCGATGACCCTGCAACGACACGCGATATTCCAAGCTTCTGTGAGTTTATGGATCACACCCTTATCGCCAGCGAAACGGCTCAGACGCCATACCAATATTTGATCAAAAAAGGACTTTAAGTCGTATCGTTTTAGCGACTTAATCATTAAAAAAGGATGTGAGGAACTATGCCAAAACTGCTGGCAATTGCCTATAAAACTGTAAAGCGCGGCCCAATGAATGAGGTTCTCTGTGCCAATGTCACCCAGTTAAATGGTGTAGAGAAAGATGTATTTGGTCGTCCAGGCAAACGCCAAGTCACTGTGCTTTCCAAACTACAATGGCAACAAGCCTGTCGTGCTATCGAGGCAGAATTGCCTTGGACGACTCGCAGAGCAAATCTGCTCGTTGATGGTCTAGTATTTAGCAGTGCAGATGTTGGTAAACATTTACAGATTGGTGAGTTACTACTTGAAATTACAGGTGAGACCGATCCTTGTAAAAAAATGGAAATTGCACATGTTGGTTTAGAAGCCGCACTCACCCCAGATTGGCGAGGAGGTGTAACATGCAGGGTATTGAATGACGCTATGATCCACTTAGGTGATGAGATAGCAATTTTCTTTCCTAGCTAATCCAATCAGCCTATCTCAGCTAGTTCTCCATACTCCTCTATAAATAGAACCAAATAACTTGGTTCTATTTCTGTTGTCCCAATCCTAATATAAATATCAGCTTTCTAGCTCGAACATCAATTGAAACAGTATTTACGTTTTCCTTCCTATCTATTTATGCGATAACTACACCAAGTATTAACAAAACTTTATCTTGTGATTAATACCGCTCATGTAGCCCATAAGAACGATAACAGGAAGTGACATGTTGAACTCTAAACTTACCCCGCTTTATATTGCCCTCACTCTTGGGATGAATACCCTCGCAGTTAACGCCACAGAAACGAAAGAATCGACTTGGAATGTTAACGCTCCAGCGAATGCTCCCTTAGTGCAAGTCAAAGTTGATGTTAATGAAGGCACTTGGATGAACTTGAGTGTCAGTCCAGATGGTAAGCATATCGTCTTCGACTTACTCGGTGACATCTACCAAATTCCAGTAACAGGCGGTGAAGCTAAGCCATTAGCCCAAGGCATAGCTTGGCAGATGCAGCCCGTCTATAGCCCTGATGGCAAGCACATTGCTTTTACGTCCGATGGTGATGGTGGTGATAACATTTGGATTATGGATGCTGATGGCAAAAACCCAAGAACAGTCACCCAAGAAACCTTCAGGCTGCTAAACAGTCCAGCTTGGAGCCCAGACTCCCAGTATCTGGTTGCCCGTAAGCACTTTACCGCCAGTCGTAGTTTGGGTGCGGGCGAAGTGTGGCTATACCACGTTGCGGGTGGTGAAGGCGTTAAATTGACCGAACGTCCTAATGATGAGAAAGATTTAGGTGAACCCGCGTATTCACCCGATGGTCGCTATATCTACTTTAGTCAGGATGACACGCCGGGTAAAACATTCCATTACTCAAAGGATTCGGTCAACGGTATCTACAAAATAAAACGCTACGATACTCAAACTGGTGAGATTGAGGTATTAATCGAAGACACGGGTGGAGCGATTCGGCCAACGCCGAGCCCAGACGGTACTAAGCTCGCCTATATTAAGCGCGATGATTTCCAGTCATCACTCTACCTACTCGACCTTAAGTCGGGAGAAACAACTAAGCTGTTTGGCGAACTTGACCGTGATATGCAGGAGACTTGGGCCATTCATGGCGTCTATCCAACAATGGCATGGACACAAGATAACAAGGATATTTTCTTCTGGGCTAAGGGAAAAATTAATCGTCTGAATGTTGCCAATAAAACACTCACAGATATCCCCTTTAGTGTAAAAACTGAGTTAGCCGTACAGCCCTCGGTGCGCTTTAAGCAAGATATCGATAAAGACGTTTTCGATGTAAAAATGCTACGTATGGCGCAGGTCTCACCGGATGGTAGCAAAGTCGCCTTCGAAGCACTGGGTAAAATTTGGTTAAAATCCTTACCCGATGGCAGAATGTCACGCTTGACTGAGCTAGACAAAAATATTGCAGAACTTTATCCCCAATGGTCGCGCGATGGTAAAAATATTGTTTTCACCACTTGGAATGACCAAGACCAAGGCACAGTGCAAGTGATCAGCGCCAAAGGTAGCAAACCTAAGCAGCTAACATCTGAGCCAGGAAAGTATGTCGAACCCACCTTTTCACCCAATGGTGAACTCGTAGTGTATCGTAAAACTCAAGGCGGTAACCTCACACCAAGAACTTGGTCGCAGGAACCTGGGCTATATAAAGTCGATATTAAAGGTAAACAAAATAGCAAGATCAGTGCCGATGGCTATCAAGCTCAATTCGGTGCTAATGCCGATCGCGTCTTTTTTATGAATAGCAGCGAAGATGAAACGCCGCAGTTATCATCCATCAACTTAGACGGCTTCGATAAACGGGTTCATTACAGCAGCAAACATGCAACTGAATTTAGGGTTTCACCCGATGGTGAGCAACTCGCCTTTGCTGAACGATTCAAGGTTTGGGTAACACCTTTTGCTAAACACAGCGAGACAGTTGAGATTGGCCCCAATGCCAGCAATCTACCCGTAAGCCAATTGAGTGCCCGTGCGGGTGAAAGTATCAGTTGGAACAGTAAAAGCGACCAACTATATTGGACTCTTGGCCCCGAGTTGTACCAAGCCAAGGTTGACACTCAATATCGCAACAAAGATGAAAAGGCACAACCAAGCATTATCGATTTAGGCTTTACCGAAAAGGCCGATGTTCCACGTGGAACAATCGCGTTTGTCGGTGGTAAAGTGATTACGATGGAAAATGACCAAGTGATTGATAATGGTGTGGTCATAGTCAAAGACAATCATATTGTCGCCGTAGGCGATGCCAATGTTGCGATTCCTAAGGATGCGCAGATCATCGACATCAAAGGCAAATCCATTATGCCAGGACTATTCGATGCCCACGCCCATGGACCGCAAGCAGATGATGAAATTGTGCCACAACAGAACTGGGCGCTGTATTCAGGCTTATCCTTGGGTGTCACCACTATTCACGATCCATCGAATGACACTACAGAAATCTTTGCCGCATCTGAGCAACAAAAAGCAGGCAATATTGTTGGCCCACGAATATTCTCCACCGGCACCATACTCTATGGCGCAAATGCGCCTGGCTACACATCGCACATAGACTCACTGGATGATGCCAAATTCCATCTTGAACGCCTGAAAAAAGTCGGAGCCTTTAGCGTAAAAAGCTATAACCAACCGCGCCGCAATCAGAGACAGCAAGTCATAGCCGCAGCCCGTGAACTTGAAATGATGGTTGTCCCTGAAGGTGGCAGCTTGCTGCAACATAATTTAAGCATGGTCGCCGATGGACATACTACGATTGAGCACTCGCTCCCCGTTGGTTCAATCTATAATGATATCAAACAGTTTTGGAGCCAGACTCAAGTTGGTTACACGCCAACCTTAGTGGTTGCCTATGGTGGTATTTCTGGTGAAAACTACTGGTATGATAAAACCGATGTGTGGGCACATCCACGCCTATCCATGTATGTGCCAGCCGATATTTTACAAGCAAGATCAATGCGACGCCCCCATGCACCAGAGAGCCACTACAATCATTTCAATGTTGCTAAGGTGGCTAACGAACTCAATAAGTTAGGGGTTCACCCAAATATTGGCGCCCACGGTCAACGTGAAGGTTTAGCGGCACATTGGGAAATGTGGATGTTTGCCCAAGGCGGCATGAGCAATATGGAAGTGTTGAAAACGGCCACCATTAATCCAGCGACGACCTTTGGCATGGAGCAGCAACTCGGTTCTATCAAAGAAGGCAAGCTCGCAGACTTGATCGTTATTGATGGTGATCCATTAGCCGACATTCGAGTCACCGACAGAGTCACTCATACTATGGTCAATGGTAAGTTATTTGATGCAGAGACTATGAATGAACTTAATGGGGATAAAGCACAGCGTAAGCCGTTTTTCTTTGAGAAACTCTAAGGGCAACTTTCAAGTCTAAGGAAAATAGCTTTCCTGTTGAGACCGTTTAAGTTTAACAAGATGAGTTCCAGCGAAGCTCAAAAAGCATGTTCCACGTGGAACATGCTTTTTTGTATTTGGATACTCTACAAGAGTTTTCTTTAATATCAGTCAGATCAACGATTAATGATTCTAGTGGCTATGCTCAGCACAGGAATCAACACAGGTCTGATAGGAAATACACTCGACAAGGTGATCGTTCACCATACCCACCGCCTGCATAAAGGCATAACAAATGGTTGGGCCGACAAAATTGAATCCGAGTTTCTTCAACGCTTTTGACATGGCTTCAGATTCTGGTGTTTGTGCAGGAACCTGCGACATTGCCGTAATCTGATTAACTATGGGTTTTCCGCCCACAAAGCTCCATAAAAATGCAGAGAAATCCTTCCCGTCGGCAGTATATGCTAAATAACCTTTGGCATTCTTGATGATAGAGTTCACCTTCAAGCGATTGCGCACTATGCCGGGATCCAGCATGAGCTCCTCCACTTTCGCCTCATCAAAAGTCGCAATAATCTCAGGTTCAAAATTAGCAAAGGCCTGTTCATAGTTTTGTTGCTTCTTCAGGATAGTTATCCAAGATAATCCGGCCTGTTGACCATCTAAACACAACTTAGCAAACAGCTCCTTTGGATCATAAACAGGTCGCCCCCACACTTTGTCGTGATACTCACGATACAAGGGATCATCACTTACCCAGCCACAGCGGATCTCTTCCATGGTATATAACCTTATTGTTTTAATTAAGAAGGTAAAAAATAACCTACATAAGCAGATATCTACAAGGTATAATCGAACCCATTTTCTATTCAGGCTGACGGCAGTAGACAAGTAGACATGACGACAAAACACGACGTAAAAACATTTCAGGGTTTCATTCTCACCCTGCAGGAATATTGGGCACAGCAAGGCTGTGCAATTGTTCAACCTTTAGATATGGAAGTCGGCGCTGGTACATTCCACCCACAAACTTTCCTACGTTCTTTAGGGCCTGAACCTATGAGCAGTGCCTATGTGCAGCCATCGCGCCGCCCTACGGATGGTCGTTACGGTGAAAACCCTAACCGTCTGCAGCACTACTACCAATTCCAAGTCGTGTTGAAGCCTTCACCTAACAATATTCAAGAGCTGTATTTAGGCTCACTGCAAGCACTGGGTATTGATACTCAAATCCACGATATCCGCTTTGTGGAAGATAACTGGGAATCACCAACACTAGGTGCTTGGGGCTTAGGCTGGGAAGTCTGGCTTAATGGTATGGAAGTGACTCAGTTTACTTACTTCCAGCAGGTCGGCGGCATCGAATGCAGCCCAGTCACAGGTGAAATCACTTATGGCCTAGAGCGTCTGGCCATGTATATCCAAGGCGTAGATAGTGTTTATGATCTCGTATGGACCGATGGTCCACTGGGCCTAATCACCTATGGCGATGTGTTCCATCAAAACGAAGTCGAGCAATCGACCTATAACTTCGAACACGCCGATGTGGATTTTATGTTCGCCTTGTTCGATCAATGCGAAAAAATGTGTCAGCATTTATTGTCGCTAGAAAAACCTTTACCTCTGCCCGCATACGAGCAAGTGATGAAAGCCTCACACGCCTTCAACCTGCTCGATGCCCGCCATGCCATTTCAGTTACCGAGCGCCAGCGCTACATCTTACGTGTTCGTACTATGGCGAAAGCGGTCGCTGAATCTTATTATCAGGCACGCGAAGCGCTTGGCTTCCCAATGTGTAAGTAGAGGTAAAAACATGAATTTTGAAAACTTACTCATAGAGTTAGGCACGGAAGAATTACCACCTAAGTCACTGCGTAAACTGGCTGAATCCTTTTTAGCTAACTTTACTGAAGAACTCACCAAAGCCGATTTAGCGTTCAGCTCAGCCGTTTGGTACGCAGCGCCACGTCGTCTGGCAATTAACGTCACTGAACTTGCCCTTGCGCAAGCTGACAAAGTGGTTGAGAAACGTGGCCCCGCCGTGAGTTCAGCATTCGATGCTGAAGGCAAACCGACTAAAGCCGCTGAAGGTTGGGCACGTGGTAATGGCATTACCGTTGAGCAAGCCGAACGTTTAGTCACAGATAAAGGCGAATGGTTAGTCCATAACGCCAAAGTTGAGGGCGTCGAAACCAAAAGTTTGATCGCCGCTATGGCTCAACGTGCACTCGATAAATTGCCCATTCCTAAGCCAATGCGTTGGGGCAATAATAAAACCCAATTTATTCGCCCCGTTCATACAGCCACTATCTTGTTAGGCAGTGAGTTGATTGAAGGTGAATTGCTGGGTATCAAATCGGCACGCACTGTTCGCGGTCACCGCTTTATGGGGCTCAAGCAGTTTGAATTAGCACACGCTGATCACTACCTTGCCGACCTAAAAGAAAAAGGTAAAGTCATCGCCGATTACGAAAGCCGTAAAGCATTAATCAAAGCCGATGCCGAAAAAGCCGCAGCTAAGATTGGTGGCACAGCGGATATCGAAGATAGCCTGCTTGAAGAGGTCACCTCTTTGGTTGAATGGCCTGTGGTATTGACCGCCAGCTTCGAAGAAAAATTCTTAAGTGTACCGTCTGAAGCTTTGGTCTATACCATGAAAGGCGACCAAAAATACTTCCCAGTCTTTGATGATGCAGGCAAGTTACTGCCAAACTTTATCTTTGTGGCCAATATCGAATCTAAAGATCCCGCGCAAATTATCTCTGGTAACGAGAAAGTCGTTCGCCCACGTCTTGCCGACGCCGAGTTCTTTTTTAATACCGATAAAAAACACACGCTGGAATCGCGTTTACCTAGCCTAGAAACCGTCCTGTTCCAACAACAGCTCGGCACCTTAAAAGACAAAGTAAATCGTATTTCTGCTCTAGCCGCCTTTATTGCCGGACAAACTGGCGCGAATGCAGTTGATGCAGCCCGTGCAGGTTTGTTATCTAAAACCGATTTGATGACCAATATGGTGATGGAGTTTACCGACACTCAAGGCACTATGGGCATGCACTACGCCCGCCTCGATGGTGAAACCGAAGCCGTTGCAGTTGCAATGGAAGAGCAATACAAGCCTAAGTTCTCTGGCGATACAGTGCCTAATGCCGGTGTATCTTGCGCTGTCGCATTAGCAGACAAGCTCGACACCTTAGTCGGCATCTTTGGTATTGGCCAAGCACCAAAAGGCGCTGCCGATCCCTTTGCCCTACGCCGTGCCGCCATCGGTGTGCTGCGTATTATCGTTGAGAACAAACTGCCACTGGACTTAGTAACGCTGATAGCTAAAGCTCAGGAGCTCCACGGTACTAACTTAAGCAACGCCAATGCAAGCGATGAAGTGTTAGAGTTCTTAATGGCACGCTTCCGCGCTTGGTATCAAGATAAAGGTATTGGTGTTGATGTGATCTTAGCCGTGCTAGCACGTCGCCCAACACGCCCAGCTGATTTTGATAGCCGTATCAATGCGGTATCACACTTTAGAAGCCTAGAAGCTTCTAGTGCACTTGCGGCAGCGAACAAACGTGTATCAAACATTCTAGCTAAGGTTGAAGGTGCTTTACCGACAACGATCAATGCGAGTCTGTTAACCGAAGCCGCAGAACAAGCATTGGCAGCCAAGTTGAACGAGCTGCAACCGCAATTGGCGCCTTTGTTTGCCAATGCCGATTACCAACAAGCCTTAACCTTGTTAGCTGGCCTACGTGAAAGCGTGGATCAGTTCTTCGAAGATGTGATGGTCATGGCGGATGATGAAGCGTTGAAAAACAATCGTTTAGCATTATTGAATAATCTACGCGAGCAGTTCCTGCACGTCGCGGATATATCACTACTGCAATAACGATACTAACGTTTTTTAAATTATCGCTTTAGAAAAAACGCGCTCAATAGCGCGTTTTTTATTGTCCTGATTTCTTAAACAGCCCAATCAGAACTGCGTCAGTTGTTGATGTAAGCCATCAAATTGAGTTTGATCTAAGTTAACTTGCTGCAGTAAATTCGCCAGTATTTCAGGAGACAATTGCCCTGCTTGATGCAGCATAGAAATCTCGCTGATCACATTCGCCCGCCATACCACAGCTGCGAGCCCAGCTTGCGGACGCGAGTTCACACTGGCGAGCTTATCTAATTCTGTTTCAAAGGTATTAGGTAGCTGCCAATACTTAGCGAGCAATGAACTTAAGGTTAACGATTTCGTCGTCATCACTTGTCTAAATAACCCAGAATTAGGCTGTTCTCCGGGCTCCGCCTGCACAAACGCATCGAGTAGCATTTTGAAAATGGCCAGCTTGCCGACATCATGCAATAAGCCCAATAAAAAAGCCGTATCTTGATCTTCATCGCTTAACTCACTGGCGAGAAAGGCGACCTGCATCGAGTGGCGCCAAATTTCAGCGCCGAAACGACGAAAATAGATTGGTTTGATATCCAACATTTCACGCACTAAACAAGTGGTGACAAATTTTCTCAACTGTTCGCGGCCAAGCTGTACCAAAGCCTGCTGTAAACTGGTGATATCCCTATTACTACGTTTAAACGCAGGGGAATTGCACAGCTTAAGCACCTCCACACTCAGTAAAGGATCACGCTCGATAAGTGCTAATAGAGCCTTAATATCAAACTGTGGGTCGGACAATTTACGATCTAACTCCAATACTTTTGACGGCAGTTTTAACACTTTTTCGGCGATCACTTGTGGCGATGCCAAGGCCTGCTCTATCTCCGTCATGACTCGACGTTCAAGATTATTGGCTACACCGCCAGTGTCCTTAACCCGTGTCGGAAATAACAAACTATAAAAGAGTGCAGATAAATCCACAGATACCACACTAATGTCTTCGAGAGGTTTAGCTGGCTTTCGCGCAGGTTCAAGCGACTTACCTAAGTCCGTCGTTGAAAAACTTTTGGGTCTCTCAACGGTCGCCGTATCACGAATATTAAAGAGTTTGTTAAAAAGTGATTTAATCAAGAAGCATCAACCTGTCATTATAAATAATTGTTAAAAAGTCAGTTAAATATTGCCCATCATAAATCCATTTTGATCAGCTCAAGCCATGTATTAAGGCATTGTAGAGAGGCTAATACTTAGCTTAAGTGTAACATATTCAATTCATTTCGGACTTCTTCTATCCCACCATTACTGCTTTTACAAAGACAATCTTGGTTACAAGTTGAAACCTCAAAAAACTTACATTTCAGCATCATTTAACTGACAATATGCCTACCATTCATAAAGAGATACATATTTTGTCTCCCTTTAATTGATTAACAATCTACTCGCGAGCTAACAACGGAAAATTTGATGATCGAGGTAATAAAAGCGGGTGCACTAACCACAGTTCAAGATATCGGACGCATGGGATATCGACATTTAGGCGTAACCCAAGCAGGTGCCTTAGATAGACCTGCACTGTGTTTAGCAAACCGCCTACTCTCAAACCCAGACAATACACCCGTACTGGAATTGACCTTTGGACAATCGATTTTTTTGTTTAAACGTGATGCTTGGATTGCCTTAACCGGTGCCGATTTCGATGCGCGCATAGATAATAAACCCATAGTTTGCGGCTGGCGTTACTCTATTAAGGCAGGACAAAAACTCAGTCTTAGAGGGGGAAATAAAGGCATGCGTGCCTATGTTGCGGTTGACGGTGGCGTTAAAGTGCCGTTAGTGATGGATTCTGCTGCAACTGATTTAACCTCAGGTATCGGTGGATTTCATGGCCGCGCATTAGAAGCTGGCGATAGCCTGACCTTAGGTTCCGCTCATCCACTAAGAAGGCAAGTTGGCGCAATTCAAAAAAGTTGGAATGGGCATATTCGCGCACTCGCAACAAAACACACCCAAGCCTTCTCGTTGAAATCTCAGCAAACATTCTGGCAAACACAGTGGCAACTTTCAGCAGAAAGCAATCGTGCAAGTGCAATACTCAACGGGGAAATATTGACCTTAGCAAAACCATTTCCCGTTCAATCCCATACAGTCAAGCCCGGAGTCATTCAAGTGTCAGCTTCAGGGCAACCTTTAGTGTTACTTGCCGATGCTAAGACCACCAGCAATCATCCTCAAATAGCCGTGATTATTGAAGCCGATCTGTGGAAACTCGCGCAAACTCGCCCAGGGCAAACAATTAAATTCGAATTGGTTGACGATGAACAAGCGGTAACGGCACAAGCGGAATGGCATGATTACTTCTACCGACTACAACGTAGCCTAGGTTAACGAACCACTGCATAATCAAATCTACAAAATATCACCCCGTATTCCCAACTACACCCTATATCGGTTTTATTCAAATAACGCACTATACTCGCGCTAATTCGCACTTAGGTTCGGTGTAACTTGCTGGCTATAAAACAGCGCCACATCTTGTAATTGCTCAGAGCTTAACGCGCTGACTTGTGATTGCATCAAAGGATCGAGTCGTACATCGGTTTTAAAATCGACGAGCTGTTTATTAAGATAAGCTAATTTTTGTCCCTTTAAGTTTGGGAATTGTTTGGCCATAGCGATCACCGCATTGCCATGGCATGACTCACACTGTGCCGTAGCCAATGCCTGACCTCGCTCTATATCTGCTTGATAAACCTCTCCATTAACCTCTGTGGATAAGCCACATAGTGCAATCAAACTTATGATAATCACTTTCATTTTGGCTCCTTAGGGAAAGGGTTAACTAGCGCAGGCTGCAGGCTCGGTTCTAAAGGTAGACGTCTGAAGATCGTCATATCCATTTCAGCCTGCCCATAATGAGTGCTTAGATAACTCAAGGTCGGCTCCCAAGTATCCGACAAGTCCCATAAACCCTGAGTATCTACCATCCACTGCAAAGTCTCTTTCCAAAAGGCTTTATCGCCGTGGTTTTGCACGACTATCATACTGGTATGGCAGGCATTACATTGATAGTTCACTAACTCCCAGCCAGGAGCCATGATCAAACCCGATTTAGGGTCCACTGGATACTCAGCAGCTAGCGAAATACTGGATGCCACTAACCCAAGCAATATCAGTTTATTGATATGTGATTTCATCACATTACCCTAACGGCAATACGGTGGCAGCCGTTAAACATATATCCCTTAGGATTCCATTGCGGTTGTACGACAGGCTGACTATCACCTTCACTATCGGTCGCTTTGGCCCAGATTTCATAATAGCCCTGCGACGGTAATTGCAATTCAATCTTCCATTGCTGCCATGCTGTTATGTTTTTAGATTTTTCTAATTCAGCGGCAAACCAACGGGTGCCATAATCGTAACTGACTTCCACCTTAACCACTTCCCGCAATCCCGCCCAAGCATGGCCTGCGATAGTCATCTTTTGACCCACAGCTAATTCGGTTCCAGATTGGGGTTGAGTGATCAATGACTTCACTATCATTTCTTCAATGATTTTATAGTCTTTATCATCAACAGACTCACCTGGCGCTATCGGATATTTAGGGAGTTGATACGCTGGTGCTTCCATTTTATGTCCATCATGGACTTTATTACGCACACTGATCCCCGTCGCCGCTTTTTGCGAAACGGATCCTGGCCGTCCACCAAACACAATACGTAAGGGATATCCATGTAGATAAGGAATGTCCTCACCATTCATCGACCATGCAATAAGCCCAAGCTCTTCGAGCGCCGCCTTTATTGGTACGCCGCGTGAAATCGCCTCACCTTTGCCGCTCAAATGCCGATCAACACCGTGGTGGCCTGTGTAAACAGCATCAGATTTAATACCGCAATCCTTAAGCACATCACTCACTAACACACCTGTCCACTCGGAGCAAAATACGCCAGCATTATTCCACTGATTACCCTTAGTACTAGGAAAAAAGCCAGAGCGACTATTGCCGCCACATTCAATCAGCAACTGCAATGTGTAATGCTTAAAGCGACGCTTAAGTTCATCAATTGTGTAGGTTTTTGGGGTGATAACAGACTCACCATCCACTTGAAAAGTCCAAGTTTTAGCATCTAACGCCTTAAAGTCAGGCACTATGCCATTCCAACGGATAAACGAGGCATCGGCAGGCGTCACAGCTGGAGCGAGCTTATGCTCCGGCGGAAACGCATTCAGTGGATGAGTGTTTAACACTTTGAAATAACTCGGCAAGTCCTCACCCTTAGTCCAAGTTAATGCTGATATATCCAGAGGAATGACCTCTGCGGGAAGCTGATCGGCAAATACCCACTTAACGGGTAAGGCAGATAAAACAGAAGTCGCTACCGCACCTTTAATAAAAACCCGACGATTAAGATCCATATTATTTATCCTTTCCGAGGTAAAAGTAATCCGCCATCAGCTGCATATCAGCCTCAGTCAAGAGTTGGGCGACTTTAGTCATAGTGGGATCTTGGCGATCCCCCGCCTTAAAGGCTCGCAGTTGCTTCAATAGGTATTCTGAGTTTTGCCATTCAATGTTAGGAATATGCTCAAAACGACTCACACCGGACTCGCCATGACAGGCCTTACACATATTCAATAACTTATTTGCCTCATCGGCGTTTGCCACCGCCGATAGCATAAAAATCAGTGCACTTACGGGGTAAATCACTCGCTGCCACATCCATTTATCTCGCCAATTAGCCTTCATCTCGACAGAATCCATCGAACAAAGTAATTAAGATATGGTTAAATTATCTCAATGCTGTGAGTCGTTTAAATTCAATAAAAGTGACTCGTAAGCTCAAGAGAAATGACGCGTATTAGCGGATGTAGAAAGGGTAAAATATTTATTAGTCATAGGTGAAATGAGTCCATATAGTAGCTTTGCAGAAACTCTGCATTTCACTCAAGGACAAACAATGGATCTTTATATCGGCAATAAAAATTACTCTAGCTGGTCACAGCTTGGTTAATGGCCGCAAAATCTGGCGTGCAGTTCAACGAAGTATTACTGCAACTCGATACCGACAGCTTCTATCAGCAACTCAAAGCCATTTCGCCGACTTTAAAAGTACCGACATTAGTCGATGGTGACATTACGGTATGGGATTCACTATCAATTTGTGAATACCTCAACGACACCTATCTTGCAGGTAGCGCATGGCCGCAAGATCCTAAACAAAAAGCCAAGGCTAGATCGATTGCCAGTGAAATGCATTCAGGCTTTAATGCCGTGCGTAACGCTCTACCAATGAACATACGCGCGAGGCGCTATGTTGAGCTCACTGATGCGGTCCGCAAAGACATTGAGCGCATCGATGCGATTTGGTCTGCACAGATGGCCGAGTTTGCCCCATCAAATTCCGAAGGTATTTGGTTATTTGGCCAATGGTCGATTGCCGACATGATGTTTGCCCCTGTGGTTATGCGTTTTCTTACCTACGATATTGAAGTCTCGCAGGCAAGCCGTGCCTATATGCAGCATGTGATCAGCTGTCCGGAAATGCAGGCGTGGATTAATGCGGCTAAAGCAGAGACTGAAATTGTTGCAGCAGATGAAGCGGGTATTGATCGATAAAGAGATAAATCATAGAGATAAAAAAGGGAAAGCCTTGGCTTTCCCTTAATCATTCACGTACTAACGCGAGTCACTTAACACGCATTACACGTCTAATATTATACATCTAGCACTACACGTCTAAGTTAGCCACGTTCAATGCGTTCGCTTCGATGAACTCACGACGAGGTTCAACTTGATCACCCATCAAACAAGTGAACAACTGATCGGCACCCACGGCATCATCAATCGTGACTTGCAACATACGGCGTGATTCAGGATCCATTGTAGTTTCCCACAATTGCTCTGGGTTCATCTCACCCAATCCTTTATAACGTTGAATGTATAAGCCGCGTTTGGCTTCAGAAATCGTCCAATCTAGCGCTTCGAGGAAGCTGCCGACTTCTTTAACACGATCGCCGCGTTGTACATAGCCGCCTTCTTCAATCATGCCATCTAACGCCGCACCTAACTTACCGATACGTTGATAATCGCTTGATTGGAAGAAGTCATAAGTAAACAGATAGTTAGTATCGATACCGTGTTTACGAATAGTGATCTTAGGCAGATACACTTTACGCTCAGGATCGAGAATCGGCTCAGCAGAATACAGTACACCGCTGTTTTCCATTTCCACCAGCTCATGGATAAAGGCATCGATCCACTCTTTCATCTTGCCTTCATCGGCCAACATCTCGTTGGTGATCATTGGGTGGTAAAGCATACGGTTAGTAATATGCGTTGGATAGCGCTGCTCTAAACGAGCCACAATGGCTTCCACTTCACGATACTGAGTCACTAAACGCTCTAACGGCTCACCTGACATACCAATCGCACCTTGCGTTGGGTACACAATAGTGCCATCCAATGCTTGAGTCGTTAGATATTGAGTCAATGCTGGCTCATCTTTCAAATACTGTTCTTGCTTGCCCTTTTTCACTTTAAATAAAGGCGGTTGAGCAATATACACATAACCACGCTCAATCAATTCAGGCATTTGACGGAAGAAGAAGGTCAACAGCAAAGTACGAATGTGCGAGCCGTCGACGTCAGCATCCGTCATGATGATGATGTTGTGATAACGGGTTTTATCTGGGTTATATTCGTCGCGACCAATACCACAGCCAAGTGCCGTGATCAGTGTGGCCACTTCTTGAGAAGACAACATCTTATCGAAGCGGGCCTTCTCAACGTTTAGAATTTTACCTTTCAGTGGCAGAATCGCTTGGTTCTTACGGTTACGTCCCTGCTTAGCGCTACCGCCAGCAGAGTCACCTTCCACTATGTAAATTTCTGAAAGACCAGGATCTTTTTCTTGGCAATCGGCCAGCTTACCTGGCAAACCACCTAAATCCAGTGCGCCTTTACGACGGGTCATTTCACGGGCTTTACGCGCCGCTTCACGGGCACGGGCCGCATCGACAATCTTCCCGACGATCAACTTCGCATCAGCTGGGTTTTCCAGCAGATAATCGTTCAGCTTCTCACCCATGGTTTGTTCAACCGCGGTTTTCACTTCACTAGAAACCAGTTTGTCTTTGGTTTGCGAGCTGAACTTAGGATCTGGCACTTTAACAGAGATAACAGCAGTCAAGCCTTCGCGGGCATCGTCGCCAGTCGCGCTGGTTTTACCTTTCTTGTTATAGCCTTCGTTTTCCATGTAGCTGTTGAGGTTACGTGTCAACGCACTACGGAAACCGACTAAGTGAGTACCACCATCACGCTGTGGGATGTTGTTGGTAAAACAGAAAATATTTTCCTGATAACCGTCATTCCACTGCATAGCCACTTCAACGGTAATGCCATCTTCACGCTCTTGCATAAAGTGGAATACATCTTTGTTGACTGGCGTTTTATTACGGTTCAGGTAATCGACGAATGCGCTAATACCGCCTTCGTATTTGAAAAATTCATTTTTATTGTCGCGTTCATCAACCAGACGAATACCCACGCCTGAGTTAAGGAAAGACAGTTCACGCACACGCTTTGCCAGAATTTCAAAGTGAAACTCAACATCGCTGAAGGTATCTTCACTTGGCCAAAAACGGATTTCAGTACCGGTTTTGGTTGCATCACCAATCTCTTTGATCGGCGCATCAGGCACACCGTGAGTATAAAACTGCTCGTATACTTTGCCAGCACGACGAATGGTCATTTGCAGCTTTTTAGATAAAGCGTTTACAACCGATACACCCACGCCGTGGAGACCGCCAGACACTTTATAGGAGTTATCGTCGAACTTACCGCCGGCATGCAATACCGTCATAATAACTTCTGCCGCCGATACGCCTTCTTCCTCATGGATAGAGACCGGAATACCACGGCCGTCATCCTTAACAGAAACCGAACCATCTACATGGATAGTAATCGTAATATCGCTACAGTGGCCGGCTAAGGCTTCATCGATAGAGTTATCGACTACTTCGAACACCATATGATGTAGACCCGTACCGTCGTCGGTGTCACCAATATACATCCCAGGTCTCTTACGTACTGCATCAAGGCCCTTAAGGACCTTAATACTCGAAGAATCGTAACTATTCTCTGACATATTATTCTCTCAATGGTTATTCAATTACCGTTACACGTCCCTGTTCCACATGAAACATCCTACTGGGAGGCGTGTGTAACGAATCGACTATTGCAGCAGGATCAATGGCGGTCACAAAAACTTGTGCTCCGGTATCCGTTAACTGCTTAAGCAATAGCTGCCTATGCTGTGCATCCAACTCGGACGGAAGATCGTCCACAAGATAAATACTGTTTTTATCTATTTGTTGTTTGAGCAACTTTCCCTGTGCAATACGCAGTGCACAGACTAATAATTTCAATTGACCACGGGACAGGGCATCCTGCGCCGGCAAAGTGCCTACACGAAGTCTAAGGTCAGCTTTATGGGGACCGCTGACGGTATGACCTGTGGCCAAATCTCTGGAATATTGGTTTTCGAGTAGTTCTGCAAAATCCGTTTTACTATCCCAGCCGCGCGTAAATGAAACCTTCACATCTACACTCGGTAAAAACTCCCCGATTATACCCTTAAGTAGCTCATTTAACGAGTCTACATAATGGTTTCGTATTTCGGTGACCTGCTCGGCATAGCGCACAAACTCTTGGTCCCAAAATTGAATATGACTGTAAGCTGAGCCGTTCCTAAGTAATTGATTTCTTTGCTTAAGAATGCGACGAACATTCGTCCAAGCGCCATAAAACTGTGGGTCAGCATGAAATGCGCCCCAATCGATAAATTGTCGACGGGATTTTGGGCCTTCAAACAGTAAAGAAAAGCTTTCAGGTGTGATCACTTGAATAGGTAAAGCTTCGGCTAAGGTCGACAGACGTTTGACTTTTTCGCCGTCGATTTTCACTTCCGTCTCACCATTGCGAAATCGGCGTAAACCAATTTTACTGTCACCGCGCGCTAAATTTAAAGTCGCAAATAGCGTTAATTTATCGTCATCGTGATTAATCACTCGTTGGGATAAATGGCTTCGAAACGAGCGCCCCATACCGAGGAAATAAATGGCCTCTAAAATACTGGTTTTTCCGCTGCCATTTTGACCATAAATCACGTTAATCCCAGGTGCGGGGATTAACTGTGCGGACTGAATGTTGCGAAACGCTTCGATATTGAGACGGGTCAGGCTCATGCATTACTCATTAAGCCGCGTAAACGGCGTAGGCAAGGATTCATAGCACTTAACGAGCAACTCAATCGCTGCCACAGGCTAAGACTATCGGTAAATGAGTGAAAGAATGGCCAATGCTGTGCATTTAACACTGTGCCGCCGTTAAGCGGCATAGACATCGAAGACAGAGGTACAGACACGGGTAACGTAAAAATCGATGGTTTATAAGCGCATCGGCATAACCACATACATGGAATCTTCTTCCAAATGGTTTTCGATTAGGGCGCTGGAGTTACCATCAATGAGCGTGATACGCACATCATCGGACTTAAGGTTGTTGAGCACGTCCAGTAAGTAACTGACGTTAAAACCAATTTCTAAGGCCTGATTGTTGTATTCCACATCAATGATTTCTTCCGCTTCTTCCTGTTCAGGATTATTAGCGGTGATCTTGAGCAAACCATTTTCGAGTTGAATACGCACACCACGGAATTTTTCATTGGATAAAATAGAAGCCCGCGTCAGCGCTTGCTTCAAGTGATTACGACTCGCAATCACAATTTTATCACCGCCCTTTGGCAATACACGGCGATAATCAGGGAAGCGACCATCGACTAATTTACTGGTAAATACTGTGTTAGCCGTGGTGGCACGAATAGCATTATCACCAATAGCAATGGTGATATCGAGATCGTCAGACTCCAATAAGCGCGCCATTTCAATTACGCCTTTACGGGGCACAATGACTTGTTTTTCTGGTAATTGTGCTTCAATCGTACGATGACTTAAGGCTAAACGATGGCCGTCGGTCGCTATCGCACGCAACACATTACCTTCAGTTTCAAACAATAAACCGTTGAGGTAATAGCGTACATCTTGGTTAGCCATCGAAAACTGCGTCGAGTCGATAATCGACTTCAACACGCCCTGCTTCAAGCTAAATTCAATCTCAGCTTGGAAGGCTTCAACGTTAGGGTATTCTTCTGCGGGCAAAGTCGCTAAGGAAAAACGGCTACGGCCTGAGCGCAGCAACCATTTATTATCTTGTTGTTCGACTTTCAGTTCGCTTTGTTCTGGCAAAGACTTAACAATATCGAGCAGTTTCTTCGCTGGAACCGTAGTACGACCTTCTTCGATATCACCGTGAACCACAGCTTGGCCCACGAGTTCGACTTCTAAATCTGTACCAGTCAGCTTAAGTGAGTGACCACTTACTTCTACAAGGAGGTTAGACAAAATGGGCAAGTTATGGCGTCTTTCTACCGCACCACACACCAATTGCAACGGCTTTAATAGGGCATCCCTATCAATTGAGAATTTCATCGTGTCCAAATTCCTTGTTTTAAGAAGATAAGGTTCTAATCAAATTAGCATAATCTTCTTTAATGTCGTGGCTCTCTTCCCGTAGCTGAGCAATCTTACGACAGGCATGCAACACTGTGGTGTGATCTCTACCACCAAAAGCATCACCAATTTCCGGCAAGCTTTGGTTAGTTAATTCTTTGGATAACGCCATTGCCACTTGCCTTGGGCGCGCGACACTGCGTGAACGACGCTTAGACAACATATCAGCCATCTTGATCTTGTAGTATTCAGCTACGGTTTTCTGAATATTGTCTATAGTGACTAATTTTTCTTGAAGTGCCAAGAGGTCACGTAAGGCTTCACGAACAAAATCAATAGTAATTGGCCGACCAGTGAAGTTAGCGTTGGCGATAACGCGGTTTAACGCCCCTTCGAGCTCACGCACGTTTGAACGTAAACGCTTAGCAATAAAGAAAGCCACTTCATCGGGCAAATTAATGCCGCTCTCTTGAGCTTTACGCATCAAGATCGCTACGCGGGTCTCTAACTCTGGTGGCTCAATAGCCACAGTTAAACCCCAACCGAAACGCGATTTCAATCTGTCTTCAACACCGTCGATCTCTTTTGGATAACGATCTGAAGTCAAAATAATTTGGTGATTCCCTTCAAGTAACGCATTGAAGGTATGAAAGAATTCTTCTTGGGATCTGTCTTTATTGGCAAAAAATTGAATATCATCAATAAACAAGGCATCGACGCTACGGTAGTAACGTTTAAATTCTTCGATCGCATTGTTTTGCAGCGCTTTAACCATGTCCTGGACAAAACGCTCGGAATGCATGTAAACCACTTTGGCATTAGGATTATTTTTAATGATCCCGTTACCAACAGCGTGCAACAAGTGAGTCTTACCTAGACCTGTTCCGCCATATAAAAATAGTGGGTTATAAGCACCACCCGGATTTTCAGCCACTTGTAACGCCGCAGCTTTACCTAATTGGTTAGACTTACCTTCTACGAAGTTATCAAACTGGTAGCTCGGATTAATGTTACTGCGGTGATTCGCGTTCGCCATAGGCTCGGCTTGGACATTAAACGTCGTGCCTACCGTCGCTTTAGTTTGGGTATTCGCTACACGAGTTGGCGCAATCGGTGCTGGAACACTAGGCTTTTTCGCCGAAGGACGACTACCTATATCGAAACGCAATTTAGGCGCGTCGCTACCCATTTGCTCAGTAAAGAACTGATTAATGATATTGATGTACTTATCTCTGACCCAATCAAGCACGAAGCGGTTGGGCGCATAAAGCACCAGAGTATCTCCATCCATTTCGGCTTGTAACGGTCTGATCCACATACTGAACTGCTGAGCAGAAAGCTCATCTTGCAGTCGTCCGATACATTGTTGCCAAAGTGAAACAGCCACTTAGTTATCCCCAAAAGATCATCAAAAAAGAGGTGTATTCTATAGCGAGATCTCAAGGATCGCTATCCTTAAAAAATATTTATCCCCAGCGAGATCATTCTATGTGGATATCCTCGATCATCAAAGATCCAAAACGATCCTTTTATTCAGCACTAACCGCAAATCCTGCTTTATTAAGCGATCCACATTGATCTATAATGGCGCCCCTTCGATCGGCTCGAAGATCCCCTGCACTACTACATGTAGTGTCCGTACACAGAGTTATCCACATCTTATGGTGTATTCTGGGGGTTGATCTAAGGATACGCTGGCAGAAATAAAGCACTTACTTACTTTCGTTGTTGACGTGACTAAGTATTGTGATTACAATTCGGCCTCTTTTTTGCCCTTACCTCTATCCTAGAGATAAGGATATGTTCACTAATAACAAAGACGGATTGCCATCATGAGTAAACGTACTTTTCAACCTAGCAACCTGAAGCGCAAGCGTTCTCACGGCTTCCGCGCTCGTATGGCTACTGTAGGCGGCCGTAAGGTGCTTGCACGTCGTCGTGCGAAAGGTCGCGCTCGTTTATCTGCTTAATAAGTGGGTAACTAGTTGACTAGCTATACCTTTTCGCGGGAGTTACGTTTGTTAACTCCCGCGCAATTTAAATCTGTATTTTCCAATCCCATCAAAGCATCTTCTGCTGAAATTACCTTGCTCGCTATTCCTAACACGGAACAACATCCGCGTATGGGCCTTACTGTTGCTAAACGCTATGTAAAACGCGCCAATCAACGTAACCGTATTAAGCGCGTGATCAGAGATAGTTTTCGCTTAAATCAACACGACATTCCTCATCTTGATATTGTTGTGCTTGTCAGAAATGGCGTGATGGAAATGGAAAACGCTGAAATCAACAAATTGATAGAAAAGCTATGGCGCAAACTCAGTCGCCGCTACAATGGCTAGCGACCACGTTAATTCGTGGCTATCAAGTATTCATAAGCCCTATACTGGGCCCTCGATGCCGTTTCAATCCCACCTGCTCTCACTACGCTATTGAAGCAATAAAAGTGCATGGAACCGCGAAAGGTTGTTGGTTTGCATTGAAACGCATATTAAAATGTCACCCTTTACATCCCGGCGGTAGTGATCCCGTCCCCCCTAAAAATGATAGGTGTAATAAATAGGCTATGGAATCTCAACGCAATATATTGCTCATAGGACTACTGTTTGTCAGCTTTTTGCTGTGGCAACAGTGGCAAGCAGACAAAGCTCCTAAACCCGTTGCAACCGAATCGTCCTTAGTGGCGAACGCGGCAAGCTCGCACAGTGCCGATGTTCCAGAAGCTGATACAGGTGTTCCTGCTGCTGCAGTTACTGCAAACAGCAAACTGATTACGGTAAAAACAGATCAGTTAGACATTCAGATCAATCCAGTGGGTGGTGACATCGTTTTTGCTGCGTTAGTTTCGCACAAAAAAGAACTAGAGAAAGATCAACCATTCGTATTGCTTGAGCAAACGAATGATTTCACTTATATCGCTCAAAGCGGCCTAATTGGTCGCGATGGTATCGATAGCAGCGCAAAAGGCCGTGCCGCATTTAGCACAACGGCAACTGAATATACCTTAGCCGAAGGCCAAGATACCTTAGAAGTACCGTTAACTTATATCGCTGACAATGGTGTGACTTACACTAAAGTGTTCGTATTCCATCGCGGTAAGTTCAACATAGATGTTGACTATAAAATCAACAACACTTCAGCAGCACCGCTGCAAGTTCAGATGTACGGTCAGATTAAACAAACGATCAAGCCATCTGAAAGCAGCATGATGATGCCTACCTATCGTGGTGGTGCGTTCTCAACGAATGATGTGCGCTATGAAAAATACAACTTTGACGACATGGCCAAAAGTAACCTGAACCAAGCCACTTTAGGCGGTTGGGCAGCCATGTTACAACACTATTTCGTTTCAGCTTGGGTGCCACCCGCAACTGACAGTAACACCATTTTTTCTAGTGTCAGTGCTGGCGGTCTAGCTAATATTGGTTTCCGCGGCGCGGTATACGATATTGCACCTGGTGCCAGCCAAGAAATTAGCTCACAGTTCTATGTAGGTCCTAAGGATCAAGCGGCACTGTCAGCGATTTCTGAAACCCTAAATCTAGTGGTCGATTACGGTTTCTTATGGTGGTTAGCGGTTCCTATTCACTGGTTATTGATGTTCTATCAATCATTCGTCGGTAACTGGGGTGTGGCAATTATTCTGATCACATTAACCGTTCGTGGTTTACTGTTCCCGCTGACAAAAGCGCAGTACACCTCAATGGCTAAGATGCGTAACCTGCAACCTAAGCTGACAGATTTGAAAGAACGCTTTGGTGATGACCGTCAAAAGATGGGTCAAGCCATGATGGAACTGTATAAGAAAGAAAAAGTTAACCCTATGGGTGGCTGTTTACCTATTATTTTACAGATGCCAATCTTCATTGCCTTATACTGGGTATTGCTAGAAAGCTTCGAATTACGTCATGCACCATTTATGCTGTGGATCCACGATTTATCAGTACAAGATCCTTACTACATACTGCCGCTGCTGATGGGCGTCTCTATGTTTGTAATGCAGAAGATGCAACCAATTGCGCCGACAATGGATCCAATGCAAGTGAAAATGATGCAATGGATGCCAGTAATCTTTACCGTATTCTTCCTGTGGTTCCCATCGGGTCTAGTACTGTACTGGTTAGTAGGTAACATAGTTGCCATCACGCAGCAGAAGATTATTTATGCAGGTCTTGAGAAAAAAGGCTTAAAATAAGCCCTACCTTTAGCAAAGCATAAAGTGAAAATAATACTAAAGGCGGCTTAATTAGCCGCCTTTTCCTTTACATGATTTGGTAGATATTAGTTTGGTGGGTATTTCCGTGACAACTGACACTATCGTGGCTCAAGCCACCGCGCCCGGACGTGGCGGCGTTGGCATCATCCGAATTTCAGGCAACAAGGCCAGTGATGTGGCTATGGCCGTATTGGGTCATCTTCCTAAAACGAGATATGCCGATTATTGCGACTTTAAAAGTGCAACAGGCCAAGTAATCGACCAAGGCATAGCGCTGTTTTTTAAAGGCCCCAATTCCTTTACTGGCGAAGATGTATTGGAACTTCAAGGCCACGGCGGCCAAATCGTTCTAGACATGCTGATCAAACGTGTAATGGAAGTCGGTGGTATTCGAATAGCCAAACCCGGTGAGTTCAGCGAACAAGCCTTTATGAACGATAAGCTAGACTTGACCCAAGCCGAAGCGATTGCCGATCTTATCGATGCCACCAGTGAGCAAGCGGCTAAAAGTGCGCTGCAATCACTCCAGGGTGAATTTTCTAAGGAAGTCCATGAGCTGGTGGATCAAGTCACTAACCTACGTTTATATGTAGAAGCTGCGATTGATTTCCCCGATGAAGAAGTCGACTTTTTAAGTGATGGCAAAATTGCCAATGCACTCTATAAAATCATCGACAAACTTGACCTAGTGCAAGCCAGTGCTAAACAAGGTTCTATCATCCGCGAAGGCATGAAAGTCGTGATCGCGGGTCGTCCTAACGCCGGAAAATCCAGCTTATTAAACGCCTTAGCCGGTAAAGAATCGGCTATTGTTACCGAAATTGCTGGTACAACACGGGATGTATTACGTGAGCACATCCACTTAGATGGCATGCCGCTGCACATTATCGATACCGCAGGCCTACGTGATACGACAGATACCGTTGAACAAATTGGCATAGAACGCGCTTGGAATGAAATAAACAATGCCGATCGGGTGTTATTTATGGTTGATGGCACCACCACAGCCGCCGTTAATCCCCATGATATTTGGCCTGACTTTGTCGATCGCCTGCCCTCAAATTTAGGTGTGACAGTGATCCGCAATAAAGCCGATCTCACTGGCGAAGACTTAATGATGACCGAAGAACAAGGTTATAGTGTTTACCGGATCTCGGCTAAAACGGGCTTAGGTGTTGAACAGTTAAAGCAGCATTTAAAATCACTCATGGGCTACCAGAGTAACCTCGAAGGTGGCTTTATCGCCCGGCGTCGTCACTTAGAAGCCCTTGAACTCGCCGCAAGCCATCTGCAATTGGGTAAAGAACAATTAGAAGTGTATCTAGCAGGAGAACTGCTGGCAGAAGAGTTACGCATGTGCCAATTAGCACTATCAGAAATCACTGGCCGCTTCACTTCTGACGATTTACTCGGCAAGATTTTCAGCTCTTTCTGTATCGGAAAATAACTAACCTTAATATTATTTCCATATAAATCAGCCCATACAATATGGGCTGATTTTTTATCTACAACTGAATATTTCCACTCATCGACTAACTCATGATTCGACGTGGCGGTAATGATCTTGCATTTGATAGGATCTTGCATAAAGCGCGAATATCAATGCCGCCAAGATGGCAAAACCTGCGAAGAAAAACATCTGAAATGCAGTAATACTGATCCCCGTCTGGGCAATTTGTTCGGTCACAGCCGGACTTTTCACACTGACGTTCGCTAGTAGCACCCATAAGTTACCGACGGTCACCGATAAGGTCCAAAAACTCATAATAGTGCCTTTCATGGCTTTAGGCGCTTGGCTGTAGGCAAACTCTAGCCCAGTGGCAGAGACTAATACTTCACCAAAGGTGAGCAAAGCATAGGGCACTATCTGCCAAAATATTGATAATACCGAGCCGCCATCCATCACCAATTGAATGCTACCAACGACTATCCAACTCACGCCCGTGATGGCAATCCCAGCCCCCATTTTACGCAAAGCAGTTAACTTTATACCCATGCGCTCAATCGCCGGATATAACACAAAGTTATTAAATGGGATCAGTAACATAACTAATAATGGGTTTAAAGCTTGCATCATAGCGGGTTCAAACCATTCCGGTTTAGACATGTCATTGGCTTGCAATATCCAAGTGGACGCTTTCTGATCGAACAAAGACCAAAAAGGAGTCACTAACGCAAATAAGATTAAGATCCGTAGTACTGAACGCACCCCATCAACGGCGATATCCGGATGGATCCCCCTAGCGCGTTCGAGTTGCAATGAAGCCCCAGCGCCAACAAATCCCATCACTAGCACTAACGCACAACACAAACCAGCAACGATACCTAAGGTTGGAATATTCACTAAGGCATACGCTGCAGAAATTATCCCAACTAAAGCTAACACTAAACCTATGTTGGCTTGACCAGCGATTTTAGTGAGCAATGCGGTACGAATAACGGGTAAAAAACCATGGGGATTTTTCGGCTCGGGTGGCATATGCACATAACGTTTTCGACCTAACCAGAAGAACACAGTTGCAATAAACATTAAGACACCAGGGATCCCAAATGCGACCGCAGCACCATAATATTTCAATAGTAATGGCATAGATAACGAGGCAAAGAAGGAGCCAAAGTTAATCGTAAAATAAAACAGATCAAACGCTTTCTGCGCCAATGTTTTATTGGTTTGATCAAATTGATCTCCCATAAAGGAAGAAACCAAGGGCTTAATCCCACCCGATCCGAGCGCAATTAAAAATAATCCCGTATAAAACCCTTGAATACTGTGTTCAAAAATAGCGAGAAATGCATGGCCAACACAATAAATTAAACTTAACCATAAGATAGTATTGTATTTACCGAAAAAACGATCGGCAATCCAACCACCGAGTAACGGGAAAAAGTACACTCCAATGACAAAGGAATGGAACACATCCTTAGCCATAGTTCCGCGCAGTTCTTCTGGAATAGACAACAAAAGTGCTGTCATCAAGAATGGGGTAAGAATATTCCGCATACCGTAAAAGCTAAAACGTTCACAAGCTTCACTGGCTATGATGTAAGGAATTTGCCGTGGCCACTGGGGCGCATTTACGGGTGTTGTCATGGATCATCCTATTATAATCATTTGATTTTAAATGAAATTAACTATTTAAATATATTAATTATGTATCAAGAAGCTAAAGGTAACATGTAAGCGAAACCAACCTTATATAAAGGATGCAAAAACTGCAAAAATCATATATTGCTTCTGTGGTCCTATCCACATTTCCTTTATGATGAACATAATAATAGCCATTCAGCTATCTATTTAATTGAAATTAGTTTTAAAAACAACAACACACTGAGAAATCATAATGGCAAAGATTGAAGTAATCGTTGGTACAACATTGGGCAGTGCAGAGTATGTTGCCGACGAAATGATGGCCCAATTAACGGAGCAAGGACACCAAGTTCAAGTTCATTTAACCCCAACATTGTGCGAAATAGACACCCATGCACTGTGGATTATCGTGTCATCAACTCATGGAGCTGGTGATCTTCCAGATAATATTCAGCCTTTTTTCAACGAAATTACCGAGCAAAAACCGGATCTCAGCCAAGTAAACTTTGCCTTATGTGCAATTGGTGACTCAAGTTACGATACCTTTTGCCAAGGCCCAGAAAAATTAATTTCGGCCATTCAAGACTGCGATGCAAAAACCTTTGTGGATAAGATCCAGATCGATGTACAGCTTGATCCTGTGCCGGAAGACCCAGCCCTTGCATGGTTAGCACAATGGCAACAGGATATTTAAGATCGCTTATTGGATAAGGTCCCTATCTATGTACAGTTTAGATCCTATTTATCCACAATTTACTTATTTAAAGTATAAACATGTGGATAAGCTATTATTTAGATCTGATCAACCTCTGTACTATTCACAGTCCGATCTGCTTAATGATCCGCCTTGTGGATAAGTAGGCGATCTATCCCCATGTTTAATGACATTAGATCGCGATCAGATCACAGGATCAAGATCGCGCTAATTAATGATTTATATAATGAATTTGGGTTATGCACAGAAAAACGCGATCCTAATAGTAAACATAATAAGAAGATCTATATAAAGATCTTAAGATCTATTAGTCCGGATCATCTCGATCGAACAGCGTAAAATGATCATTCACCTAAGACGAAGCAAATGCTAAAATACTCGGCTCGTACTGAGTCTCTTAGCAATTGAAGGTAGTGGCATGCATTTTCATGAACGGTTTGATGTTATTGTTGTTGGTGGTGGTCATGCCGGAACTGAAGCCGCGTTGGCAGCAGCAAGAATGGGATCAAAAACATTATTACTAACGCACAATATCGATACGTTAGGACAAATGTCATGTAATCCAGCGATCGGTGGCATAGGCAAAGGCCATTTAGTGAAAGAAATTGACGCCTTAGGTGGTGCAATGGCAATCGCAACCGATTATGCAGGGATCCAATTTAGAACCTTAAATTCAAGTAAAGGCCCAGCAGTACGAGCAACACGTGCACAAGCTGACCGTGCACTGTATCGTCAAAAAATCCAAAATATATTACAAAACCAACCTAACTTACGTATTTTCCAACAAGCAGTAGATGACTTAATTGTTGAAAATCATCAAGTAGTTGGTGTAGTTACCCAAATGGGTTTAGCTTTTGAATCTCCAGCTGTTGTATTAACAACAGGTACATTCTTAAGCGGCAAAATTCATATAGGCTTAGAAAACTACAGCGGTGGTCGTGCAGGCGATCCACCAGCGATTGCTTTAGCAAATCGATTACGTGAATTACCGATCCGAGTCGGCCGTTTAAAAACAGGTACCCCACCACGTATCGATGCAAACACGATTGATTTTTCTCAAATGGCTGAACAGAAAGGCGATTCTCCATTGCCTGTGATGTCGTTTATGGGCGATGTCAGTCACCATCCAAAGCAAATTTCTTGCTGGATCACTCACACCAATGAAAAAACCCATGAAATTATTCGTGGTGGTTTAGACAGAAGCCCTATGTATTCAGGCGTCATCGAAGGTATTGGTCCACGTTATTGCCCATCGATTGAAGACAAGATCCACCGCTTTGCGGATAAATCTTCGCATCAGATCTTCATCGAACCAGAAGGTTTAAATACAAATGAGATCTATCCTAACGGGATCTCTACTAGTTTACCTTTCGATGTACAGTTGAATTTAGTACGTTCGATCAAAGGCATGGAAAACGCAGAAATCATGCGTCCAGGTTATGCGATCGAATACGATTATTTCGATCCAAGAGATCTGAAAAACTCATTAGAAACCAAAGCGATCAACGGTTTATTCTTCGCTGGCCAAATAAACGGCACTACAGGTTATGAAGAAGCAGGTGCTCAAGGCTTGTTAGCGGGCATGAATGCCTCACTGCAAGTGCAAGGCAAAGAAGCCTGGTGTCCACGCCGTGACGAAGCTTATCTTGGAGTACTAGTTGATGATTTATCGACTCTGGGTACCAAAGAACCGTATCGCATGTTTACTAGCCGTGCCGAATACCGTTTGTTACTCCGTGAAGATAACGCTGATATTCGCTTAACGGCAAAAGGTCGCGAATTAGGTTTAGTTGACGACACTCGCTGGGCGGCATTTAGTGAGAAGTTAGAATCGATCGAACTTGAGTTACAACGTTTGCGCGCTCAATGGGTACATCCAAATTCACCTTTGATCCATGCGTTAAACCCACACTTGAATACGCCGATCTCTCGCGAAGCATCATTTGAAGAATTACTGCGTCGTCCAGAAATGGATTACAGTAAGTTGATGCAGATCGAAGGTTTTGGTCCAGGGCTTGAAGATCCACAGGCGGCTGAGCAAGTTCAGATCCAAGTTAAGTATTCTGGTTATATTCAACGTCAGCAGGAAGAGATCAACAAAGCTGTGCGTAATGAGAACACAGGTTTACCTTTGACGCTCGATTACAAAGAGGTACCGGGCTTGTCGAACGAAGTGATTGCTAAGTTAAATAACCACAAACCAGAAACCATAGGCCAAGCCTCACGGATCTCTGGTATTACGCCTGCGGCTATTTCAATTTTGTTAGTTCACCTCAAAAAGCGTGGCTTATTACGTAAGAGTGCGTAAAAGCTAGCTTAATCGCAGCTTAGGTCATAGAAGGGAAGCATTCAGGCTTCCCTTCATCGTTTTCGGGCTTCATAATAGCCTTCGCGTTCATAATCGTATATTTGTTGAGGTTGCTCAGTGTTATCTGCCCAGTTAGAGGCTTATTTAGCCGAAATTAATTTGCCCGCCACCGCCGAGCAGAAAAAACAACTAATTGATTTTGTTGGCATGCTCAACAAATGGAATAAAGCCTATAACCTGACATCGGTGAGAGATCCCGAAGCTATGCTGATCCGTCATATCATGGACAGTTTAGTAGTTTCAAAACACCTGCAAGGTGAATGTTTTATCGATGTAGGCACTGGACCGGGTTTACCTGGGATCCCGTTAGCCATTATGAACCCCGATAAACAATTTGTGTTATTGGACAGCTTAGGTAAACGTATTCGTTTTCAAAAACAAGTGTCCTTTGAATTAGGCATACATAACATCAGTTCAGTTGAAAGCCGCGTAGAAGCTTATCAACCGGAGGATAAATTCGACGGCGTATTAAGTCGTGCATTTGCCTCAATCCAAGATATGCTGACTTGGTGCCATCATCTCACCGCCGAACATGGACAGTTTTATGCACTTAAAGGCCAGTTGAATGATGAAGAGATGCAACATATTCCCAGTGGATTTGTGGTGAAAGAAGTTATCGAGCTTAAGGTGCCTAAACTCGATGAAAAAAGACATTTATTAAAGATAATCAAAGAATAACAGGCTTAAAAGTGATAAATAAATCATTTATAAGCAAGGGCAATAAACCAGCATTTACATACAGGGTGATATTGTGGGTAAAGTGATTGCCGTGGCTAACCAGAAAGGTGGCGTAGGAAAAACAACTACTTGCGTTAACCTCGCCGCTTCGTTAGCAGCAACAAAACGTAAAGTATTATTGATCGATCTCGATCCTCAAGGTAATGCCACCATGGGGAGCGGTGTCGATAAGTATGACGTAGCTAATACAGCCTATGAATTATTGGTTGAAGAAAAATCTTTCGACGAGATCGTCATTAAAAACACTGCAGGTAAGTATGATCTGATCGCCAGTAATGGCGATGTCACTGCGGCAGAAATCAAATTGATGGAGTTTTTTGCCCGTGAGGTTCGTTTGCGTAACGCGCTCGCACTGATCAAAGATCAATATGATTATATCTTCATCGACTGCCCTCCTTCATTGAACATGTTGACCGTAAATGCTATGTCTGCGGCCGACTCTGTACTCGTGCCTATGCAGTGTGAATATTATGCCCTCGAAGGCTTAACTGCGCTGATTGATACCATCACTAAGCTTGCTGCTATGGTTAATCCTGGACTTGGCATCGAAGGCATTTTACGTACTATGTATGATCCGCGTAATCGTTTGTCTAATGATGTGTCCGATCAGCTAAAACAGCATTTTGGTGACAAAGTCTATCGTACCGTTATCCCACGTAATGTGAGGCTGGCAGAAGCACCAAGTTTTGGAGCGCCTGCTATGTATTACGATAAATCGAGTGCTGGCGCTAAGGCGTATCTAGCGCTTGCGGGTGAAATGATCCGTCGTTCAGAACAACAAACTCAGGCTAAGCAAGCGTAAAGGATCATCATGACGTTAAAGAAAAGAGGATTAGGCAAAGGGTTAGATGCCCTACTGAGTAACAGCCATGCCGCCAGTAAAAAGCACACTGACGAAGCTGATGTTGTCGATAAAAAAGAAGAGCTTATCCATCTCGATTTAGACTTATTACAGCCAGGTAAGTATCAACCTCGTAAAGACATGTCCCCCGAAGCGTTGGAGGAACTGGCACACTCTATCCGCAACCAAGGCATTATTCAGCCTATCGTTGTGAGACAAGTAACGAATAACATGTATGAGATCATTGCGGGTGAACGTCGTTGGCGTGCTGCGCAACTTGCTGGCTTGAATAAAATCCCCTGCATAGTAAAGCAAGTAGCTGATGAAGCCGCTGTTGCTATTGCTTTGATTGAAAACATCCAGCGTGAAGACTTAAATGCCATGGAAGAAGCCATTGCATTGCAACGTTTAATGCAAGAGTTTGAACTGACTCACCAACAGGTTGCCGATGTTGTGGGAAAATCCAGAGCGAGTGTATCTAACTTGTTACGTTTAAACGGCTTAAATGAGCCTGTTAAGCGTCTACTCGAGTATGGCGACATTGATATGGGTCATGCTCGCGCTTTGTTGGCAATTGAGGGAGAAGAACAAACAAATCTTGCGAGATTAGTGGCCGCTAAGGAATTAACCGTTCGCGAAACTGAACGATTAATTAATCAAACCTTAAATCCGCCTAAACAAGCCGAAACTACGACTAAAGATCAAGATGTTTGTCGTTTAGAGCAGCAGTTAATTGAAAGATTAGGTGCCAAGGTTTCGATCGCTCATAGCAGTAAGGGCACGGGTAAAATTGTAATTAACTATCAGAATCTGGCTGAATTAGACGGAATTCTTAGTAAAATTCATTAATGTCTGTAGATTAACAGTTTTTAATGTAAATTTGTGACAGATGCTAATCTTACATTTTAACTCGTTTGGCGCGAGATCACGTTAAAAGTGTTGTTTTTCCTTATCTCAAAGTTGCAATGAAGGCGTGAAAAGGTATACTTTCGCAAGCTTTTTGTGCATCGACATAAATACGGGTATTTGTCATCCGGTCATCGAAACAAAAAGTATGAATGCGGAGAGGATGAATTGAGTAAAGTTTTAGCGCGTCGTGGCCGGTGGTCAGCCTATAAATTGGTGATGATGCAGGCGGCGGTCGCTGGGGGTGCTTCAATTCTCTTTTTCGCCGTGTGGGGAGCTCAGTTTGGCTATTCTGCATTAGCAGGTGGTTCAATCGCTGTGCTCCCTAATTTTGTATTCGCAACCCTCGCTTTCTCCCACACGGGAGCAAGTTCAGCTGCAAAAGTCATAAAGACTTTTTACTGGGGGGAAGCGGTAAAGTTGCTGTTAACCATCGCAATGTTTTCGTTTGTGTTTATCAATCTTAAGGTCGCTTTTATGCCGCTTTTTGTTTGTTATGTGCTGACGCTAATCGTGCATTGGACAGCTCCTTTATACTTCAAGCAAAGTTAAGTGGGATGAATCATGGCTGCAACTGGTGAAGCGTTAACACCGCAGGGCTATATCCAACATCACCTTACCAACTTAAGTGTTGGTGAAGGCTTTTGGACATGGCACATTGATTCGTTGTTCTTTTCGGTTGGTCTTGGTGTTCTGTTCCTGTGGATTTTCCGCAGCGTTGGTAAAAAAGCGACTTCCGGTGTTCCTGGCAAACTGCAATGTTTTGTTGAGATTATCGTCGAGTTCGTAAATAACAGCGTGAAAGAAAGTTTTCATGGTCGCAATGCTCTGATCGCGCCTTTAGCTCTGACCATTTTTGTATGGGTATTCATGATGAACTTCATGGATATGATCCCTGTAGATTGGCTGCCTCACGCAGCAAGTTTAATGGGTATTCCCTATCTAAAAGCGGTTCCGACGACTGACGTTAACATTACCTTTAGCTTAGCTATTGGTGTGTTCGTGCTGATTATTTTTTACAGCATTAAGGTCAAAGGTGTGTCTGGGTTTGTTAAAGAATTGACACTACAGCCCTTTAACCATAAGGCAATGATACCCGTCAACCTCCTATTAGAGACTGTTACTTTGATTGCTAAGCCAATTTCATTGGCATTGCGACTCTTTGGTAACTTGTACGCAGGTGAGTTGATCTTCATCCTTATTGCGCTGATGTATGGTACCAACTTGTTATTATCTACCCTAGGTGTGACTCTGCAACTGGGCTGGTTAATATTCCACATTTTGGTTATCACGCTGCAGGCGTTTATCTTCATGATGTTGACCATTGTTTATTTAAGCATGGCGCATGAAGATCATTAAGGATTGCTGAAGAAATTTTAAACTAAATCATCAACTAATATAGATTTAGATACTGGAGATACAGATGGAAACGATTTTAGGCATGACAGCTATCGCTGTTGCTCTGCTGATTGGTATGGGTGCTCTTGGTACTGCAATCGGTTTCGGCTTATTAGGCGGTAAGTTCTTGGAAGGCGCTGCGCGTCAACCAGAAATGGCTCCTATGCTACAAGTTAAAATGTTCATCGTAGCGGGTCTTCTTGACGCCGTAACTATGATCGGTGTTGGTATCGCATTATTTATGCTATTTACCAACCCACTGGGTGCAATGCTGTAAAAAACGCTTCTGTCTTAACTCTAAATAGGAGGCTGTTGTGAATTTCAACGCTACCCTAATCGGTCAGACGGTCGCCTTTATCATCTTCGTGTGGTTTTGCATGAAGTTTGTATGGCCCCCTTTGATGAATGCCATCGAAGAGCGCCAAAAAAGGATTGCTGACGGTCTAGCTGATGCTGATCGTGCGGTAAAAGACCTGGAGTTGGCACAAGCGAAAGCGACTGACCAACTAAAAGAAGCCAAGGTAACGGCTAATGAAATTATTGAGCAAGCTAACAAGCGTAAAGCTCAAATAGTTGAAGAAGCCAAAACCGAAGCAGACGCTGAGCGTGCTAAAATCATCGCTCAGGGTAAAGCAGAAATTGAAGCTGAACGTAATCGCGTCAAAGAGGATCTGCGTAAGCAGGTTGCTACTCTTGCCATCATGGGTGCTGAGAAGATCCTTGAGCGTTCTATTGATCCAGCCGCCCACAGTGACATAGTTAATAAACTAGTCGCTGAAATTTGATAAGGGAGTTGAGTTATGGCTGAATTAACCACCATCGCTCGCCCTTACGCAAAGGCAGCTTTTGACTTTGCTATTGAACAAGATGCAGTGGATTCTTGGGCTGAAATGCTCACGTTTGCCGCATTGGTGAGTGAAAACGAAACCATGCAACCACTGTTAGCTGGCTCTTTAGCCAGCACTAAGCTCGCAGCACTCTTTATTAGTGTGTGTGGTGAGCAAGTCAATGTGCAAGGTCAGAACCTGATAAAGGTAATGGCTGAAAACGGTCGCTTAAAGGTGCTACCTGCTGTATCTCAGTTATTTACTGAATACCGTAATGAGTGGGCAAAAGAAGTAGAAGCCGATGTGGTTTCTGCAACTGAGCTGAGCTCTGAACAACAACAGCAGATTAGTATTTCTTTAGAGAAACGTCTCGCACGCAAAGTTAAGCTGAATTGTAGCACTGACGCCGCGCTCATCGCCGGTGTAATCATTAAGACAGGAGACCTAGTCATCGATGGCTCGGTCCGCGGTAAGTTATCGCGTCTGTCTGATAAGCTGCAGTCGTAATTGGGAGTTTGAGCATGCAACTGAATTCCACTGAAATCAGCGATCTGATTAAGCAGCGGATCGAGCAGTTCGAAGTCGTTAGCGAATCTCGTAACGAAGGTACTATCGTTGCGGTAAGTGACGGCATCATCCGCATCCACGGCCTAGCCGACGTGATGCAAGGTGAGATGATCGAACTGCCTGGTAACCGTTTTGCAATCGCGTTGAACCTTGAACGTGATTCTGTCGGTGCCGTAGTAATGGGTCCTTATGCTGATTTAGCAGAAGGCGTAAAAGTGAAAACGACTGGCCGTATTCTGGAAGTTCCAGTTGGCCGCGGTCTTCTTGGCCGCGTTGTTAACACTCTAGGTGAGCCAATTGACGGTAAAGGACCTATCGATAACGATGGTTTCTCGCCAATTGAAGTTATCGCACCAGGTGTTATTGAACGTCAGTCTGTTGATCAACCAGTTCAAACTGGTTACAAAGCCGTTGATGCCATGATCCCTATCGGTCGTGGTCAACGTGAATTGATCATTGGCGACCGTCAAACTGGTAAAACAGCAATGGCGATCGACGCAATTATCAACCAGAAAAATTCTGGCATTAAATGTGTGTACGTCGCGATTGGCCAAAAGGCTTCTACTATCGCTAACGTAGTGCGCAAGCTAGAAGAACACGGTGCGTTAGCTAACACTATCGTTGTTGTTGCAACTGCTTCTGAAGCCGCTGCTCTACAATACTTAGCGCCATATTCTGGTTGTTCTATGGGTGAATACTTCCGTGACCGCGGTGAAGATTCTTTGATCGTATACGATGATTTGTCTAAGCAAGCAGTTGCTTATCGTCAAATTTCGTTACTGCTCAAGCGTCCACCTGGCCGTGAAGCTTACCCAGGTGACGTATTCTATCTACACTCACGTTTATTAGAGCGTGCATCACGCGTTAACGCGATTTATGTAGAGAAGTTCACTAAAGGTGCAGTAACTGGCAAAACTGGTTCTTTAACCGCGCTGCCGATTATTGAAACGCAAGCGGGTGACGTTTCTGCATTCGTACCGACCAACGTAATTTCTATTACCGATGGTCAGATCTTCCTTGAGACCGATCTGTTTAACTCTGGCCTACGTCCAGCGGTTAACCCAGGTATTTCTGTTTCTCGTGTTGGTGGTGCGGCTCAGACTAAGATCATCAAGAAACTGTCTGGTGGTATTCGTACCGCACTAGCACAGTATCGTGAGCTTGCTGCGTTCTCGCAATTTGCATCTGATCTTGACGATGCAACACGTGCTCAGCTTGAGCATGGTGTGCGTGTTACCGAACTGATGAAGCAAAAGCAATATGCTCCTATGAGCGTAGCCGCTCAAGCTGTGTCTATTTTCTCAGCTGAAAAAGGTTACCTGAAGAGTGTTGAGCTGAATAAGGTCGGTAATTTCGAAGCCGCTCTGCTCTCGTTCATGAACAGCGAGCATGCTCCTTTAATGAAGCTTATCAACGAAACTGGCGATTATAGCGCTGATATCGAAGCTGAATTAAAAGCTGGCCTCGACAAGTTCGTAGCAACCCAAACCTGGTAACAATGATAGAGGTGTCTTAAGACACCTCAGGTCCAGATTGGAGAGTAGAGATGGCCGGCGCTAAAGAGATTAAAACCAAGATCGCGAGTGTGAAAAACACTCAGAAGATCACGTCCGCCATGGAAATGGTGGCAGCCAGCAAAATGCGCAGAGCGCAGGAACGCATGGCTGCGAGCCGTCCATATGCGGAAAGCATGCGTAAGGTGATCGGTCACGTCGCGCAAGGTTCTCTCGAGTATAAACACCCCTATTTGGAGGTGAGAGAGGCTAAGCGGGTTGGTTACATTGTTGTAGCAACCGACCGTGGCCTTTGTGGTGGTCTGAACGTTAACCTTTTCAAAAAGGTTATTGCAGACGTGAAAAGCTGGAAAGCCCAAGGTGCAGAATTTGAATTTTGCCCTATCGGTGCACGTAGTGTGCAGTTTTTCAAAAACTTCGGTGGACAAGTGTCTGCTCACGCTTCAGGTTTAGGCGATGCTCCAAAGCTCGCTGACTTGATCGGGACAGTCGGTGTCATGCTAGAAGCTTACAACGAAGGCAAGCTGGATCGTCTGTACGTGGTATTTAACAAATTTGTGAATACTATGACGCAGACTCCTGTGATCGAGCAGCTGCTACCTTTGCCTAAATCAGAAGATGATGAAACTGCTCATCGTTGGGATTATATCTACGAGCCAGATCCAAAAGCACTTTTGGATACTTTATTGGTCCGTTATGTAGAATCTCAGGTTTACCAAGGTGTTGTTGAAAACATTGCCTCTGAACAAGCTGCCCGTATGGTGGCAATGAAGTCGGCAACAGACAACGCGGGTGAGCTTATCAACGACTTGCAACTGGTCTATAACAAGGCCCGTCAGGCTGCGATTACGCAGGAACTGTCGGAAATTGTTTCTGGTGCCTCTGCGGTTTAGGTTAGGTAACGAATACAAGTTTTAGAGGATTAATCATGAGCACAGGTACTGTTGTCCAAGTGATTGGCGCGGTTGTGGACGTAGAGTTCCCACAAGATGCCGTACCTCAAGTATATGACGCTCTGAAAATCGTAGGTGAAGGCCCGTGTAATGGTTTGGTGCTGGAAGTTCAGCAACAGCTAGGTGGTGGTGTAGTTCGTACCATCGCTATGGGTTCTTCTGACGGTCTGCGTCGTGGTCTTGAAGTAGTAAACTCAGGTTCACCTATTACTGTTCCAGTTGGTACCGCCACTCTTGGCCGTATCATGAACGTATTAGGCGAGCCTATTGATGAAGCGGGTCCAATCGGTGAAGAAGAGCGTTATGTTATTCACCGTACAGCTCCTTCATACGAAGATCAATCAAGCTCTACTGAACTGTTAGAGACTGGCATCAAGGTTATCGACCTTGTTTGTCCATTCGCTAAGGGTGGTAAAGTCGGTTTGTTCGGTGGTGCGGGTGTTGGTAAAACAGTTAACATGATGGAACTGATTAACAACATCGCTAAAGCCCACTCGGGTCTTTCTGTATTCGCCGGTGTAGGTGAACGTACTCGTGAAGGTAACGACTTCTACTACGAGATGAAAGATTCTGGCGTTCTCGACAAAGTGGCCATGGTTTATGGTCAGATGAACGAGCCTCCAGGTAACCGTTTGCGTGTTGCACTGTCTGGTCTGACTATGGCAGAGAAGTTCCGTGACGAAGGTCGTGACGTACTGTTGTTCGTTGACAACATCTATCGTTATACCTTAGCCGGTACTGAAGTATCTGCACTGTTAGGTCGTATGCCTTCTGCGGTAGGTTATCAACCAACATTGGCTGAAGAGATGGGCGTTCTGCAAGAGCGTATCACTTCAACTAAGACGGGTTCTATTACTTCTGTACAAGCGGTATACGTACCTGCGGATGACTTGACCGATCCGTCACCAGCAACAACCTTCGCTCACTTAGATGCGACTGTTGTACTGTCACGTCAAATTGCTTCTCTGGGTATTTACCCAGCGGTTGACCCATTGGATTCGACTTCACGTCAATTAGATCCATTGGTTGTTGGCCAAGAGCATTATGACGTTGCTAACGGCGTGCAAACTGTACTGCAACGTTACAAAGAGCTGAAAGACATTATTGCGATTCTGGGTATGGACGAATTGTCTGATGAAGACAAGACTGTCGTATTCCGTGCTCGTAAGATTGAGCGTTTCTTATCTCAGCCTTTCTTCGTAGCAGAAGTCTTTACTGGATCTCCTGGTAAGTACGTTTCTCTGAAAGACACTATCCGTGGCTTTAAGGGTATTTTGAACGGTGAGTTTGATCACCTGCCAGAACAAGCGTTCTACATGGTTGGCTCAATCGATGAAGTCATCGAGAAAGCGAACAAAAAGAAATAACTAAGTATTCATACTTAGTTTTTTAAGGAGAACGGGATGGCAGCCATGACAGTACATCTTGATATTGTAAGCGCAGAGAGCAAAATCTTCTCTGGTCGTGTAGCTTCGCTGCAAGTGACTGGTTCTGAAGGTGAGTTGGGCATAATGCATGGCCACGCTCCTTTGCTTAGTTATATCAAACCTGGCATGGCGCGCATCGTCAAGCAAGACGGCAGTGAAGAAGTGTTTTACCTTTCAGGTGGTATTCTGGAAGTGCAGCCTTCTTCTGTCTCCGTATTGGCTGATGTGGTTATGCGTGCCAAAGATATTGATGAGCAAGCGGCATTAGAAGCTAAGCGTCGTGCAGAAGCCCATATGGCAACTGCTGGCGCTGACTTCAATTATGACGCGGCTATGGTTGAGTTAGCTAAGGCTATGGCTCAATTACGTGTTGTTGAAACCATCAAGAAAAACATTGCCAGATAAGGTTATTGTTTGTGAAAAAAGGCGACCATAAGGTCGCCTTTTTTGTGTCTAAAAATGGGATAGATTGGCATTCTTGCATGTCTTTGATTGATTAGTGTCGCTATCTACTTCGCTTTTCGATGTGCTTTCCGTTAAAATTGCGCCACTAATACCAATCGTATTAAATATCTGTTCATTCAGCGGGAGTTCAACGCGCTTTAGACAAGGCGAAGGCTTGAAGGCATAGTGGTGCTCTGTCGAAAGCCTTGAACGCAGTATGAAGCGCGTTGAAACCCGCCCTTTGGGAGCCTCACAGGCATCCCACTCCCGTGTTGCATTGACTTAAAAGGGAATAACCATTTCTGCGTCAATGCGCCTTGGATTGAGATGCCTGTGAGGCTCTGAACTGATTAGATATTTAATGTGATTGGTATACGACCGTAATTTTTCACCCTCTTGGGTATTTGTTCAAGGATCTGGTAATGGCATTAAATGTAGTGATCTTAGCGGCTGGCAAGGGAACACGGATGCGCTCTGATCTTCCTAAGGTATTACATCCCATCGCCCATAAGAGCATGGTGCAACATGTCATCGATACCGCTAATAAAGTTGGCAGTGACTCTATTCAGTTAGTCTATGGTTATGGCGCCGACAAACTACAAGCCTGTTTGGGTGAGCAGCAACTTAACTGGGTATTGCAAGCCGAGCAATTAGGCACAGGTCATGCGGTTGCACAGGCTAGCCCACATATCGCTGACAGCGATACAGTGCTTATTCTTTATGGCGATGTGCCGTTGATCCAAACATCGACTCTCGAAGCCTTACTCGCTGCCCGTCCTGAAAATGGCGTTGCTATTTTAACAGTGAATTTAGCGAATCCTATGGGTTATGGCCGTATTGTCCGTGAGCAAGGAAAAGTCATTGGAATTATTGAGCAAAAAGATGCGACAGCAGAACAGTTGCTGATCAACGAAATTAACACCGGCATCATGGCGGTTCCGGGTAAACAACTTAAAACTTGGTTGAGCCGTTTATCGAACAATAATGCTCAAGGCGAATATTATCTAACGGATATTATTGCTATGGCGCACGCAGATGGCGTTGCTATTGATACTGCTCAGCCACAATCGGCCATTGAAGTCGAAGGCGCCAATAATCGCGTGCAATTAGCGCAACTTGAACGTGCTTACCAAGCTCGTGAAGCCGAAAAGCTCATGTTGGCGGGGGCGAACCTTCGCGACCCAAGCCGTATCGATATCCGTGGTGAAGTCACTGTTGGTATGGATGTGATGATCGATATCAACGTGATATTCGAAGGCAAAGTGACCTTGGGTAATAATGTCACAATTGGTGCAGGCGCGATTTTAATTGATTGCGAGATTGCCGATGATGCTGAGATCAAGCCTTACTCTATTATCGAAGGTGCTACGCTTGGCGTTGCTGCCAGTGCTGGCCCATTTGCACGTTTACGTCCGGGAGCAGAACTTAAGCAAGATGCACATATTGGAAACTTTGTTGAAGTGAAAAAAGCGGTGATTGGTGTGGGATCCAAAGCTGGACACTTAGCCTATTTAGGCGATGCCATCATTGGTGATGGCGTCAACATTGGTGCTGGTACTATTACCTGCAACTATGATGGCGCGAATAAGCATCTTACTGTTATCGAAGATAACGTCTTTGTCGGTTCTGACACTCAGTTGGTGGCTCCAGTGACCATAGGTAAAGGGGCAACTTTAGGGGCCGGTTCAACGATTACCCGCGATGTAGGTGAGAATGAGTTAGTGATCACTCGTGTTAAACAAAAACACCTCACTGGTTGGCAACGTCCAGTGAAAATTAAAAAGTAAGTTTTAAAACTCAACTTAATGTCAAAAAAGCGGCCATGTGCCGCTTTTATCTTTATTGTGTTCAATGTTTTGCACTAAAAAGCCTTTTTATTAAATAATGCTTAATAATTAAGATTTTCTTCATGTTTTTGTGGTATGGGCAAATTGTTGGTTTTTAAGTTAATTTGATCACTATCACACGCAATTGTAAATTTTCGTAAAGAAGAGAAAATAAAAACACTTCTCATTTATATTGCCTGCAATTCTAAGACGAAAGGTCTATTTGAGGTGTTGGCAATGGTATTTAAATATTCAGTTATAGGTTTAGCTGTAGGCTCGGCATTAATGGCTATGCCGGTTATTGCAGAAGTGGCGAGCGATAAAAATATTGAGCGCATCAATGTGACTGGCCGTACTTTTAACGACTATAAAGTCGGTAGTGCATCGGGTGCCATGCGTGGCGATATCGACTTAATGGATACTCCACAGTCAGTTAATGTTATCCCTGATTTTGTTACAGATGAACAGTTGGCAACCAATCTAGCGGAAGTATTAGTTAATGATTCGAGTGTGACAGCGGGAACCACGCGCTGGAACCGTCAAGTCTTCAGTATCCGCGGCTTCGAGCTCGATTCGGGTAATGGTTATCTTATCAATGGCCATCAACAATGGTCTCACTACGTACAACCAATTGAAACTTTACAGCAAGTCGAAGTATTGAAAGGTCCTTCGAGCATGTTGTACGGCCAATCTGGCCCTGGTGGTTTAGTTAATATGGTCACTAAGAAACCGACCTATGATTCAATGTTAGATCTTGGTTTTGATACGGATGGCTACGGTTCGACCCGTGCTCAGCTAGATGCGGGCGGCAGTTTAAATGATGCTCAGAGTCTTCGTTACCGCGGCGTGTTAGTGAAGCAAGACACAAAATACTGGCGTGAGTATTCCGCTAACGATGAGAATCAAGAGCGTGACCGTTGGTTAGGTTACTTAAACCTAGAATTTGATGTCAGTGATGATGTTCTGTTATCGGTTAAGTACGATCATACCCAAGATAAAGCAGGCATTGATGCGGGTGGGTGGTTAGATAAACAAGGTAATGTGATAGGTGGACGTAAAACCGTATGGGATGCACCTTGGGCCTTTACCGATAACACAGTCTCTAACTTAGGTGCCGATCTAACTTGGCAGATGAGTGATGATTGGAAAGTCAAAGTTGGTTATAACGATCAGCAGTTTAATCGCCAACGTTTAGACTCTGCGCCAAGTTTGATTGAAGGCTCTGAAGATCCATTCAAAGATGGTTATAACATCAAACCATTCGACCGTTACGACGATTGGCAGCATAAAACGGCCTATGTCGATTTCACGGGTGAATTTTCTTTGGCAGGAATGGATCATCAATTCCTTATTGGAGCTAACTATTTAGACTATTTCTATCAGCAGCAAATTCAGAAAGGCAAAAGTCAGCCCGTAATTCCTGGGCAACCAATTATTCAGCAAGATCTTGATTATCACCAAGGTAAGCTAAGCAACCCAAGCGAATACAAGTATTACGGTTTCTATTTACAGGATTTGATGACGCTTAATGAGCAATGGAAATTGCTTGCTGGTGTGCGTTACGACGAACAGAAGAAAGACGGAGAAGGTGAAAACAGCTATGCCGTGTCGCCTAAGTTTGGGGTAATTTACTCGCCAATGGCTAATGGTAGCATTTACGTTAATTATTCAAAAAGCTTTACACCACAAGGCGCGGTAAATAACGAATTCGATGTCAACGATGGCCTGAATTTAAAGCCAGAATACGGTATTCAATATGAACTGGGTACTAAGTGGGAATTGTTTGACGATAGCCTGTTATTAACCGCAGCGGTATTCGATATTACGCTCGAAAACATCACAATTTCAGAGAAATTATCTGCACCAATTGGTGATTATACCGATATCACTACTCAGGGTGGTGAACAGAAACATCGTGGCTTTGAAATGGGAGCACAGGGTCAAATCGGTGATAGCTGGTTTGTTACTTCTTCCATGATGTATTTAGATGCAGAGTATCAAACGGGAGATGCCCGTGAAGGTAAAACTCCGATTGATGCCCCTGAGTGGTCGGCCAATATCTGGACCCGTTACGAAGTGACTGACAATTTTGCGATGAACTTCGGTGCTATCTATGTGGGTGAGCGTTTTGCCGATCTCGATAACACTATTACTAAAGATGGTTATGTGCGTTTCGATATAGGTGCAGCCTACACTATGGATATCATGGGCAAAGATGTGAGCCTTCGCGCCAACGTGAGAAACCTCTTCGATACCGATTATATCGATGGTGGTCAGTACAATATGGTCACTATTGGCCAAGACCGTAACTTCAGTGTTGCAGTTGAAGCTAAGTTCTAATACTTATTAGGATTTTTAATCCATTTAAAGCAGTTTATCCCTAAAGGATAAACTGCTTTTTTATTGGTTGGTTTTTAAGTTCACAATTTTAAATTAATTAAAATGACTCGCGATCATGCGAAAGAGTGCTTCGTATGACTAGCAAAAAAGTTTCGTTTCACTATAATGCACCTTTCGAATCGAAACTTAACTGAAAGGTTTTATGAATAAACGAAACACACAGCAGCGTCGCCACAGCATAATCACCATATTGAACGAACAGGGTGAAGTGAGCGTTGATGAACTGTCGTTACGTTTTGAAACCTCAGAAGTGACGATTCGTAAGGATCTCGCCGCGCTTGAGAAAACGGGTTTATTATTGCGCCGTTACGGTGGCGCCGTGGCGATTCCAGACGAAGTCACTCAACAGTTCTCTGCCAAGATAGCGCCTAATAAACTTTCTATTGCGAAAACCGCCGCGCAGCTGATTAAAGATCACAATCGCATCATTATCGATAGTGGCACTACGACGTCAGGCTTGATTGAACAGCTGAACGATAAGCGTGGGCTGGTGGTCATGACGAATGCGCTACACCTTGCAAATGCCATCCATGAACTCGAAAACGAGCCCACCTTATTGATGACTGGTGGCACTTGGGACCCGCATTCTGAATCCTTTCAAGGTCAAGTCGCCGAGCAAGTGTTGCGTTCATATAATTTCGACCAACTGTTTATCGGTGCTGATGGTATCGATCTTGAACGCGGGACCACCACCTTTAACGAGTTAACAGGTCTAAGCAAAGTGATGGCCGAAGTTTCCCGCGAAGTGATCGTTATGGTTGATTCAGACAAAATCGGCAAGCGGATCCCTAACTTAGAGTTACCGTGGGCCAAGGTCAGTGTGTTGGTCACCGACTCACGTATCGACGAGAGTGCGCTCAAACAAATTTCAGATCAGGGCGTGCGAGTTATGTTAGCGCCCTACGCTCAATAGACAAAATAGCTTAACAACTTCATTTTAATTTATAGGTAAAGACTATGTGTGGAATCGTAGGCGCCGTGGCGCAAAGGGATGTGGCTGAAATTCTGGTAGAAGGCTTACGCCGTTTAGAATATCGCGGATATGACTCTGCAGGCGTTGCCGTTATTCACAATGGTGAACTCAACCGTACGCGCCGCGTTGGCAAAGTACAAGAGTTGTCGGCTGCGCTTGAAACTGACCCATTAGCAGGCGGAACCGGTATCGCGCACACTCGTTGGGCGACCCACGGTGAGCCGAGTGAGCGTAATGCTCATCCGCATTTATCGGAAGGTGATATTGCCGTGGTGCACAACGGTATTATCGAAAACCACAATAAACTGCGCGAAATGCTTAAAGGTTTAGGTTACAGCTTTAGTTCAGATACCGATACCGAAGTGATTTGTCACTTAGTGCACCATGAGCTGAAAACCCATAACACTCTACTTGGTGCTGTACAAGCCACAGTTAAACAACTCGAAGGCGCCTATGGCACAGTCGTTATTGACCGTCGTGATAGTGAACGTATGGTTGTTGCTCGCTCTGGTAGTCCATTGGTGATTGGTTTTGGTCTAGGTGAAAACTTTGTCGCTTCAGATCAACTCGCCTTATTACCCGTGACTCGCTCATTTGCTTTCCTAGAAGAAGGTGATGTGGCCGAAGTGACCCGTCGCAGCGTGAGTATTTTCGACTTAAACGGTAATGCCGTTGAGCGTGAAGTAAAAGAATCTGAAATTACCCACGATGCCGGTGACAAAGGCGAATATCGCCACTATATGCTTAAAGAAATTTACGAGCAGCCATTGGCACTGACGCGCACAATTGAAGGTCGTATTGCTAATAAGCAAGTGCTAGACACGGCTTTTGGTGACAACGCTGCTGAGTTTTTAAAAGATATCAAACATGTGCAAATCATCGCCTGTGGTACTAGTTACCATGCGGGCATGGCGGCACGTTATTGGTTAGAAGATTGGGCTGGCGTGTCTTGTAACGTCGAAATTGCCTCTGAATTCCGTTATCGCAAGTCGCACTTATTCCCAAATAGCCTGTTGGTGACGATTTCACAATCGGGTGAAACTGCCGATACCTTAGCGGCCATGCGCTTAGCGAAAGAAATGGGTTATAAAGCCACATTGACCATTTGTAATGCGCCAGGTTCATCATTGGTTCGCGAATCTGACATGGCTTACATGATGAAAGCGGGCGCCGAGATTGGCGTGGCATCGACTAAAGCTTTCACAGTACAACTTGCTGGATTATTAATGTTGACTGCGGTGATCGGTCGCCACAATGGTATGTCTGATCAAATGCAGGCTCAAATCACTCAAAGCCTACAATCTATGCCAGCAAAAGTGGAACAAGCTTTAGGTTTAGATGCTGCGATTGCTGAACTGGCTGAAGATTTTGCCGATAAACACCATGCGTTATTCCTTGGCCGTGGCGATCAATATCCGATTGCGATGGAAGGCGCGTTAAAGCTGAAAGAGATTTCTTATATTCATGCTGAAGCTTATGCCTCTGGCGAATTAAAACACGGCCCACTAGCGCTTATCGATGCCGATATGCCAGTGATTGTCGTTGCGCCAAACAATGAATTGCTCGAAAAACTGAAATCGAATGTTGAAGAAGTGCGTGCCCGTGGCGGCTTAATGTATGTGTTTGCCGATGTGGATGCCGAGTTTGAGTCGGATGACACGATGAAAGTGATCCCTGTGCCACACTGTGACATCTTTATGGCGCCACTGATCTACACTATTCCTTTACAGCTATTGTCGTACCATGTTGCATTAATCAAAGGTACCGACGTGGATCAACCACGTAACTTGGCAAAGTCTGTAACAGTAGAATAAATAGAGATATTTAAATGAAAACCGCCTTTATTGGCGGTTTTTTCATTTAGATTCACGACAAAATGACGATTAACTTACAGCAATAGCAAATGCTAGTGGCTTAGCTTTCTATGCTGGAATGGCATCTAGTTCGTGCTGCTTTTTGGCCTCAATGCGTTTCCACACTTTGTCATGGAAGTAAAACACTACAGTGTTAATCGCGGGTTCTACTAAGGCTACTGCGCCACCGACGACTACGCTGCCAGTTAATAAATAGGTTACGGTAAAAGCGACGCTAAAATGCAGTACGGCAAAAGTGAGTGTCTTAGTCATGATCTTGTCCTCTAAATAGGCTCCCAGCGGGAATACTTAGATGATAACAATTCTCATTAAAATTAAAAGCTGTGTTTTCAGATTAGTTTAAACGGTTTTATCTATTTATCCGTTGTAAAAAACATAAAGCCCTCACGATGGAGGGCTTTGAGCATTTAAACGTAAATTAATACGATTCTAAAATTAGTAGTGCCAAGGGAAGGCTGAAAAATCTTGATCGCGTTTTTCGAGGAAGGCATCGCGTCCTTCCTGTGCTTCGGCGCTCGCATAGGCTAAACGCGTCGCTTCACCGGCAAATAATTGCTGACCGACCATACCATCATCAGTCATGTTGAAGCCGTATTTAAGCATACGCATAGCCGTAGGTGATTTAGAGTTAATCTCTTTCGCCCACATTAATGCTTCGGTTTCTAGCTCTGCATGGGGAACGGATTTATTAACCATACCCATGTCGAAGGCTTCATCAGCGCTGTAGTTAAATCCGCAGAAGAAGATTTCGCGGGCACGTTTTTGACCTATCATCTTGGCGAGATAAGCACTGCCATAACCTGAGTCGAAGCTTGCAACATCGGGATCGGTTTGTTTAAATATTGCGTGTTCTTTCGAGGCTAAGGTTAAGTCACACACTACGTGTAAACTATGGCCGCCACCCACCGCCCAGCCCGGCACAACGGCGATGACCACTTTAGGCATAAAGCGGATAAGGCGTTGTACTTCTAATATATGTAAGCGGCCCATTCTGGCTTGATCGGCCTTACCTTCTTCGGCGCCTTCATATTTATAGCCATCTTTGCCGCGAATACGTTGATCGCCACCTGAACAGAACGCCCAGCCACCATCTTTTGCCGAAGGACCGTTACCCGTAAGCAGTACGCAACCCACATCAGACCATTGGCGTGCATGGTCGAGTGCGATAAATAACTCATCAACGGTTTTAGGTCGGAAGGCGTTGCGGCACTCTGGGCGATTAATGGCAATGCGTACTGTGCCGTGCGCTTTGGCTCTGTGGTAAGTAATATCGTCGAAATGAAATCCACTGACTTCATCCCATAGGGTGGGATCAAAAATGTCTGATACTTGTTGGGTCATGATTCATAGGCCTTTATGCTGTAATGCCTCAAAGGCTAGGCGGAATCATATATAAGGTCAATCACCTAAGTCTAAACCTTAGCGCTATATAGCAAAATCCCGTTTGCCTATGAGTCTGTAATGATTAGAGGTGATCACATAGATAAAGCTGATTATCTTTGCTAAACACTGGATGTTGAGGTGCCATAGTACCGCAATAGTTAGCCTTAAAGTCGGCAATAGACTCGGGTGTCATTGGAATTTGATTGAAGGCTTCGAGTTCTAATGTGGATAAACGTTCTATGATGTCGGTTCTTACCTTAGCCAGTTTATGGTCGATTTTAATAATTTTTGTTCCTGTCATAGAGTCAACTTTATTCTCTATTTCTTTGATCATCGCCTCAGTCTTTGCAATAGGAACATCTAATTTATCTGTTTCTGTGTATAAGTAATATAAAGCACCCGCGAGTAGCGCCAATATGATCCAACCTTTCATCTTTTAGTCCAACATAAGTGAATAACCATTAAGAATATGGGTATAATAAGCTAGTTTTCGTCCAATATTAAAGCAGTAAAAGGCTGTAACGATGAACTCAGAATCTAACAACAAGGACTATTCGAAAACCAATCGAATTAAGATTCACCAGCCAGATGCGAGTAAAGCCGATCGCTTTAATCCTCGTAATCGGATTTATGTCCGAGCTATAGACGGTTTGTGGAGTAGCGTACGTCGCCGCATGGGCTGGATCGCCATGTTATTTTTCCTGCTTTTACCTTGGATCCCTTGGGGCGACCGTCAAGCCGTATGGTTTAACTTGGGCGAACAAAAGTTTCACGTCTTCGGTTTAACGATTTGGCCGCAGGATCTCACCTTGCTTGCAGCGTTGTTTATGATCGCTGCCTTCGCTCTGTTTTTTGTGACCACCTATCTTGGCCGTGTTTGGTGTGGATACACTTGCCCCCAAACAGTATGGACCTTTATGTTCATCTGGTTCGAGGAAAAACTTGAAGGCGCACGCAATAAACGCATTAAGTTAGATCAAATGCCATGGAGCTTTGACAAACTCTGGCGCAAAACGGCAAAACATACGGCTTGGCTATTGCTCTCTCTGATGACGGCGATGACCTTTGTGTCCTATTTTGTGCCAAGTCGTGAAGTCTATGTCGATGTATTTACGCTTAATGCTTCTGGCGGTATCTACTTCTGGGTCGTGTTTTTTACACTTGCCACATACGGCAATGCGGGTTGGATGCGTGAAATCATGTGTATCCACATGTGTCCTTATGCTCGTTTCCAAGCGGCCATGTTCGATAAGAATACTTTTATCGTGGGTTACGATACTAAACGTGGTGAGACCCGTGGTCCGCGTTCACGCAAAGATGACCCTAAAGAGCTAGGGCTTGGTGACTGTATCGACTGTGACTTGTGTGTGCAGGTATGTCCTACGGGAATCGACATTCGTAATGGTCTGCAATATGAGTGTATTAACTGCGGCGCTTGTATCGATGCCTGCGATCAAACCATGGATCGTATGGGATATGAAAAAGGGCTTATCAGTTATACCACCGAGAACAAGTTAGAAGGAATTAAGCAAAAAGTGCTGCGACCTAAACTTGTCGGTTATGGCGTGGTACTGGTAGCGATGATATTAGTCTTTATATACTCCAGTGCGACCATAGCGCCTGTGCGTATGGACATCATTCGTGACCGCAACCAGCTCTATAGAGAGAACAATCAAGGTTTGATTGAAAACACCTTCACCTTGAAGATTCTTAATAAGACAGAGCAATCCCACGAATACACTATGAGTGTCGAAGGATTAGACAACTATAAATGGTACGGTCCAACTTCGGTCACTATTGCGGGTGGTGAAGTGTTAACTCTCCCTATTAGTGTGGGTATCGATCCGGTTGAGCTGTCTCGTTCAGTTACTAATATCGAGATAAAAGTGAAAACTCATATCGACGGTGAAGAAGTCGAAGTTGAGCAAGAATCTCGTTTCTTTAGTCCATAGATAACAGTATTTATGATGATCTAGCTGAGCGTGACTCATATAGATTGCCAGACTTAATCGAGATAAAGGGGCTTTTTAGCCCCTTTTTTATACGTATCGTTTGATAAGTAAACGTCTAAACCATTAATCGTTATTTTCCTACAAAAAGCCCTTGCACAAAATCTCCTGCTCCCTATAATGCGCATCCACTGACACGGCAGACAGCGAAAGCCAGCTGACGAGTTAAGTTGAATTGAGTCGCTTTTAAGCACTTAATTCAAGCGCAGCAAGAAGTTGTAAAAAACTCCTTGACGCGAAACGGGAAATGCGTAGAATGCACGACCTTGAGCTGATGAAGCATCAGCCCGACCCGCCGGCAACGGTATGTGGTCAACGCTCTTTAACAAGATAAAACAAGAAATCTGTGTGGACACTCACAGGTGTTGAGTTAATCGAAACTGCTTAACCTTCGGGTTGGCAGTCAAAAATTTAAATCAATGTAACAATGAGTGTTCATAGCAATATGTACAGTTTGTTTCTTTAGTTAGAAACAAAAAAATCAGAATTCATTGAGCCGCTGAAGTCGCAAGACGGAAGCAACAAAACTTTAATTGAAGAGTTTGATCATGGCTCAGATTGAACGCTGGCGGCAGGCCTAACACATGCAAGTCGAGCGGCAGCACAAGGGAGTTTACTTCTGAGGTGGCGAGCGGCGGACGGGTGAGTAATGCCTAGGGATCTGCCCAGTCGAGGGGGATAACAGTTGGAAACGACTGCTAATACCGCATACGCCCTACGGGGG
>NZ_JAKKRN010000023.1:0-70106 GCF_025654245.1 Shewanella sp. SM29
GTTCATCGAGTCTGACATCAAGAGAGCGGTAGCCTTTTTTAGGATAAGATTGTGCTCCTCAAGACGAGCTATTTGCTTCTTCAGYTCACGGATTTCAATTTGTTCAGGGGTAATCGGAGATGCTTTTGGTGTGCCACCCTGGCGTTCTAGYTTTAACTGTCTCACCCATTTATCCATAGTGGAYTTACCTACGTTCATCGCCTTTGCAGCTTCGATGATGCTATGGTTTTTATCGAGGACTAATTGGGCWGCTTCAAGTTTGAATTCAGCACTAAATGTTTTTCTGGTTGTCGATCTCATGTGTTCACCTAAAGTCATCTACGAGGTAATAATATCACCTCTATTTAGGTGGCCAAAATTAGTGTGCCACTACAATGCTTGCGAAGAAAGAGGTATATAAAGGCAGAAAACAGGCTCTCAGAATAGAACAAATAACTGAACTTAAGCAAAGGCTGTTGCAGGTGAAAATAAGAAGGCTTTAGCAAGTGAGGATTAGATTAGCCAGCAGACATTATATTCTTATCTCAAAGGATCTTAAAATTCAGATCACGTATAGAAATTGTCTTAAGGTTAATTTCGAGGGGATGGGCGCAAAAACCTACAAAGTTTGAATCTCTTCATTGCGAGCTGTTAAAATAAGAGAGCAGTGAGTTAGCACCGTATTGTTCAGGAATACAAATAATCATGACAATAGATAAAATCTCACTTATCAACTTAATACTGATGGCAACACTTGTTTCCCCAACAACAAATGCAGACTCTATAGATATCAAAGCGTTACAGCTTAAGGCCAATCACAGCGACACTCAAACCAGACTTGAACTTGCCGAACATTTCTAAAACGGAAATGACGTTGAACAAAATCTGGAAAAAGCATTAACTATATTGCTTAACAACTTTGAATATGTAGGGTTCTTGAATTACTACGAGTAAATTCATGCAGTTATAACTAGATTGCCAAACTCATTATGCCACTACACTATATATTTCATGATTTAGAATCCATTCATAAGTTTTTTCTAAAAAACTCAATCAACTTATCCCATGGAATAAATGCAGTTCTATCATACAAATCAACATGGCCTGCATCTTTAACATAGTAAAGCTCCTTTGGCTCGCCCGCTAATTGATAGGCTTCTTCACTAAACTCCTTTGAATGAGCCTTATCGCCAGTAATAAACAACATGGGCCGTGGTGAGATGGTTTCAATATCGTTAAACGGGTAGAAGTTCATAAATTTTATGTTACTGGTCAGTGTTGGGTGAGTTGTTAACTGTGGTGAGGAGCTTGCTGGCGTATATTCGCCCCGAGGCGTACGATAAAAATCGTAAAACTCGCGCTGGATTGGATGGGTATCTTTATCTAACTGATGCACTGTTCCGCTGGTATATTGAATTTCACCGCCACTAAACTCAACGTCACGCTGTTTCGCAGCAGCTGCAATAAGCTTTTTACGTTGTTCAACGGTTTGAGAGTGGTTTAGGGCATGACGATTTACAGCCCCCATGTTGTACATACTCACTGTCGCAATAGCTTTCATGCGCGGGTCAATCTTGGCCGCACTAATCACAAAACTGCCACTACCACAGATACCCAGCACGCCGATGCGAGCACCATCTACCAAGGTTTGAGTGCCCAGATAATCGACCGCGGCACTAAAATCCTCGGAGTAGATATCGGGCGAAACCGCATTACGGGGTTGACCTTCGCTTTCGCCCCAAAATGACAAGTCTAGAGATAGGGTAATAAACCCTTGTTCTGCCATTTTTGTGGCATATAAATTAGCACTTTGCTCTTTTACCGCGCCCATTGGATGACCGACAACAATAGCTGGATGAGTCAGTTTTTTATCGAGGTTTTTGGGGATAAACAGATTGCCCACAACAGCCATGTTATATTGATTTTTAAATGTAACCCGTTGCATAGCCACGCTATTGCTTTGGTAGAAATTATCAGCGCCATTAGACATATCCTGCGCTAATGTAGGAAGACTTAACGTTGATAACAGGCCTAGCATTATTATTGCCTTAGTGATTTTATTTAATTTTTTCATATACATTACAGATTTCCTATTCTCAATAATCGCCATTTGTAGCTCGCTCAATTCGCACTTTGATATCACTATCGCCCATAAGGACTTCAACTCCCCCGTCAATCTGACCAATGCGGATCAGTCCTCGCGAATAACCAAAGTCATGATAGAAAAAGGCAAGGTTTCCCCAAGGCGCAAAATACGCAATGTCGCCCACTTTTGGGGCATAACCTTCTGGCGCTTCTTTATGCGAAAGCTTTGCGGGTAAATCAGAAATTTTCTCGGTGCCGTTGTAATCAGCAAGCTCGAGAGCCAAAGGCAGTAGCTTCACAAAATCCCGAGCCGCCTGCGTGTTTTCAAGCGTTGCGGTTAATGCTGTGTCTTCGATGATGATGCGTATCTTTATTGCACTCTTTTTTGCACTGCGCATAGCCATAGACTCACTGTGTTGACTGAATGAAACTGAACTCGCAGCGGATGCGATCACAATGCTGGACATAAACAGGAATACAACCATAAACATCCGCACGACCAGAACGCTTAACCATCGAATACCCATAATTCACACTCAGGTTCAGCTAGCGCGTTAACGTCGCGTTGTCGATAACAAACCGATACTTCACATCACCCTTCAGCATGCGCTCATAGGCGGTGTTAATCTCATCGGCGCGGATCAGTTCTATATCCGCCACTATGTTATGCTCAGCACAAAAATCGAGCATCTCTTGGGTTTCACGGATCCCACCTATCATTGAGCCCGCAAGGCTGCGGCGTTTCATAATCAGATTAAACACATTGGGCGAAGGATGATTTGTTGCAGGCGCGCCAACTAAGGTCATAGTACCGTCGCGCTTTAATAGGCTTAAAAAAGCGTCCAGATCATGGGGAGCCGCAACGGTGTTCACAATCAAATCTAAACTCTGCAAATGCTTAGCCATTTCATCGACATTTTTGGAAACAACTACTTCGTCAGCGCCCAAGGCTTTGGCTGCATCACGTTTAGATTCTGAAGTGGTGAATGCCACAACATAAGCCCCCATTGCATTGGCGAGCTTAATCCCCATGTGGCCAAGGCCACCAATGCCGACAATACCGACTTTTTTACCCGGTCCTGCATGCCAATGACGAAGCGGTGAATAAGTTGTGATACCCGCACACAGAAGCGGTGCCACTGCCGCTAATTGCGCTTGTGGATGACTGATACGCAGCACATAACGTTCATCAACCACGATTTGTTCCGCGTAACCACCGAGCGTATGTCCAGGCGCGTCATGGGTTGGGCCGTTATAAGTGCCCACCATGTGATCGCAGTAATTCTCTTGATCATCAATACATTCATGGCAGTGCTTACAGCTATCAACGATGCAACCCACGCCAACCAAGTCACCCACGTTAAATTTGGAGACATGCCCGCCCACGGCGGTCACTCGGCCAACAATCTCGTGACCGGGGACGCAGGGATATAAGGTCCCCGCCCATTCCGAACGTACCTGATGCACATCCGAGTGGCACACCCCGCAGTAGTCGATGCTGATCTGCACATCATCCTCGCCGGGTGGGCGTCGCGTAATAGTCATAGGTTCCAGCGGTAAATGACTGGCATTTGCACCAAAAGCATTAATCTTCATAGTAAAATTCCTTAATTATTGAGTGTGAAGCAGCAGTTTTGGTGTCGAACGCTTAGTCCAATACGCCAATAAAGCAGCCGCAGCTAACAAGGTTGCACTCAGCAAAAATGTGCTGTGGTAACCATTAAAATCAAATAGAACACCGCCTAAGGTTGAGCCCAGCCCGATAGCCAATTGGATAACCGCCACCATTAAGCCGCCAGCGACTTCAGAATCATCCGGCATAGTTCGCGCAAGCCAAGTCCACCATGCAACGGGCGCCGCAGTGGCAACGCCGCCCCACAATGCAAGCAGCGTCGTTACGGCAACACTGCTATCGCTAAACAGGATTAACGCTAAAGCAATTACCGCCATCACCAACGGAATAAAGATTAACGTGCGGTAGAGATTCTTTTTCAAAAACACACTGACGAACAGCGTCCCCATAAAACCCGCCACACCCATCACCAGCAAAATGAACGACAAGTTATTGCTCTCTACGTGGATAGCGGTTTCCAGAAACGGACGCACATAAGTAAACAGCGCAAACTGCCCCATAAAGAACAACACAATTGCCAACATCCCCAATCGAACCAAAGGCTTGTTTAATAGAGAAAACACATTCGCAGAGCCAGCAATGCGTTTTTCGGGTTTCATCGCGGGCAAACTAAACCACATCCACACAAACGCAATAAGCGCGACGGGCACCAAGCCGAAAAAGGCACCTCGCCAGCCAATATGCGCACCAAGGTAACTACCCAGCGGCGCAGCAATCACCATAGCCAACGCGTTGCCACCATTGAATATCGCCAAGGCTTTAGGGATCTTCTCCGTTGGAACCAGACGGATCGCCGACGCGCCAGACAAAGACCAAAATCCACCAATCACGACACCAATCAAAGAGCGGCCCAGCATATAAATTGAGTAGTTAGGGGCATAAGCAATCACAATGCCAGATACCAGCATTAACGATATGAGCCCAAGTAGGAGTGACCTGCGATCCGTATCTTTAGCGATTGATGCGATACTCAAACTGGTTAACACGGCAAAAAAACCAGATATCGCAATGCCCTGCCCGACCAATCCTTCACTCACATTCAAATCCGCGGCAATCGGTGTCAGCAAACTAACAGGCATAAATTCCGAGGCGACCAAGGCAAACACGCATAACGACATCGCCAGCACGCCACTCCAATTTGCCGTTTGTTGTTGACTCGCTTGCTGAATCGCACAGCATGGTTCTAACGTTTCGCATACCTGAGTGGTCATTACATACCTATCAATGGTTAAATTTAAATCTGATTGACTTTGTGGTAGCTATTGTTTCAAATGCACTGGAACCTTACTAGCTAATGAATGATTATAGAGCTTATTAGCTCAGCTAATTAAAGTGGTATAGAAAACAGTATGATGAAACGGAATCTGAACGACCTTTTATGCTTTGTCACCGTCGCTCGCGAAGGCAGTTTTACCCGAGCCGCCGCCTTGCTCGGCGTCACCCAATCGGCACTGAGCCAAGCGATCAGTGGTTTAGAGACCCGACTTGAAATCAGGCTGTTAACGCGCACCACCCGCAGCGTATCGACGACAGTGGCTGGCGAACGCCTGTTACATGCAATAGGTAATCGATTTGATGAAATTGAATCCGAGCTGGATGCACTAACGGCCATGCGTGATAAACCTGCCGGAACAGTCAGGATTACCTGCGGTGATTTCGTGCTGCGAACTTTACTCATCCCAAAACTGTCGCCGTTACTCCACAATTATCCCGATATTAAAATAGAATTCGATGTGAATTATGGCTTTAGGGACATAGTGGCAGATCGCTTCGATGCCGGCATCCGCTTAGGCGATACCATAGATAAAGACATGATCGCGATCCCTATCGGTCCCCATCAAACAATGGCGGCCGTGGCGACTCCCGCTTATTTTGCACAGCACCCCATCCCCAAACACCCGCAGGATCTTATCGGGCATAATTGCATTAACATTCGCTTCCCGACCCACGGTGGTTTGTATGTATGGGAATTTGAAAAAAACGGCAAGCAATTGAATGTGCATGTGGACGGCCAACTTATCTTTAACGCATCGCACCATATAGTCGATGCAGCCTTGCAAAGCAATGGTATAGCTTACCTGCCTGAAGCAGAGTTTGAACCCCATATCAAAGAAGGGCGTTTAGTCAAAGTACTAGAAGACTGGAGCCTGTCTTTTGCCGGCTATTATCTGTATTACCCCAGTCGCCGCCAACCCTCCCCCGCTTTTACACTAGTCGCCGAAGCTCTGCGCATGTCGTGATAGTGCATTACAGTTTTGGTAATTTTATGGACGACTGATTTGGACTTGTCAGATAAAAGCCACTACATAGCATTATGCTGATATTCAATACAAAATGTGATTGTGCTCAACATCATCCAAACAGATGATAGAAATTATACGAGCTGTCTAGCACCGATTATTGTTCTAGAAACGACCCCAAGAACTTGATATGCGATGTCGCTGATACGCAAAGTTGCGAAAACATCGCGGAGTAAAAACGGTTTTTTAGCCTAAAACCAAGTTTGTGAATTCTAGAAATGGGTCACTTCAGAAAAAAGAAAATAAAAGTACACTAAAACCTAATGGCGACATTTACCTGCAAGAACGGTAAAATGCCCCCCATTGTCATTGGGGAGTAGTCATCCTTAGCCTCCCACTAAGGAGTCCACGTCAACAAAATTGAGGTCTAACACCTCATGGCGTGGTCAGCCTCTGCGAATGCGGAGAGCCAGGCGAGACCTTTGGCCGCAATACGCTTTCCCAGCCGGGCGAGCAGTGTTGTCGTGCCATTGGATTATTGCTCGCCCGGCCGGATTGCTCACATGATCCTTACTCTTACTCTGTTTTTCCTCTCGGCAGGTACCATTTATTTGGCCTGCGAATACTTCGTCAACGGCATCGAATGGTTCGGCCGCCGTTTGAATCTTGGCGCGACTGCAGTGGGTTCAGTACTTGCTGCCTTCGGTACAGCACTACCTGAAACGGCGGTGACCTTCATTGCCGTTGTCTTCGGCAAAACACCAGAGCAAAAGGACATTGGCGTCGGCGCAGCCATGGGCGGTCCGCTCGTTCTCGCTACCTTAGCCTATGCAGTGGTCGGCTTGGCACTGATTTACCACCATCGCCGCCTTCAACGGGAAACGTATCATGTACGTGCCGATCACGCCCGTATGAGTCACGACCAGCTCGCCTTTCTCGCAGTGTTTGTAGTGAAAGTGGCACTTGGCCTAATCGCCTTTGCCATCAAGCCGTGGCTGGGTGTCTTGTTTCTCGTAGCCTACGCAATCTATGTCTGGCGTGAAATTCAGGAGAGCGACACAGCGCCTGAAGAAGAGATTGAACCTCTCAAAATTCAACCTTCCGTGACGGAGCCATCGTTAAAATGGGCGGCGCTGCAAGCCGTGTTGTCCCTGATAGTCATAGGCATTGCATCCCATATATTCGTAGGTCAACTTGAGGCCATTGGCACAGCGCTACAATGGTCACCACACTTGGTAGCATTGCTGCTGAGTCCAGTGGCGACAGAGCTACCCGAGATGATGAACACACTCATATGGATACGGCAAGGAAAGGAACGCTTGGCATTGGCGAACATTTCTGGTGCCATGATGATTCAGGCAACGATTCCCAGTGCGTTGGGTATCTTCTTTACGCCATGGCTTTTTGATGGCCCACTGATGGCGGCAGGAGTCATTACTGCTTTGGCTATTATTTTTCTATGGCAGCTATTTCGGCGAGGCGTTGTCGATGCGCGTGCATTGGTCGCAGTAAGCTCATTGTACGGCGTATTTGCCTTGCTAATTGCGTTCTACTTCCCTCTCTAAGGAGCAAAGTGTCAGAGAACGCCGTGTGGTACGGCGTTCCTATTTGGCTAAATTTGCCCAACACGCCAAGAGTGTAATGTTAAATTTTGTAAATGTTGCAAAAAATTGATTTAAATGAATTAAACTTTTCAGCGATCCTTGTGACCATCACTAGTGATGATCAATGTATATATCTCGTCACAAAAGCACTACGCACAGCGATACACCGCCCGAACGATTTGGTTGCGCACTATGGTGGTGAGAAATTTATTTGTCTATTACCGGATACTCAGCATTTAGGCGCGATGAACATACCTCATCGTCAACGCAGTGCTAGCTTTACATTTATTCTAGTTTCCAAGCGGTCACCATTAACTGGCGTTGCGCGTATTCAACCTTATCGGCATTTGAAATGGCAAACGCTTATCGAATCCGCAGATAAGCAATCATACTTAGCTAAAAAGTATGGACGTAATCAAGTCAGCAGGGCCAGCTTGCTACGGTAAACATCATTATTGAGTGCCAATCGTAAATTTTGATTTTTGAAATTATCAAAGTTGAAATGTGAGATGAATCATGTAGTGTTTGGATAAATAGAATCATTGACTACAAGACCAAAATGCATAATGCATTTGACGATTTCTAACTGACAATCAGGCTTAGTGAAGTATCTTTTCAGAGCTGGCGCAGTCATTGAAAGCTCTGTAGTGGTTTAATTTCCCTACATTAATTAAAGAGAAACTATTTATGTTTGTGATCGATCAAATTATTCTCCTCGCCGCGATTTTGATTATTCTTGGTATTTTATCCAGTAAATTATCTGCGAGATTGGGTTTACCCGTACTGGTGCTCTTTCTCATGGTGGGCATGTTAGCTGGTGAGGATGGCCCTGGAGGTATTGTTTTTGATAATGCACAAATTGCTCACGCGCTTGGGTCTTTAGCTTTAGCCATTATTTTGTTTGATGGTGGTTTGCAAACACCCGTCGCGTCGATTAAGCAAGTGTGGAAGCCTGCTTCTGTATTGGCGACTTTAGGCGTATTGGTGACAGCCATGATCACTGGTGCTGCAGCAGCTTATATTCTAGATGTTTCCTTACTTTACGGTTTACTGATTGGTGCCATTGTTGGTTCAACCGATGCCGCCGCCGTATTCTCATTACTGCGTAATGCAGGTATTCATATCAACCCACGCCTTAAAGCCACATTAGAAATTGAAAGTGCGACTAACGATCCTATGGCAATTTTTTTAACAGTTGGCTTATTGGAGGTCATGGTCAAAGGGCTTGAACCAGGGACTGGATTATTGATGCTGTTTATCCAGCAAATGGGTATCGGCTCCGCAGTGGGTTTAGCGGCAGGCTGGTTATCAGTACGTATTATTAATCGTATCCATCTGACGACCTCTGGATTATATCCTGTGATGGTCGCGGCATTTGGTTTACTGTCCTTTGGCGTAGCAGCTAATCTTGGCGGCAGTGGCTTTTTAGCTATTTTTATCGCTGGTGTGGTGATAGGGAATAGTCGTTTTGTTTTTCAGCGCAGTACCTTTTTATTTCACGATGGTTTGGCATGGTTAGGCCAGATTGTTATGTTTGTTTTTTTAGGCTTGCTGATTAATCCTTCGTCTTTGCTGGATGTCTGGCAGGAAGGACTGATGATTGCAATCGTCCTGACCTTAATCGCGCGACCCTTGTCGGTAATCCCTGTACTGAAGATTTTTGGCTTTAATGCGCGTGAAATTACCCTAGTATCCTGGGTTGGGTTACGTGGTTCGGTGCCTATTATTCTGGCTATATATCCGCTGATTTATGGCCTGCCTGGTGCCAGTCTTATTTTTAGCGTAGTGTTTTTCGTCGTGTTAATTTCAGCGACAATACAGGGGTCAACATTACCCTGGGTTGCACGCGCTTTAGGACTTACGGAACCGCCTCCTGCGACACCTGCAGCGACACTGGAAATTACTGCTTTAGGCGATGTGGATGCTGACATTGTCGAGTATCAATTGGGCGATACCTCACGCGCTTCTGGTCGCCGTTTATCCCAAATGGCTTTACCTGACGGTACAGTAGTGGCGATGATAACCAGAGGAAACAATGTAATTCCACCTAGGGGATCAACGTTCCTGTATGCTGGCGATCATTTATTTATTGTGATGAAACCCGATGTGCGTGAGTTTGTTGATCTGGTTTGCTCTGGTGTTGCACAAGCCAATCATTATGAATTACCTACGAGTGAATTGAAGTTGAAAGGTTACACCAAAGTAGCAGATTTAAAGCACTCCTACGGTATTGAACTCTCTGCTAATGATAATTTGTCATTAGATGAAGTGCTTCGTCAGAGCTTGACTGACGAGCCGACCTTAGGTGCAAGTAAAGATTTTGGTGAAGTAATATTGCATGTTCGTGAGATGGTGGGTTCGAGGATTGCGACAGTGGGTATCGTACCGAACCTTTGATAAAATCCAATCAACGGGTTAGCAGTCTTGGTGGACAACCGTCTAACCCGCCAGCCCTCGCAAGAGGGCGTTCCTTCTAATTCATCCTATCTAGCAGTGTCATTTCGGCTTTTCTTAGCCAAAATATGTAAGACTTTTTGCTGTCAAATCCCATTAAGGCCCACTGATCTTTACACAGGTAATGGGTGCGAATGGCGCGTTTGCAGTTTATGGATAACTGCTCAACGAGGTGGTCAAAATGGCCGACATGGGCAGGCACGTTGAGTTCGTGCTTTAAGTTGCCGCCGCCCAGCGCTTCACCTAAACGGTCGCAGGCGCTGCGGTTCGAAAACCCCTTACCCAACTCTTGGTGCACCCAATAACGGCCCCAGCGATATAACCCTAACCGCAACGCCTTAATGTTCATCATCTGCTCGGGTTCATCGCTAAAGCACATTGGCCACCTCATTTATCTTCTCGATGGAAAGCTTAAACACATCAAGGCATATCGATGTCACATCGTCATAGAGCGCAGTAGTACGGCCATTTTCCCAACGTTGGTAAGTGTTGCGGCTAATGCCGTAAATATCAGCCACTTCGTCTTGGGTCATGCCCCGTAAACGGCGCCCTACTTTTAGTACATCCGCAGCGCGATTAGCCATAAATCCTCCTGCGTGAAGTCCATAACCCAGTTGTGCTAATTAATATTGATATCGTCATAACCACTGGCTCGTGCGGCTCAGTGGTCGATTGGCGCATAATCTCGGGCGCCACATCATCAAACCCCAGTGTGATTAAGTGCGCATGATAGGCATCCAACGCCATCAACATGCCCTTATCTAAAGTGCTGTTGACGTAAGTGCGTAGCAGCAATGGCAAGGCGTGATTCAAAATCCGCTCACCCACCATGGTATCTACGCCCATGTCGGCAATAATGGTGCGGCATAGTTTTCTTAGTGCGTGGGAGGTAAACGTCTTAAACCGAATCGTCTCACTCCAATACTGCGCGGTGCGTATACTCACTGGCCGCACCTAACCTGGGAGCAAAAACACTCATACGACGGACATTGAAGCGGTTATCTGCATCGGCGAGGCGTTTTATTGCAACGCGGCGGGCCATTCACAAAAGCAAGCTGACATTGCGCAGCACAATGCTATTTAAACAGCAACTGTTATCACTGCGCCCTGCTCTCACCTTCACGGCGTTTAACGGTGCATATCATCCACAGGTATATTGCACTGCGATATTCACTTTTGAGGGCAATCAAATTGGTGGCTCAGTGTCCTATGACAAGGCTGGCGAGCTTGATTAGCGAATATCAAACACTGATTTGCCCGCATGGCAAACATACCAAACTCTGCCCAGCACCAAGGAGCATCAGCATGAAGCAATCTGCAATCACCAAAGACGCTTTACGCCAGTGGTACACCCTGCCCCGCAAAGTGCCGCTCTTTCTTACCACTAAGGAAGTCATGACACGCTACCGGATTAGCTCATCAGCAACGCTTTGGAAGTGGCGGAGAAACGACGGTTTCCCTGCTCCTATCCATAATGGCCGTCATTACTTAAAAGCGTCGCTAGATAAGCGGGATGAAAAACAGCAAGTCGCGGCTTGAATTGATTTATTAAGCCTTAAGATAAAGCCCCATTTTTGGGGCTTTATTTTTAGACCTTTATCGATGGACTGTTAGGCCATTAACTCATCGCCTTCGACATTACAGCCTTTACTACCGCAGTTAGTGCTACTGCTACAGCATCAGTGATGGTAGCGGCGAGTCCTGTGCCAACCAGTACTATTTGGGTAATTAACAAGACACCATCGGTTGATATCCATGCGACCACTGTCGCGATAAATGATACCGCAGCGACTATGGCTCCAAACCAGCTTAGGCCATTGACGTTTCTAACAAAGCTATACATCGTCATTGATAACATAGCGTTTTAATGAGCTGAAAAACTGCATCTAGCAGCCCCTAAAAGAAGGCTGTAGCGATCAGTTCATCATTTTTAAGGTTAGTTCAAATGTGACGTTTAACAAAGGCTCACTTCGCTGGATGTTCAACAACAATCACGTTAGTGGCAATAGTGAACTGATTGAATCATTCATGCGATATTTTGATGTTTTACCGTCCCATTCTATCGGGCTGCAGCCGAGACGTTATGTACTCTAAACCTGCTTGATAGCCTGCGGTTTCTGTTGTGTCACCGTTTTTGGCTATTAAATAAGTGGCTTTAAACATCATCAGATTACAGACGGTAAGATAATAAAAATCATCGTCTTGCTTGAAAGCACAAAACTTTTTCCACGGTATGGTGATGGATTTACCGCTAGGGGGCACAAACGTTAGCGTCGAGGCTGTGGCGGTCACTGTATGGCCCCCTTCTAGGCTCGCAAGGCTCTGTAAAGTTGTGTTTTCAATCGTTCGATCCAGAGTGGTTATCTTGCATGCAAATTTGTTAGCTTGATTTTCGGCGATGTTTTTTAATACAAATTTCCACACAAGAAGGTAAGTGATAGCGCAAATTGCGATTGCGATATATGTCTCTGGGGTGTGAATTTCTACGAAAAAATAAAACATTAGTAACGGGGATAATAACGGGATCCATAGGAGTAATGCACGAACGATAAGGGCATATAACCACTTAGCTAAACGAGCATTCTTTGCAATGCGTGCTGAATTTATTCTTTCCGCGATTGTGATTAACTGTTCCCGCGTGATTAAAAATTTTAGTTCCATGATGTCCTTGCTTAACGTTAATCCGAACACTGTGCCAAGTGTATGATTAATTGAGTTGAAATGACTAAACCATAAATAAAGCTGATATTGAACAGATAACAGTTTACCTTGTGCCGAATTGAGCTCCAATGCACCTAATTACAAAGAGGTGTTTCTGCTGCACTGCAACGCAACTGATTTACATACTGAATCAGCTCACCATTTTCTGCTGTCAGCGACAAACATGCCTACCCTTCTTTCTAACACGACAATTTTTCTAACACGACTATTTTGCTATCACCCAGAGCTGCCAATCTCAGCTTATTTGTCCATTTTTCATAGGCCTCAGCTTGATCATCTAACCAATCATGTTTGTGGTACACCGCCATCACCCCGCCTAATAGATGGCCTAGCATCTTCTCTGCCACATGGGCAACACCCCAGCTTCTAACATTCTGGTCGATAATGTGCGTCTAAAATCCTGAATACGCCAGTCAGGGATTTCTAGTCTTAGTTTGACCTCGCGGACCAGCTTATTTACTGAAGCGATGTTGCCTGGGCGCTTAAGATCGTTTGCTGCGGGAAAACTCCATGGCGAGTGATAGAGGTTCCACTGTTCTTGTAATATGTCGAATAAGGCGGGACTGATTGGCCTTCGGATTGACAAATTAGTTTTGCTATTATTTATCGGAAGGTCCAGACCATCGACTCAAGGTCAAAATCAGCCCGTTTGGATTTTAATATTTCTGATATACGCCCCCGTTAGTAAACATGCCTTGATGGCATTGGTTACTGCTTTGGGCGCGCGGCATTTATCAAGCTCACGGATGATTTTGCCACACTCTAGAATGGTGAGTACTCGCGAACCGACTTTGGGCGCGGAGCCCACATCACTGACTCGTAGTTGAAGGACATCAACAAGCGATATCATTTGCCGGCGAACGGACCAGCTAAGCACCGTCTTTAATTGTTTGAGTATCGCGCCTGCGGTAACTCGACTATAAATTGCCTTTTATCGAGAAAATCTATCCACTCGCCGAGTGTGATACTTTCGACTTTGCGATCAGCAAAGCATCATAGAGATGTGCTCTAAAGCAGGATTGGTAAGGAGTAACAGTTCCCAGCTTAAGTGCTGCACTTCGCGCCGATAAAAACTGTTCACAACAATCCCTCAGTGTTGTCTGGTCCACAAATGTGTTGCACTGTTTCCAAAACACACGTGGATCTATATTATTTGCCACTGAGTTCCGTAACTCAGGGATCAGTTTCCGTGCGTCAGCTAGTTTCAAATCAGGATAACGACCAAGGGTTAAGCGTCCATGTTGATTATCAATCCTAAATCGATACTGCCATGTTATAGTCCCTGCAGGGGTAATACGAACGCTTAAGCCGTCGCGGTCTGCAAGCTCTGGTTTCTCTAAATATGGATTGCCGTTTATTGCACGTAACCAATTGTCAGATAAAGATATTTTAATTACCCTGTGTACATGTGATTTTAGCTAATCTGACGCGGAACCCAGTATATACAGATATGCACTCACATCTAAGTTGTAACAAACTAAATTGATGTGAATAACAACGAATCCCAATAAAGCTATTTAACTTTCAATAACATCATGTTAAATGCTTTAGAGAACGAAAATAAATGAAGATGAAAGACGATAAAGCAGGGTCGATTTTTTGGCACGACTACGAAACATTTGGAGCGAACCCAGCGAAAGACAGACCCTCGCAATTTGCTGGCATTCGCACGGATTTAGATCTCAATATCATTGGCGAGCCTGAGACATTCTATTGTAAGCAAGCCACTGATTATTTGCCGTCTCCGGAAGCAATACTAATCACAGGGATCACTCCACAGTTAGCTAATTTAAAAGGCATCCCTGAAACTGAGTTTATGGGACGAATTCAAGCGCTATTTAGCCAACCAAACACTTGTGTTGCAGGTTATAACTCACTGCGTTTTGACGATGAAGTGACCCGTTATGGCTTTTATCGGAACTTTATCGATCCCTATGCCCGTGAATGGCAAAATGGCAACTCTCGTTGGGATATCATTGATTTAGTGCGCGCTTGTTACGCATTTAGGCCCGAAGGCATTAACTGGCCGACAAAGGAAGATGGCTCTCCGAGTTTTAAGCTAGAACATCTGACACAAGCGAATGGTTTAAGCCATGAGAAAGCCCATGATGCTATGTCTGATGTGTATGCGACCATCGCTATGGCAAAACTCATTCGCGAGAAACAGCCTAAGTTATATCAGTACTATTTTGACCTGCGCCGTAAGCAAGCGGTTAGCGATCAAATCGATGTGCTCAATATGCAGCCTTTGGTTCACGTGAGCTCTAAAATTAGTGCGCGCAATGGTTGTGCAACGTTGATCTCACCCGTAGCGCACCATCCTACTAACAAAAATGCCGTTATTTGCGTTAATTTAGCCATGGATTTAACGCCGCTATTCGAGCTAGATGTCGAGCAAATTAAAACGCGCATGTATACGTCAAGGGCTGATCTTGCCGAAGATGAATTACCTATCGCAGTAAAACAAATTCATCTTAATAAGTGCCCTTTTATCACCTCGGCAAAAATCCTCAGTGATGAGCATGCCGCTCGTTTAGGCATAGATAAAGAATTTGCCAGAGAGCAGTATAAACGCCTAAAACGTCACCCAGAATTACGTGAAAAACTGGCGCTATTATTTGAGCATGATGACAGCAGAGTAACCACAGATCCCGATTTGATGCTGTATTCTGGTGGGTTCTTTAGCCAAGCTGATAAAGCAAAAATGGAAATCATCCGTCATACCCTACCGAAAAATCTAGCGGCGTTAGATTTGCAGTTTGATGATCCACGTATTCCTGAAATGCTGTTTCGTTACCGCGCCCGTAATTACCCTGAACTACTCGATTATGCAGAGTCGCAGCGCTGGCGTGAATTCTGTCAAAGTCGCTTAGCCGATCAAGACTACGTACTTAAATTAGAAAATTTGCTACAAGAAACACAAGCGGATGAGACTAAGCAAAAGCTACTTGCTGCCCTTTGTCATTATTTGCGTGAACTTTAAGTTGTGTAAATTCAAGCTTAAGTCTTTTTTTTTATAGTCTTAAGCTTATTTGTGTGCACCAATAGACTTACTCTATACGTGAGTAACATAAGTTTATCACTCTCGATAGCACTGACATTGACAGCGTATAAACGCGAGCTAACTCGCATTTATGCTGTAACAAAATTACTAGAATGTTCTTCCATGAACTTAACAAATAAGGAATAGGGAAATGCAAGATAGATTCATTCGTAGCATAACCCAACTGCCAACGCCGTTAGCCGATGCACTTATCCCAATGTTGCACCAGAATTTTGCTGGACACATTGATGCGCAGCAACTTGCTACGCTAACAAGTGCAAGCAAAATGACCGAAGCAGAAGTGTTATTAGCATTACTGCCGATAGCAGCGGCATTGGCCAAACCGCCTATCAGTGAGTTTTATGTCGGCGCGATAGCCAAAGGTAAAAGTGGCGATATCTACATGGGTGCCAACTTAGAATTACCCGGTGAAGCGTTATTTCATTCTGTCCATGCAGAACAAAGCGCTATCAGCCACGCATGGCTCAGTGGTGAAAGCCAAATTGTTGATATCATAGTTAATGCCAGTCCTTGCGGTCATTGTCGTCAGTTTATGAATGAACTGGTTGAAGGGAGCAAGATCTGCATTCATCTACCCGCACAGGAAAGCCATCCTCTGGCCTATTATTTACCCTATGCTTTTGGGCCAAAAGACTTAAATGTCACTTCGCCCTTAATGGCCAAGCAACAAACTGAATTTGCACTAGACAGTGCCGATCCTATGATCATAGAAGGCTTAGATCATGCCGGTTTAAGCTATGCACCTTACACCCAAAGTTTCGCCGCTGTGGTATTAGAAACTCACGATGGTGCAACCTATTGTGGTCGCTACGCAGAAAATGCAGCATTCAATCCTTCTATGCTGCCTATGCAGATGGCCTTATCAAATCTGGCACGCCACAATCGTGAGTTTAGCGATATCAGCCGTGCGGTTTTAATTGAGTCATCTCAAGGAAAAATCAGCTTAGTTGGCGCGACTATGGATGCGCTCCATACCGTTGCCGCCATCGAACTTGAGCACATAGTGGTAGATCCAGTGTAACGTCTGCTTCAAGATGCCAAGGTGCTTCAAAATGCCAACGGCGAAATACGTTTATGCGTATTTCGCCGTTCGATTATCCACTTAAAGCTTAAAAATCAATTATCGTAGGTAATTCTGACGGCTAATCATGCTCCATCCTGTCTTCTACTAACCGCGTCATTGAACTTAGCCAGATACTCCCCCTTACGCTCCTCCATCCTGATAAAACAAGCTTGCCGCTCCACTTCCGACATAACGCGCCACGCTAAAATTTCATCAAGATGCCTGAAACAACCTAAACAAATATCTTGCTGATCTAAACAACAATTTCGAATACAAGGAGTGACATTAGGATCATTCTGACCAGACGGCATATTCATTGCCACAAGGTTCAACAAAATGGAATCGACGGCCTCCCGGAAAACTAAAGATGTCAGCTGTGATAATGCCACCAGCTGTTACGACAGCCGTCAGAGTCAATTCTAAGTTCTGGCTGTAGATCACAATCAGCGGGCAACCTTTTGCGAGGGTGAAATTCACATCGGCTTGATAGAATCCCCCAGTAATGCCGACATCCATAAAGCAACTGTATTCAGGGCCATAATCGACATAGGTCCATCCAAAAACTTGGCTAAAAAAAGCCTTAGAACTCGCAATGTCGCGACTTGGGATTTCCAAATAATTGATACTGTGGTGACGGTTCATAGACTTCCTTGCTATTTAATCAGGACACAAAATGATGAACATAAAATGCGTAAGTAAAAATGGGAGCCAAAGCTCCCATTCTATTCGCGGCTTTAACTCAGGTTAACCTTGGATTAAGGCTGCGGCAAGTCCAATCAGACCGCCAAACACGCCGCCCCAAATCACTAACCAACCTAAGTGCGTTTGGATCATGTCCTGAACGATTTGTTTCACCATTTGCGGTGTTAACTCGTTTAATCTTTGCTCCACTATGTTAGCAATTTTAGTTTGCAGATCGGCCATCACATTTGGCTGTTCAATTTCTTGTTTCAGCAACTCGTGAAATGCATCGCTTTGTGCCATTTCAACTAAAGAAGCTTTCATCTTCACAATAAACGGCTCTTTTAACGGCAATAAGGCATCTGTGCCACCAAACATAGACAACATGCCGCCAAAGGAAGATTGGGCGACTGTGCTAATTAACGCATCAAAAGAAGGCGCTAAATCAACCTTTTCAATCACTGGCGCCAAGTCTATTTTACTCAGCCCTTCTTTTTCAGATAGGAATCGGTCGATATTTTCAGTGGTAAAAAACTGTTTCATCATCAAATGAGCAATACCCGCCTTAAACTCTTCAAAACGAGAAGGCACAACTCCCGAACCATAGAGTCCGGGGACTTTCTCAAACAACATATAAACTGCAACCCAGTTGGTAATTGCACCCGATAAAGCAAATAATCCGACATTCAGGACAATTGCCGAATTCATCAGGTAACCCACAACGACCAAAGCAGCCGCCAATAAATTCGTCACTAAACTCTTATTCAATCTCATATCCCCTAAGGTGGCATCGATAAGATGCAAAACTCGCCTATATTAACAAGTTAACGGGAGTCAGGTCTAACACTCAAACCACAGTAAACAAACCCGTTTTAAAATCTGTTTTCAGTGCTAAGTCTTGGCGCGAGGGGCAAGATGAAGCCCATCAACTAAGCCGCAGCGCCACTGAGCCACAAGAAGCTGATTAGCCAGCACCAAATAAAGTGAATCTCCTTGTAGAACATTAAGTTAATTTAATGTTTGCCGACCTAAAAAACGCAAAAATTTTAATTTACCGTCTGTGAATTATCAACTTGCCTCAACTACACTCAATCAAGATAACGTACAAAAAATATGGCTCAAAATACAGACGGTACTGAACACTGACAGTTAACCTCGGCTCAATACACAAAATTTACCCAAAATAGAATAAAGGATGCGCTTATGGAATCGGCTTTTAACACTGCAGGGGCGTTAAGTTGGCATGAATTGACAACCAATAATACCGAAGAAGCTATGCACTTCTATGCTGAGATTTTTGGCTGGCACTTTAAAACCGTCAAAATGCCCCACGGCAATTATCATATTATTGAAAATCAGGGCGTCAGCATTGGGGGGATCACCGATAGTTTGCTCCCAATGCTTCCCTCACATTGGACTGGCTACATTACCGTTAACGATGTCGATCAAGTCGCTATCAGCGCAAAAAAACTTGGCGGGGATATTCTGTTTGGTCCTGAAGATATACCCGAAGTAGGCCGTTTTTGTTGGATAAAAGATCCACAAGGCGCCATTATTGCAGCGATTAGTTATTTAAATCGCTGATCAAAAATAGCGTCCAACATAGCGAGTATTGACGACTCAAAACATTAGCCATAGGCTGAAACACATGTAGTTATCAATGTAGATGATAGGTTACCACTCAGGAATGTCTTAGATCAGAAGACGTTATTGTCTGTGTAATACCAAGATTTCATTGGTAAAAATATAAATAATTTCTGGAAACATTAGCATTATTCGCTAGAATGTCCGTACTTATGGAAGTTTTTCCCTGTCTTATGCATTGGAGCCTTGATATTAATGCTGACCCAGTTATCGCAATTCAGACACTCTTTTTTTGCCCTCCCAAGATACCTGCGAGTGATTATTTACCTAACAGCAGTCTACCTTAGCTATGTCTGCACATTAGGTTTAATCCTCCCCTATGCGATAACCACGCTGGCACCAGAAAAACTCTCAACTCTGCTCGGTCGTCCCGTCACCCTCGGTGATATACGCATTAACCCCTTTAATTTCAGAGTCGAAATCGACCAACTGGCCATTAAAGAAAAAGACGACAAACCTTTTGCTGGTATTGCACAAGTCCAATTCGAAATACACTTTTGGCGATCCGTTTTTAATCGCGCCGCCGTTATCGAAAACATACACATACAAGCGCCCTACGCACATATCATTCGCGTGGAGAAAAAAGGGAAAGCTGGATTCAACTTCGACGATATTCTGCAGACCCTGAACGGGCATTCATCCACGAGCACAGAAACAGCCCCCACAGAAGCCAGCTCACCCATTCGTGTCCTGCTCAGCCAATTTGTGTTGGATGCGGGACAATTTAACTTCGATGACAAAATTACCCATGCTCAAGTGAACTACCCCAATATCAATCTAAAACTCAGTTCCCTTGATACTGAATATTTGATGGCGGCATCATCGGCATCGATAACACCAGCCATAAAAGTAAACAAAGTTGATAATACGACACCAAACGCCCAATCAACGTCTGACTCACCCATTGTGCCTATCAAGCACAATCACTATGCGATACAACTCAGTGATGATCATGCTGGTGAAATCAGTTTGCAGGGGCAATTCCAATTGTTCCCGCTAAAAGTTGCGGGTGACATCCAAGTCGCCAAACTGAAACTGACACCACTATGGCGATTTATCGACGATCAATTTAATCCCGTCCTCACGGATGGCGAGCTCAGTATTAAAACTCAGTATCAAGTGGATCTTGCCGAGAATGGCGAGTTACAAGTCATCAGCAACAATGGCCAGTTTATTGTTGAAAAACTTAACGTTAACGACAAAGATCGCTCAGTGGTCAAACTCCCCATGTTTGCCCTCGACGGCATTTCAGCCAACTTGAAGCAGCAGAAAGTGCATATCAACAAACTCCACAGCGATGGCCTCACTGTAAACGCCATTTTGAATCAAGACGGGATCGATCTTGTTGGCTTATTCATGCCTAAATCGTTAAGCGCCTCCACAACGACTACGCAGCCGGTTGCTAAACCAACCGATGCTAAATCGCTAGAACGCGTACAAGTTGCGCAAGTCGAAGAAAAACGTCAAATAGCAGAGACTGCCACTGGTGCAAGCGATAGCGCAAACAAAGCAACAGAAAGCGAATTAACCGCAACTAACGAGAGTGATAAAACAGAACAAAAGACAGAAGCGACCGCAAATGTCACCACTGATGCCACTAAAGAAACCGCTGCAGACACCGCTTCAGAGGCAAATCCTCAACAGCCAGTCAAGCAAGCGCCTAAGACACCTTCAAAAGACACTTGGTTAGTGCAACTCGATGCGCTCAATATTGAAAACTATGACCTTAATCTATCAGAACAAAAGCTAACGGCAACGCCGCAGCAATGGCGAGTGTATCCGCTTAATTTTTCAACTAAGGTCATAACGAGTACTTTAACCGCTCCGATTGAATATGAGCTACAACTCAGCCTCAATGGTCAAGGTACTTTGAGCTCTCAAGGCCAAGTCGATGTGACGGGCGAAACCATAGATGCCAATATCCAACTCGATAAGCTGGCATTAACCCAATTTCAGCCCTATTTAGCGCCCTACGTGAATATCCAGCTCAAGAGCGGTCTATTAAGCTCAGCAGGCAAACTGACCGCCGATGCTAAAGGCAAAGCCATTTACGGTGGCAGTGTTGAGCTCGATGATTTAGCTATTCATGACAAATTGCGTAATGCTCCGCTGGTCAAATGGCAAAAGATGAATATCAATCAACTGGATTTTGACCAACAGAAAAATCAAATCAAAATTGATCACTTAGCCTTTAATCAACCCTACGCCAAAGTGGTGATAGCCAAAGATAGAACCACTAATATCAGCGATCTTATCGTTGAGGCTCCGGCTGCAAATAGCAAGACAACTAAAAACACAACCACAGCCAGTGCTAAGCAAACCGAGCTGCAAACGGCAAGCAAGACAACGCCTGAGTTAAGCCTCGATATTCAAAAAATTAGCTTTAGCCAAGGCTCAGCTTACTTTGCCGATAACTCACTGACACCAAACTTTGCCTCAGGGATTGAGTTACTTGAAGGTAATATCACTCACTTGTCGTCAACGCCAGGGACGAAGGCCTCGGTCGATATCAAAGGTAAGATAGACAAGTACGCGCCTGTAACTCTAAAAGGCGATATTAACCCTTTGCTAGATATGCCATATTTAGATCTCGACTTAGTCTTTAAGAGCGTTGAGTTAACCTCAGTCAATCCTTACTCAGGCACCTATGCGGGTTACTACATAGATAAAGGGCAGCTATCACTATCGCTGAACTATCAACTCGATAAGAACAAGCTCAAGGGCAGTAACCATCTGGTCATAGACCAACTGAAACTTGGTAAACCCAGTGACAGTGACCTTGCCACTAGCTTACCCATCACGCTCGCGATTGCCCTGCTGCAGGACCGTAACGGCGTGATTGATTTAGGTATGGAGGTCTCAGGCGATTTAGACTCACCCAGCTTTAGTGTCGGCAGCATCATAATGACGGCGATTACCAATGTGATCACTAAAGCCGTCACAGCGCCCTTCACTTTCTTAGCAGGACTCATAGGCTCTGACGAAACCTTAGATAAGATCAGCTTTGCCGCAGGCAAATTCAGCCTAAGTGAAGATGAGCAAAAAAGTTTAGACAAACTCGCTAGCGCCTTACTCGACAGACCTATGCTCAAGCTCAGCGTTGAAGGGGAAGTCGATGCCATCAATGACAGCCAAGCCATTGCTGAGCGCATCATGAAGCGTAAATTGGCTAAATTAGCCAATATTGAATTTAGTGCGTTACCTGATGATTTAAGTCCGAGTCAATTCCCGACCCAAGGGCCGCTTGCTGATGCGTTAGTAAAGCTTTATGAACAAGAAGTTAAAGCCGATCCTACCCAAATCAGAGACACTGTTATCGCAGAGGCCAAAGACGCGCAGCTTTCAGATGACGAAATCACCACCCGCTGGCATATCGCTTTATATAATCTGTCGGTAAAAGCGCAGAATGTTAACGATGGCATGTTGGGTAATTTGGCCCAAGAAAGAGCAAAAGCCGTTAAAGCTTACCTTGTGGACGTGAAAGAAATTGCTCCAGAGCGGATCTTCTTGCTCGAAAGCCGAGTGAGTTTAACCCAGAATGCAGCCCAAGTGAGTCTCACTATTGATGCTCAATAACTCAGCCAATTAACTGCTTTTTATATAAAACTAAGCCCGCTAAAGTTCGACTTTAGCGGGCTTTTACCTTATGGCTAAGCGTCATAACCAATTAAAAAACCATTCTTCTACAATCAAATCATCTATCTGTTAATTCACTCTAAAATGTTGGCCGTGCTTGGTGCCATAGGTTACACTCTGCGGCCTTTATACAGCTGAGATCACAGTTTTTAAACGACTGGATCTCAGACTCGCCGCACGCTTTCTGTGGCGGCATAACGCACAAATGTTCTTCCACAAAAATTATCATTAAGGTCAATAACATGTTTATCATTCGCTGGATTTTAGGCAGGATTATTCTGTTTTTAAACTTCGTATTTAGCCCTAAGAAGCGCCAACGTCCACTGGCTGAGCAACAAAAAATTGATGCTCAAACTCAAGCATTAGCGCTGTATCAATATCCTGCATGCCCATTTTGTGTAAAAGTCCGCCGTGCAATGCGTCGCCAAGGACTCAACATAGTGACCCACGACGCTAAAAAAGCGCCGCATAAAGATGAACTCATCGCTCAAGGCGGCAAACAGCAAGTGCCTTGTCTGCGGATTGAAGAAAACGGTCAAGTACAGTGGTTATATGAATCAAAAGAAATCATTAACTACTTAGACCAACGCTTCGCCTAAATCACGGCGCAACGGTCAGCGCAAATATACAAATAAGTGCGTCCAATAACCTTTTCAATCGTCTGTTCAATGGGCTCCTTACAAAGGGCTTTACGTTGGAATGACGAGGTTTCGGGCGCAGTTCTTTTATTGCGTTGTTTTACCACATTCTTTTATTACATTTACTTACGCCACAAATATTCACGGTCAGAATAATCAAACAACCACTGGGGCTGATACACCACCAATAGCGTCACTGCCATGCCATTAAGCAATGCCTCAGGGAATGCCAGCAAAGGGATCATCATCAGGTAGTCGTCCACTAACACATTCCAATCGTAATCCGCTGCAGACCACAACCACATCGCCCAACTCAATTGATGAAACACAGTTGAGAGGCCCGCATTGATAAAACCACCGACGAAGATGAATACAAAAATATGCTTAGGAAATAAATGGTAACTGCGACTGTATAGGATAAAACACAGAAACAGCGGCACGGCCATAGCGAACAAACTAAAAGCACCAAAATCAGCGGGCTGCTTTAATACAAAAAGACTAAAAAAAGCGCTCGGCAACAGCAACATTAGAGTCGCAAGACGCCAGCCGAACATCAGCATACAAGTGACAATTCCCAGAAAATGCAGATGCAACCCAGTTTGAATACTGGCATTTAACGACCACAGTGCATTGATCCCCACCAACGTCAGCAACAAACGTAATTGGAGATGTTTATCCCGCCGGAGCTGCACTAACTCTTCTTTTGGCCATATGGCGTAGATCCATAACGCCAAGAACATAAGGCATATACCTTGAGTCAGGCTCATATCCCATTCGATTTGCGCCCATTTATTCGACCAAAACGCCAACATTACTCGCCCATCCTTAATCCATTACACCTATCGGCGCGTACTCAGCCAATGAGAATGCCATAAATCCATGAACTTTAGGGCCATATTAAGGTATTCTTCTGTCAGTTAATAACTAAGAGTTAAATTTGATTATGCCGTTTCGATATCTCAGCCTTGCCATCTTAAGTTGTTTCTCGCTCATCGCCTGCAGCAGTGCGCCAATTGACCCGAGTGAACTCGCCGGAAAATTACGGGATAAGTTAACGACGGATATTAAAAGTGATGGCCTTAAACTCTTCAGCTACAAAGCGCGTCTGGTCGATGAAAAGTCGACAATGAATGATACAGATCGCCCTTTTCCACACGAGGCACGCATACGTAATATGCAAGATCCCCGTGAGCAACGTCGCGCGATGCAAGATCTACAGGACTCATTAGAAATTTGGGGGAGACAGGTTGATTTGGGTTTAATCAAAACCCTTGAAATGACGGGTTATTGCCGCGAAGGTTATATTGAATTAAGCCGAATTATCGAGCCTGGTCGAGGAGAAATCCGCGGTGAGTGCCAAGAGGGTGCAACCAATGCTGATAAACAAAAATTTATGAGCTATTAACTAAACTCAAAGTAATGAAGAAACGTGCACAGTTACCAATACAAAAAACTTAAATCGGCTAAAAATAGCGAAAACGATAATAAGCAGAATAAAAAGTAAGCATGCGCGTATGAGACAATACGCGCATTCACATCACACTAGACTGATTCGGTCAGTGGCACAGCACGATTTTCCAATAACACAGGGATACCTTCAGTGATCGGATAAGCAAGTTTATCTGCCTTACAAATCAACTGCTGCGTCGTTTTATCGTACTCAAGTTTTCCCTTACACACAGGGCAAGCCACTATATCTAACAATTTTTTATCGAATGCCATGGAAGTTTCCTTATTTAGCTGCAGCCACTTCACGAAGACGTGTGAGCAGCTGTTCATCAAATTGTGGGGATAGCTTGGCATCGACCGCCAAATACCACCAGTTTTCTTGTGCAAAATCGCGACATTTAACCGCATCTTTTTCTGTCATCAACAGTGGCAAGCCTTGGGCTAAATCACCTAACTGGGTTTTATCGTAAGCCTGATGGTCATCAAAACCGTGGCAGAAGGCCAGTTGATAGTCTTGTGCGCGCAACGATTCAAAGAAACGTGCTGGATTACCTATGCCTGCCATCGCAACGAGCGGCAGAGACTTATCGAAAGTATATTCACCAGACATCGCATCACATTTAACAGGCTTCACTGCTGTAGGTGTCAGTTGCATTTCGAACTGCCCTTTTGCCGCTGGGCCGCCATTACTGACGATAAAATCCACGGTATCGAGACGCCACGCGCCTTCACGCAATGGACCTGCTGGCAATAGCAAGCCATTGCCTAAACCGCGCTGACCATCAATTACCACCAGCTCAATATCGCGTCCCAGAGCATAATGCTGTAGGCCATCGTCACAGATGATGACATCAACACCAAACTCAGCAATAAGCGCATTAGCCGCATCGACCCGTTTAGCGCCAACCACCATAGGCACTTGAGTACGCGCCACTATCATGGCAGGTTCATCACCCACCTCTGCCGCACTTGCACCTAAGCAAACCGATTTAACGCCTTGAATATCAACACCGTAACCACGACTGATCACACCAGGGTGAAATCCATGTTGGCGCAGTAATTCAATCAGATAAATCACAGTTGGCGTCTTACCGCTGCCACCGACGGTAATATTACCGACGACGATGACAGGTACAGGCATTGCCGTTTGTGATGTCATCCCGAGGTGAAACAAAGCGCGGCGCACATAAGTGATAACCGCGAATAAGCCAGATAAAGGTAACAATAGCCATCGCAGTGGATGGCCCTGATACCAGATTTTATTCACTAAGGCCTGCATCTAACTACCAAATTGCATTTGGTATAATTTGGCGTACATGCCATCTAATTCCAATAGTGATTGGTGCGTCCCCCGCTCGACAATCCGCCCCTGATCGACTACTAAAATCTGATCGGCACTCTCGATGGTCGACAACCTGTGGGCGATCACTACAGATGTGCGGTTTTGTCTGAGGTTATCTAACCCTTTTTGAATGGCTTTTTCTGACTCAGTATCCAGTGCTGAGGTCGCTTCATCGAGGATCAACACGGGCGCATCACGCAACATAGCGCGCGCAATCGCAATCCGCTGCCTTTGACCACCGGACAATAACACACCATTCTCACCCACTTGGGTATCAAGGCCTTGGGGCAGCTGATCAATAAACTCCATCGCATAGGCCAAGGTCGCAGCTTCGATGATCTGCTCACGAGTGGCTTCACCTGGGTAGGCGTAAGCGATGTTATTGGCTATCGTGTCATTGAACAAGGTCACCTGTTGCGATACTAGTGCCACTTGATTACGCAGCGATTTTAGCGAGTAATCGTAGATACTGACGTCATCAAGCAGAATATCGCCGGATTCAAGGCCCGTATAAAAACGGGTCACTAAACTCGCAATAGTCGACTTACCTGAGCCAGAACGTCCAACTAAGGCTAAGGTTTGTCCAGGTTTGACTTCAAAATCGACATTCTCAAGTGCACGACGATCTTGGCTGTCATAGGTAAAACACACATTATCAAAACGTAGATGACCCTTAGCACGCTCGACAGTATAAGTTCCCGTATCGGACTCAGGCAGCGTATCCAGTAATTCAAACACTGTGGTACAAGCCGCAATACCCCGTTGAAATTCGGCATTCACTCGGGTTAAGTTTTTGATTGGCTGTAACATGGCCATCATAGCGCCAAGAATCGTCGCGAAAGTACCCGCGGTAAGATCAGCTTTCATGCTGTCTAAGCTTGCCGCATAAAGTACAAAGGCTAAGGCGAATGAGCCGATAATCATGATCAGAGGCTGACTAATGGCTTGTGCCACAGCTAACTTCATATTTTGATGGCGGTTTTGATCGTTTACTTTAGCAAAACGGGTGGCTTCGGTTTCCTGTCCACCAAAGGCCAATACGTTTTTATGGCCTTTAATCATTTGCTCCGTAGTCGCACTCACCCCGCCCATGGCTGTTTGAATTTGCTTAGAGACCTTGCGGAAACGACGACTAACCACCGCAATGACCATGCCCATGATAGGACCAATCACAAGAATACAGAGGGATAGTTTCCAAGAGTTATAGAACATCAGCACCAGCATACCAAACACAGTCACACTATCGCGGACGATGGAAATCAAAGCACTTCCCGATGCTCGAGCGATTTGCTCAGTATCAAAAGTCACTTTTGAGATCAAGTTACCGGTATTTTCCTTATCCATATAACTGACAGGCAGGCTCAGATAATGCTCAAACACTTGCTGACGCATGTCCATGATCAAACGTGCACTCATATATGAAATGCCGTAAGTCGAAACAAAGTTAGCAAAGCCACGTAGGGAAAACATAACGATAACCACAAGCGGCGCCATCATAAGCACGTCGTTGTTTGCGTGGAAACCTTCACTGGTTGGCAATGCGATGCCGTTGGTCACCGCAGCAGGTGCGCCGCCGGAGAAACCCTTATCAATAAAGGGGCCGATGAAAGCGATAAAGGCGGCATCGACGAGACCATAAATAATTAATCCCGCAACTGAAAGCATAAACATGCCTTTCATCTGTTTTATATAGCCCAGTAATCGTTTGAAAACTGTCCACATTTCGTCTTTAGGAGATGTTGTCATTGATAACACTAAATTATGGCAAAGTAGGCATTCTACTCTGGATTAATCAAGTCACCAAATCTAAACAGAGAGTTGTACCAAAATGGCGCTAAATCACCACGATAGGTCTTAACCTCTCGCTCAGACTGCTGAAAAATCACACTAATTTGCCCTTCTATACCTGTAGTTAGGCCCATAATCTCCCGTTGCTGATACCGTTCAACCACTGTGGATTTTGGAAACCCCCAGCGATTAGCAAAACCAGCAGGAAACAAAACTAACTTGGGGGCAACAGCATCAATAAAGGCTTCTGTTGACGAGGTTTTACTGCCGTGGTGGGGCGCAACGAGCACTTCACTTTGTAACTCATACTCACCACTTAGGGCACGACTTAATAGCGAAGTTTCGATTTGCTTTTCGATATCCCCCGTAAGCAGTAGACTCTGCCTGTCATCATCAATGCGTATAACACAGGAACCATTATTACCCGCTAACGCTTGAGGCGGAGACAGCAAATTCAAACTCAGCCCTTGCCATTGAATCTGCCTTGGGCGGCAATCTTGGCCGCTAAAGCCAGCCACGTCTGTGATCACTAAAGCCTTAGGGTAAGCCTCAATCAAAACAGGGGCACCACCGGCATGATCGTTATCGCTATGGCTGATAACAATATAATCAATCTCTTGAATGCCTTTGGCTTTTAGGAAAGGCAATATCACCCGCTCCGCATAACTGAAGTCATCACCAAAGGCGGCACCAGTGTCGTAAACCAGCCCTCTACCATTCTTTTCAATAACCACAGCTAAACCTTGGCCTACATCCAGTAAATGCATAGCCCATCGATTATTTTGAACGGGTGACCACAGCGTAATACAGAAAAGCAAAGCGGGAATAAACAGTAAACTCAGCAGGCTTAACCAAGAAGTATAATTTTTATTTTTAGGCACATAGCGCCATAACACACCACCGATGAGCGCGGATAACCCCAAGGCTAATATCGTATCTGAAAGCGCTAACCAATGGGCTGGCAATTGCTGGCTTATGTCTAGCAACTGCGCATAGGGTGATAAACTCCAATCACTTAGGCGAAGCAGTCCTAACCAAGAGAACCCAAACGCAGTACCAACCCACCAGCATATAAATCCCGCCATAGCTAATGGGATAACAACAAAACTAAACCATGGCACAGCTAGGATATTCATCCACAAGCTGTGTAAACTCACACCACCAAAGAGTGCTCCTTGCAGTAATCCAAGCCCAAGGCTCAAGCGCCACTGGATGGCCCAAAATTGTAAAAGCCCCGCGCCTACACGCGTCCTTCGAGTCGACACAGCCGTAAACTCTTTGGGCTGGATGACTAAGGTATATAAAATCACCCCTAAAGCACAAAACGACAGCCAAAATCCCGCACTTAAACAAGCAAGCGGGTCGAGTAACAATACGACAAACAATGCAAACAGCAAGCGCTCCCACGCAGTAGAAAATCGCTTTAATAAACTCAGTAGCATTAACAGTAAAATCATCACGAGTGCACGCTGAGTCGATACACCAAAACCTGCAAGATAGGCATAAAATGCTGCGCCTATACCTGCCGCGACTAACGCAAAAGTCATATTACGTCGACTCTGATGTGACACAAAACGACTCAATCCAAACAAAAGGCAAGCGTATACCCATGCCGCGACAACGGAGAGGTGCAAACCGGAAATCGCCACTAAATGGCCAGTGCCAGTCTGCCTTAGTGCTTGCCAACGAGCTTGTGAGATCAAATGCTTATCCCCCAAAAGCAAGGCGAGTAAAATGTCACCTTGAGGTAAAGAGGCTAATTCAGGTGTCAATGCGCTTATGAGGTCATTACGCAATGAAGGCGAAACCGCAAGTAACTGCGCCTCAATCACTCGCCCTTTACCGACCACATGTTGACTGATTAATTGTTTTTGTTCGTTGTAGCCGCCTTGATTTAGCACGCTAGCAATGCTCTTAGGTGTCAAGGTAAACAGCCAAACCTGACCCACATCGACTTCTGGCGGATCTTTCCACGTGAGTCGCAATTTTGCGTTTGGTCCTAAGATTAAATTTGGTTTAATGAGCGATATATCCAAACTTAGCCAGTCGCTGTTTCGACTAACTAGTGATATGATTTCGCCCCTTACCTGTATAGGTTGTTGTAACACTGGCAAATCCTGCCTAGATAATCCTAAGCAAAAACCAGTTAGCCATGCTACCGCAAAGAGCCCACCTGCACAGACAGGGATTTTTCGGTGTAAGATTAACGCCCCAACAACAAGGTAGGGTATGTAACTGACTGGCGGCAGCGAAGGCCATAACATCGCTGATAATAAGATGGCACTAAAGCCAAACATGAATCGATTCATAGTGAATTAAGTTAAGACAGCAATTTCAGCATATGCCAAAAAAATTAATTAAAAGATTTATGCCTAAGCCTGAAACCTTGCGTGAGCATAAACACTTACGCATGTTCGGACGCTTGTTACATAATCCCAATCTATGGGCACTTAATCGAAAATCCGCCCCAGGCGCATTTGCCGTAGGGTTATTTGTCGCTTGGATCCCAATGCCATTTCAGATGGTTGTTGCAGCGGCTTTTGCCATTCTATTTAACGTTAATATTCCTGTTTCAGTTGCATTAGTATGGATAACCAATCCCTTAACTATGCCAGTGATGTTTTATGGGGCGTATTTGCTCGGAGCTAAAATACTCGGCCATGCTCCGCAAGATTTTGCCTTCGAAGCAAGTTGGCAATGGATTGAAGCATCGCTTGCGACTATAGGTCCGGCATTCTTACTCGGGTGTCTCGTGCTAGGAGTGGTTTTTTCCGCTGTCGGTTATTTGCTGATTAATAATCTGTGGAAATATTCAATTATGTTTAAGTGGCAGAAACGCAAGAATAAATAATCTTTTATATTCAAACCGCTTATGTTGGTACAACGATTGAGTCAAGGTAACAGCATAAGCGGATTAACACATTCGCTCTCGCTTCCCTTTTGTTCATCATGTGAATCACCTTTTACAATACAACCACGTTAACTCCACTTTGCGCCGAATTTAAGATCGTACATATCTGTGAATTAAATCACACAGCGGCGCCTAGCTTTTCCCTAAAAACAGATTTTTGCTGTTACTATTTATAAAAACATCAAGTAGGGAATATCCATGCCTTTTTATCATCAATATGGTTCTAAAAGCCTTAAAGCCGTTGAACACTTAGTCCTATTTATTATTGCCATTGCCACCGTTGTCGCAATAGGCCAAGAAATTGTGCATATCATCTCTGTACGTATGGTCGCACTGGCCGATTTACTCTTGTTATTTATTTTCTTAGAAGTGTTAGCCATGGTGGCTAACTACTATGAATCCGGTAAGTTACCAGTACGTATGCCGCTTTATATTGCGATTGTCGCCTTGGCCCGTTACCTAATCTTAGATATGAAGAGCATGGAAGACTGGCGTATCGCAGCAATATCATTATCGACGCTAATTTTAGCGGCAACCGTGATTGTGATTCGTTGGGGCCAATTAAAAATGCCTTATCCAAAAAATCAAGAATACGACAATTAATCAAATACCTGAGTTGGTGCTATTGAAACCTAAATCAATGGCACCTGCTGTTCTCGTTTTAAAACTATTATCAAAGACCTAGCTTTCACATTGGTATTCTGCCAAAAAGCAATTATGCTAGTTTTACTGAGATCAATAATTTACGGGGCAATTGAGTTATGGGTAACCATACTAGTGGTTTTGAAGAAAAACGCACATCACTGCGAGTCGACATGGAAGCAGAGCGCGTGGTCTTGAATTGGATCGACACTCAAGGCATGAAGCAAACTGATGAAGGTGTGTGTATCGACTTAGCAAGACGCGGCATTTTATTCGATTATAAAAATCCGTTTGCACTCGGGGAACTCATCGAAGTGACCTTTAATCCCAATTCAACCCAACAAAATACCGTTAAAGGACAAGTCTGCCGTTGTGCGAGATGCCATGACCAAAGCTACCATATTGCTATGCAACTGCTTTAATTTAACTTAAATTTCGCAGCTTTAATGGCTCTGTTCTACACTCAATGAATTGAACAATTCATTAAGGGGCGTCTGTATGATCTTGCTGGTAGGTGGTGAAAAAGGTGGTAGCGGAAAAAGTTGTCTCGCTCAAAATCTTGCCGTTTATATTAAGCAAAAATTTCAGGCAAACGTCCTCATGGTCGATTGTGATCCCCAACGCACGACTTCAGATTGGATCCAAGCAAGAAATAATGATCCAAGCCTCCCAAGCATTAATTGCATCCAACTTTACGGCAAGATTCGTAATGATTTACTCAGCCTCAATGAGCGTTTTGACTACGTAATTGTAGATTGTGGTGGCCAAGATAACTTAGCCATGCGCGCAGCTATGTCGGTAGCGACTTATGTTGTGATCCCCCTCAGACCCAAAAGACGCGATCTCAAAACATTACCCCACATGGAAGACATGCTAAGCACTTGTAAAATGGTGAATCCTAAAATGATCGCGACTATAGTGCTAACCCAATGCCCAGCGCTTCCCACACAGTTTAAACGCATTTTAGAAGCCAAAGATGTGGTGCAATCCTTTGGACTAAGGGTGCTAAATTCAGTTACATTTTGCCGAAATATTTATGATGACAGTGAAGAAAGAGGCTCTTCAGTCGTCGAAATAGAACCCGATGGGAAAGCAGCCGATGAGATCCGCGCCATAGCGGATGAGTTATTCGCAATGCCACCAGAAAATAGCTATGAGCTTAACTGATCTTAAACGTAAGAAACCTAAGCAAATCATCAAGCCGGTTTCTGTCGATGATTTCATTGAAGATGCCAATAACTACGCCTTAGGTAAGGCGAGTTTATTAGCTGCGCCCACCACACATACCATAGTTAAGGGCTTAGATAAAAAATCGACTAAGATTTATCGCCACGCGACCTTTACCCTCACTGAAAACAGCATTTCTCAGCTTGATGCCCTATCAAAATCCACCAATATTGCAAAATCTCGATTACTGCGTATTTTGATCAATGAATTTACCCAACTCACCCCCGCACAGCAGGAGCAAATTGCAAATAAGCGCCACGATGAGACCTGAGCTTCAACAAAACGATTACACGTCTAAGCGGCTAAAAACCAATCAATAAAATACAACAAAATAAAATGAGTACGCTATGGCACTGTGTATTATACCAATAATATTAAATAGTTAGCCATTTCAGAGCCTCACTAGCATCTCAATCCAAGGCGCATTGATGCAGAAATGATCATTCACTTTTAAGTAATGCAACACCGGAGTGGAATGCCTGTGGCTCCCGAAGGGCGGCTGATGTTTATGGCATCGCGCTTTATACTGCGTTTAAGGCTTTTGACAGAGCACCACTATGCCTTCAAGCCTTTTCCTTGTCTAAAGCGAGTTAAATTCCCGCTGAATGAACAGATATTTAATACGATGGATATTAATGCTCACACTTTCGCCCAGCTACAAGTTGAATACCTTGGGACGTTTCGTAAAACTTACCTTTACCTATAAGTAACTCAATTAATGCTTCGGCACTCAAATCAGTTGCACTACAAGTATGGTATCGAGCCGCCGAGCCAAACTTTTGCTCCATCATGGAAATTAATTCAGGCTTTATAATAGCGGCCCCTTGAGCTACCATCAGCGCCATAACATCATGACCGTGAACAGAATTGGACATATGTCCTCCTAAAGATGCAATATTATTGTTCTTTATATCCTAACGGTTAAATTCGAACCCTGATCTCGCGCACAAACTTTCAAATGGGGACGACTGCGCCGACATCTGTGACGATAATGTGAGCCATTATGTCTTTGATCCTATTACTGACCCAACAGATGTCGCTGTACTTAGTGATCGTTTACTTAGTCAGTAAAACGCCACTGTTTAAACTGTTTGCCGAAACGTCTCCTCGTCTGCCACATAAGATTTTTATGTATCTGATTTTTTCGAGTTTCTGCATCATGGCCACTTATTTTGGTGAGCAAACCTCGGGAGCGATTGCCAACACTCGTGCTATGGGCGCAGTTTTAGGCGGATTATTAGGAGGACCGGTTACTGGTTTTCTGGTGGGGCTGACTGGTGGGCTACACCGCTACAGTATGGGCGGTTTTACTGATATAGCCTGCGCTATCTCCACCACCTTAGAAGGCTTATCCGCTGGGATGATAAGCTTCTACTTAAGACGCGCAGATAAAAGTGAGCTCATCTACAATCCATTACTCGTTTGCCTAGTGACTTTTTATGCTGAAATGATGCAAATGAGCATCATACTTTTGGTTGCACGTCCCTTCGATGATGCATGGGAATTAGTACGTCAAATCGCGCCGCCCATGTTATTAGTCAATTCCGTGGGAGCGGCACTCTTTATGAGCATGATCCGTGACCAAAAAACCATGTTTGATAAACTCTCATCGAGCTTTTCGACTAAAGCATTAAAAATTGCCGAACGCAGTGTCGGATTACTATCCAAAGGATTTAACGAAGAAAGTAGTAGTCACGTCGCCCAAATCGTCATCGAAGAAACCAATGTGGGTGCAGTGGCCATCACGGACAGGGAAAAACTGTTAGCCTTTATTGGCATAGGCGCCGATCACCATCTCCCTGGTACACCGATTTCGTCCAAAATCACCTTAGAAGCCATCAATCAAAATAAGGTCATGTTCGCCGATGGCGTTGAAATGCCCTATGCATGCTCTATTTCTTCTCATTGCCGTCTAGGGTCAAGTCTAGTGATCCCGCTGCGCAGTGATACCGAAGTCATTGGCACGATTAAACTCTATGAGCCTAAGAATAAACTTTTTTTGAATATCAACCGTACTTTAGGTGAAGGTATTGCCCGCCTGTTATCGAACCAAATTCTTTATGGGCGTTTTGAGCAACAGCAAAATCTACTGACTCAAGCCGAACTTAAATTGCTGCAGGCTCAGGTCAATCCACACTTTTTATTTAATGCACTGAATACCATTAGCGCGATTATCAAACGTGATCCTGATATGTCTAAGCAACTACTGCAGCAGTTATCGCAATTTTTACGGATCAATTTAAAGCGAACGACAGGCTTAGTGACGCTTGGGGATGAGCTAGATCACATAGCGTCCTATCTCACCATTGAAAAAGCGCGTTTTATTGATAAATTACAAGTCAGTATCGCGATACCTGAATCACTCTACCACTGTAAAGTCCCCGCCTTTACCCTGCAGCCAATTATTGAGAATGCCGTAAAGCACGGCACTTCGCACATGATTGAGCAAGGGCAGATTAAAGTGACTGGCAAGCTCGAAAATGATGTGCTGGAGCTAGAAGTCACAGACAATGCCGGGTTGTATCAGCCCATTGAGGGCTCAGAAGGCCTAGGGATGAACTTAGTGCATAAGCGAATTCAAAATATTTTTGGCGAACAATACGGCGTGACAGTGGAGTGCGAGCCCGATCAATTGACTCGTGTCACCATAAGATTGCCCATAGAAAGCCCTGAAACATCAAATATGGATAACCGCACGTGATCACTTGTTTAATTGTCGATGATGAGCTGTTTGCTCGTGAAGAATTAGCTGACCTTTTGGGGCAAGAACACGACATCCAAATCGTCGGTCAATGCGCCAATGCTATTGAGGCATTACAGAGCATAACCAAAGAAAAACCTCAGTTAATCTTTCTTGATATCCAAATGCCACGCATTTCGGGCATGGAACTTATTGCAATGCTCGACCCCGATGACATGCCGAAAATCGTGTTTGTCACCGCCTACGACGAATTTGCCGTCAAAGCCTTCGACAATCATGCCTTCGATTATTTACTCAAACCCATAGATGCCGACAGACTCAGTAAAACCCTCACTCGTGTGCGTAAAAATCTAACGCCTCAGGCTATGGACTCCATTACCCCAAAGAGTCTTGAACATATTCCCTGCTACAGCGGCAATAAACTCAAAGTCATTGCAATCCAAGATGTGGAATATGTGTTCAGTGACTTAAGCGGCATCCATGTGGCCAGCACGAAAGGCAAAGTCCATACCCAGTTGACCTTGAAAGTGTTCGAAGAAAAAACCCCACTGGTGCGCTGCCATCGGCAGTATTTGATTTCACCTAAGGCGATTGCTGAAATTGAGCTGTTAGATACAGGGGCTGAAGTCACCACTCATTTAGGCGATAAAGTACCCGTATCACGCCGCTATCTTAAAAGCCTTAAACAGCTATTTGGCTTTCAATAAACACAATCCAAAAGTCATCTTAGCAACGTATTTTTAGCCATAAGATAGCCAACAACACTCACCGTTAACATACAATGGTAACCACTTAAGCTCACCAATTGCCGCTCACACTGCATTTTCGACCACTCATTGAAATTGCAAAGTTTTATATCAACAACTTGTTTACACTCGCCAGAACTCAAATGGGGAGATAACAAAAATGATGTGGTTCCTACTCTGTGTCGGTCTACTGATCGGCGGCTACTTTATCTACGGCGCTTTTGTCGAGAAAGTCTTCGGCATTAACGCTAATCGTCAAACACCCGCTTTCAGTCAAACTGATGGCGTCGACTTTGTGCCTATGTCTAAAGGCAAAGTCTATCTAATTCAATTATTAAACATTGCAGGCGTAGGCCCAATCTTTGGTCCTATCTTAGGTGCACTCTATGGTCCTGCAGCCATGTTGTGGATTGTAGTTGGCTGTATCTTTGCAGGTGCAGTACATGACTACTTCTCCGGTATGTTGTCAGTGCGCAATGGCGGTCAATCCGTGCCAAACCTTGCGGGTAAGTATTTAGGTAAGAGCGCCAAACACTTCATGAACGTGTTTGCTATTGTGCTGTTACTGCTCGTCGGTGTGGTCTTTATCTCTGCGCCTGCTGGCTTACTTGGCAAGCTTACTGGCTGGGATGTCAGTATCTTCGTTGGTATAATCTTCGTCTATTACCTGATTGCAACTGTGGTACCTGTCGATAAAATTATCGGTCGTCTGTACCCCTTCTTTGGCGCTTTATTGTTCTTCATGTCGTTTGGTTTAGCTTTCGCAATTATGCTATCAAGCGAGCATACCTTACTGCCTAACGTACAAGCGGGCGATTTCTTCCAAAACTTAAATCCGAACGACATGCCACTTTGGCCTGCCCTATTCATCACTATTGCCTGTGGCGCAGTATCAGGTTTCCATGCAACTCAATCACCGTTAATGGCCCGCTGCGTTGAAAACGAGACGAATGGTCGCTTCGTCTTCTTTGGCGCCATGATTGGCGAAGGCATTATCGCATTGCTTTGGTGTGCCATCGCGTTGTCTTACTTTGGCGGAGTAGAAGGGTTAAGTGCGGGTATGTCAGGTAACCCTGCCAACGTCGTCTATGAGGCCTCTACTGGTCTGTTAGGCGCTATCGGTGGCTTTATGGCTATCCTAGGGGTGATTATTCTGCCGATTACCTCAGGCGATACGGCTTTTCGTTCTGCGCGTTTGATTCTGGCTGAATTTTTCAACATGCCACAAATCTCACTACCAAAGCGCTTAGTGTTAGCTCTGCCACTGTTTGTTATCGGCGGCATATTGACCCAAGTGGACTTTGGTGTGATTTGGCGCTACTTCGGTGTAGCAAACCAAGCCACTGCAGTATTAATGCTGTGGACGGCTTCGGCTTACCTGCTACGACATAACAAACTACATTGGATTGCGACAATTCCAGCGATGTTTATGACCACTGTGGTTATCACCTTCCTACTGAACTCGTCAACCTTAGGTGCAGGTTTACCTATGACGGTATCAACCATAGCGGGCATAGTCACAACCTTAGTGATTACAGCACTCTTGATTGTGAAAACCAAAGGTAAAGGCGAAATTGATTTACCGGTTGAAACTGAGCTTAAAGAGACAGTCAAAGACTAGTCAAACAATTCAAATGACCAACCTAAAACAGGCGCTTTATTGCGCCTGTTTTGATCATACTGCTCCACCAATAACAGCTATCACAGGTTTAAGCTAGCAAGGTATTCAAGCTTGACTCGATACCATTCCACACTGTATCAGGCATACAAAACTGCTATACTCCCGCCATAGCACACTGCAACATGCATAATATGAATCAATCGAATAACCCGCTCCACGGCATTAAACTGGAAACGATCATCACTTATTTAGTCGAGAAATACGGCTGGGAAGAATTAGGTGAAAGAATTAATATCCGCTGTTTTACCCACGATCCCAGCATCAAATCCAGTTTACGTTTTTTGAGAAAAACAGAGTGGGCGCGGGATAAAGTCGAATATCTTTATTTAAGAGCCAATAAATTACCCTTGCCGCCACCTAAAGCGGAAGCGAGTCAAACCGCTAAGAAGCCTGCGGCAAAAATTGCGACGAAGAAAACCAATCAAACTCCCCCTGACAAGTCTGTTAAAAGCGATAAACCCAGCACAGATGACAAAATAAATAGCCATATTTGGGGTAACAGTTAATCTTCGCCCTCTGCAGCCATAAAACGTGAACAGCCCTCACTTAAGGGCTGTATTATCATCAGCTCTATCGCGCTTTTTGCCAAATAAGCCAAAAATTAGCTTCAGTTTTCCAATTAATGGCCGATAGCGATTTGAGTATCAACACAGTTTGCATCTAATGGAGTATGGAATGAGCATTAATGGAATAAACAGTGCCACAATCGGCTCAACTTTCACTCCGGTATCGAGCGCATATATCGCAGCAACTCCTGCCACAACAAAAACGGCGACTAATGAATCGACAGCAGATGCGCAGGATACTCAAGACACAGTCTCCATTTCTTCAGCCGGCCGCGCCGCATTGTCCGCAGATGTAGGTGCCCCTTTAAGAGACAATGCTGCAGCCAAAAAAGATGGAATAGAAAATGATGCGTCAGAAGAGCCCATGACGTTAATCGACCAACAGATCCAGAAAATAAAAGAGCAGATCAAAGCACTACAAAAAATGCTGGCCAAACTTAAAGGAGATGACTCTGAGGTTGCGGAGCAACAACGTAAGTTAATTCAAGAACAGATAATGCAGCTAAGTAGTCAAATAGCAACCTTGACTGATAAGAAGATGCGCGACGCGCAAAAGTCAGCTTAGACAAGATAACTTACCAATAGTCTTTGTAATACAGCCCGTAATGGATGATAACCTAGATAGGAAAGCTAAACATTAAACGCCAAACATTGAGCCCATCGCCACGACGATAACTAAATCCGATGCGATCAACACTCAATAATTCACCGCCTAACGGCTTAGAAAAGGCAAGGGAGAAGCCTGCCTCATAGCTGCCAGAAACAATAGTATCTTGCTCTATCTCGCTGATAAATCTGAGTTCATTGAAATACCAATAACCCACGGCAAAGATCCTTGGTTGCACCTGCAGATCCCACCATTGCCAGCGTGGTGCTAACCCTAAATCAACACCTGTTTGTAGTACTGCAAATTGATCCGAAAACTTACCATAGTGCTCACTGTACCCAGCAAAGCGTAATCTCGATACCCACACAGCATCCTGCCCTGCTAAGGTAAAGTCATACAAGCTACTGATCCCTGAGGCGATAATAGCAACGTTATCGTTTTTATCGAAGTTAGTGCCAAAACCGATATCTAAATACCCTTCCATTCGAGTATTTTCGCTCGCCTGCCAATGATGCTCAAAACCTGGGGTAACTGTCATAGTGCCTATCGACGACGGTAACTCGCCTTCAGTGATATCTTTGGCTAAATAATCAAAAAAGCCAAAGGAGATAGGTAACCGTAACCAAGTTTGGCTACCGCTATCTTTCTTCAAATCAAAAGTTAACGGAATACTAACGACGGTGGCATTTTGGTTTGCAGCGCGGTAAACGCCAGTGCCAAGATAACTACCAAAGGCGTAAACAGAATTTGGATTAGTGCTAGTTTCTATCGGATTACTACCATTAGCATTATTAGGTGCATGATTGATAGAAAAGTCGGAATCATCCGCTTGAGATGCAGATATAAATGTATTTGTAGCAGAGACACTATCGGCAAAGGTGGTAGGAATAACGCTCAGTAATGCCAAGCACATTAGCGACAAGCTTAATAGCAACCGACTGAAACAATGGCTCAATTGACTTAAACCTTCCTCATTTTTAACTCAATCGGTCGACTCATCATGATGACAAAACTACTTATTTTCATCCATAAAATGATATTCAGACATCATGTGTCCAAGCTCAGTGGATTTAGTTTTTAAGTACGCTTCGTTATAACGATTTTTACCAACTTGCAGCGGTACGCGCTCAACCACTTCGATGCCAAACTCCTTCATCGCTTTCACTTTACGCGGATTATTGGTCATCAAACGCACATGCTTCACCCCTATCTGTTCCAGCATAGGCTTGATCATGTCGTATTTACGCATATCCGCTTCGAAACCGAGTTGCTCGTTGGCTTCAACCGTGTTGGCGCCTTTATCTTGCAGCTCATAGGCGCGAATTTTATTCAGCAAACCAATGCCACGGCCTTCTTGGCGTAAATAGAGGATAAAGCCACTGCCCGTTTCCGCAATATTTTGCATGGCAGCTTGTAACTGAAAACCACAGTCACAACGCAAGCTAAATAAAGCATCGCCGGTTAAACACTCGGAATGAATACGGCCCAACACAGGTTCATCCGCACTGAGCGTACCGAATGTGAGCGCAACATGCTCTTTACCTGATTCGGTATCTTCAAAACCATGCATGGCAAACACGCCCCAAGGAGTGGGTAACTTTGACGTCGCGACATATTTTATCGACATACTTAACCTTAACGACAACTCTCATTCCATGAGACGAATAAGATCCCTAGAAACAAAACGAGGATTAGGCACTTAGCCAACTAAGCGCACCATTCTAAAGTGTTTTCGAACAATCCAGAAATACTTTAGTGTTTTAATCAACTAAACCAAACATGAATGTCTTTTCGATGGGCAGCACGAAGGAATGGATTAAAACGAAGCAGTGCATTAAATACAAGGAGCACAAACACGTGATCGACACTCGATCCCGTGCCAGTGACATCCTATCCCACATTAAAATTTTGCGGGAGCGTATCCAGTAACTTCCGTTAGCCCCATTTCACGGCCGATAGCCGTCATAGGGTGGATTACCACAAGCCCTTTGACAGACTTTTTCAGTTTGCCCATGTCTGCTTGTTCCGCTTTTGTCAAAGCACGATGGAAAGGCAAACCTTTAATATCTGACCCTTGCTTATTCAATAAGCGGGTTTGTTGCCCTTTCACACTGCCGATTTGCTTAGTGACCGCAGCGATTTCGCGTTTGAACTGGGCAATAATGACGTCATCGCCTCTTTGTTCAGCCGCAGCAAGTTTACGACGAAATTTATCTAATTTATCGTTAAGCTGCTGCAGTTCTTGCTTTAAATTCATTCTGTTACCTTAAATTACCTAAGTTAGCCACAGTAAAATCTTAGCCTGATTATGCTAGCGTCTGTGTCAAGGCCTGAGATTATAGCAGCAAGTTACAGATCCTCGTTACCGCTTTTATAACAAACGAATGATCTGATTGCTGCTACCGCGAAAGACAAGACTCGGATCGGCAAGACTTTGTTCAAATTTTCCGTCCACCAGCACATCAATATAAGCCAACACGGCGCGCTGTTCATCACTCAACTCATCGAGCACATAACCTGTCCACAGCCAAATATCCTTCCCCTTACACTCAGCCTTGACTCGTTTGACGAGCGTCAAAATGGCACTGAGATTGACAGGCAATAAAGGATCTCCGCCCGAAAGCGATAAACCACGGCGCACAATCCGCTGATCATTGAGATCGGCAATAATCCTATCTTCCATCGTCCTATCAAACACATGCCCAGAACGGGGATCCCACGTGCTTTGGTTGTAACAACCGCGGCACTGGTGCTCACAGCCAGAGACAAACAAGGTCGCACGGGTACCTGGGCCATTGACCACATCGATAGGGAAATATTGATGGTAATTCATTGATGGTCACTCATAGTGCATTTCATCTTTTAACACTGACACTCATCCCGTGGCACTATTTGATGCCACGGAATAAGTCTAACAGGCAGAATAAGGTAATAGTGTTACAAGTGTTTGATCCTGCGTTTTACTTCTTCTTGCTTGCCATAATTAAAGGGCCGCGCATCAGGACTGCCTAAGTAACCGCACACACGGCGCGTCACAGAAACCCGACTAGGCTCATGATTGCCACACTTAGGGCAAGTGAACCCTTTACTGGTACAACTAAATTCACCGGTAAAGCCACAGTCGTAGCATTCATCAATTGGCGTGTTAGTGCCATAGTAAGGCACGCGGCTGTAGCTATAATCCCAGACGTTTTCCAGCGCTTCGAGGTTATGCTGCATATTGGGATATTCGCCATAACAAATAAAGCCGCCGTTCGCGATAGCGGGATATGGCTGTTCAAAATCAATTTTATCGTAAGGGTTAACACTTTTTTCCACATCGAGGTGGAAACTATTAGTGTAATAGCCCTTGTCCGTCACCCCTGTGACTAGCCCAAATTGCTTCGCATCCAGTTTACAAAAACGGCTGCAGAGACTCTCACTTGGCGTGCTATACAGACTAAAGCCATAACCTGTTTCGGCCTTCCATGCATCCGTGGCCGCTTTAAGATAGGCTACAATAGCGACGGCTTTTTCCCTCAATTGTGTATCATCAAATACATGGGTTTGGGGGCCATAGAGTGCATTCATGGTTTCATGCAGTCCAATGTAACCGAGTGAAATCGACGCACGGCCATTTTTAAAGATTTGCGCCACATCATCATCAGCGCGCAAGCGTACACCACAGGCGCCTTCCATATAGAGGATAGGTGCCACGCGGGCTTTAACACCGTTCAGTCGCTCAATACGGGTATCCAGTGCTTTACGAGCTAATACTAATCTGTCATCTAAAATGCGATAAAATTCAGCTTCATCGCCATTGGCTTCTAAGGCAATCCGCGGCAGGTTTAAACTGACCACTCCCAAATTATTGCGCCCTTCATGCACAAGCTCGCCATTTTCTTCATAGGTGCCTAAAAAGCTACGGCAGCCCATTGGGGTTTTAAATGAACCGGTCACTTTCTCGACTTGCTCGTAGTTGAGAATGTCGGGATACATGCGCATTGTCGCGCATTTGAGCGCCATCTGTTTTACATCGTAATTGCAATCGCCCGCTTTATGATTAATACCATCGCGAATCGCAAACACTAGCTTAGGGAATACTGCCGTCTTGCGATTTTTACCCAATCCCGCCATCCGCACTTTGAGCATAGATTGCTGAATTAAGCGTGATTCCCACGACGTACCTAAACCAAACCCAAAGGTCACGAACGGTGTTTGGCCATTGGCGGTGTGTAAAGTATTGACCTCATATTCCAAAGACTGGAATGCATCGTGACATTCTTTTTCAGTTTGCGCCGTGGCAAAGGCTTTGGCGTCGGTAATCTTCCAATTCAGGGCAATTTGGTAATGCTTGTCGTAGCTCTTAGCGACAAATGGCGCTAACACTTCATCGATACGGTTGATAGTAGTTCCGCCATAGATATGACTCGCCACTTGGGCAATAATCTGCGCGGTCACCGCTGTCGCTGTTGAAATAGACTTAGGGGTTTCAATTTCGGCATTACCCATTTTAAAGCCGTGGGTCAACATGCCAGCTAAATCAATCAACATGCAGTTAAACATCGGGAAAAACGGAGAGTAATCTAGGTCGTGGTAATGGATCTCGCCCGCTTCATGGGCAGCGACCACATCCTTTGGCAAAATATGACTCTTGGCGTAATGTTTGGCGACTATGCCCGCGAGTAAATCCCGCTGAGTAGGAATGACTTTTGAATCTTTATTAGCATTTTCATTGAGTAAAGCCGCATTGCTTTGCTCAACTAAACCACGGATTTCGAGGTTGAGTTTACTGGTCGCTTCACGGCACACATCTCTGTCGTGACGGTATTCGATATACACCCGCGCCAGGGACTTGTACGGCCCTTCCATCAGTAAATTCTCAACCGCATCTTGTAGATGGTGGATATCGACTTCAGCTAATGGCGCGACGCTCTGACTGATACACGCTGCCACTGTCGCTGCATAGTCGCCATCCTCTATTCCAACTGAGTTTGCAGCGGCATTCACTGCATCCCTTATCCTTGTTTCATCAAAAGGTGTGCGGCAACCATCACGCTTAATTACGACTGGCATTGTTCAGTTCCTCTCCATCTCGCCTAAAAATTAACACTACATCTAGTGATTTTAAAAGCATAAAACACAATATGTAGAGCATTAGGCTACAATGACGGTAAGGAGTCCATGATCCAGATCATAGTTTTTAGGATGAAATAAAAGAACAAACAAGAACTGCAGCTAGGCCCAATTATCTGAAAATTGCGCCTTGACCTGCTGATTAAACCCAGCTAGTTGAATGCGTGACAATTTGTGTTTATCACGCACTATGGATGTGAATTAACGTTTAGCAAGCGCAAGATAACTACTGAGTTGGCCCGATGCAGATTGATGTGCCCCCATAGATGAAGCAAGTTGCATCATAGATTTTAGCCCCTGCCACTGCTGCTTTTGAGCATCCGTAAGCGGAGGTTCAGAATTCAAATAATCCGTCAATTGGCTAAGGACTTTCGTGGCCTTCTGGGCTAGCACCGGCGACTGAGCATCATCCATATTGGTTAAGACGTTTTTAGCATCAACTAAGGTATTGATAAGAGGATTATTAGGTGATTTTTTAGCTAATGACTTGATTTCATCATCTAAAAAATCTTGCAACGATTGTTTAGTCGGCGTTGTTGTGCTCGGCACTGTAATACCGTTTTTCGATAAACGCTCGAGTTGCACATCCGATAAAATGCCATCTTTTTGTAAGCGCGACACCAATGCGGGAATATCGGCGACGCCAAATTGACCATCGGCAAAAAAATCCTTCGCCATCGATTGAATTTTCTGTGCGCGTTGCGCCCTTGGCGACAGCGCTATCTCATCGGTTTTACCGTTATCGGGTTTGGTAGCATCCGTCTGCGTTTTATTTGTTTCTGTCGTAGTATCGGTTTTAGCCGTGCTCGTCTTTTGGCTATTGGCACCATAGGCATCGGCGATACTGGCACTGCTGCGATTAAGATTAAAGGCATTTAAAATAGAATTCATCGTCAAAAATTCGGCGTCTAAGACTCAATAACGGTTTTAAAGCAAAAACTAAGCCAATCAAGTATTAATCTGTGCAGATCCTGAATTTTCGGGTAGCGAACAGCACCAGTAGATTTATCTCTAGGACTGTAAATCTTCAATAAGGGCAAGACATTGCCGCCTTAGTAAATCGAGTGCCTCAGCGTCCATCTGCACTTTATCAAGCAAGGTTTGCTTCAAGGCAAGAGCTTCGTGCCTGATACCCTCTCCTTGACTTGTCAGAGTGATCAGCTTTTTCCGCTCATCTTCAACGCAGGCTAATCGCGTAATCAACCCCTTCAACTCTAACCGCTTGACGATTGGCGTTAGGGTTCCCATATCGAGTTTAGTCGCCATTGATAGCTGGGTTTGGCTGCAGCCGTTTTGACGCCACAGGGTTTGCATCACTAAATATTGAGGGAAAGTTAACTCATATGCCTCGAGTAGAGGCCGATAAGCACGCACTAATGCATTGCTCGCAGAATATAACGCGAAACAAACATTATCGGATAAACAGAGTGGATCGCTAGAAGCTTGGCTATGAGTCTGTTTTGTAGCGTCTAGCTCAGGTTGAGGTAAGCAATTCTGCACGTTTAAGCGCCTGTCATTTAAACATAACGCTATCTTATCCGATCTGTCCCACCTCATCTAGTTTGCGCGCAAACTATTTGCATTCAATCTTAAAGCCACGTAGAGTTAACATCATTCGTTTGCGCACAAACAAAAGGTGAGTTTTTATGAAGAGTATGACTGAAACCCGTGAAATCCATCTAGCTAGTCGCCCAGAAGGCATGCCTACAGCACAGAATTTTACTTTAGTAAATAAAGCGTTAGCACCGCTCGCTGATGGACAAGTGCTGATTAAAAATCTATGGATGTCGGTTGACCCTTACATGCGCGGGCGCATGGTTGATCGCAAGAGTTATGTTCCGCCCTTCGCCTTAAATCAAGTCTTAGAAGGCGGTGCGATTGGTGAAGTTATCGCGTCAAAAAACACCAAGTTCCCGGTTGGTACTAAAGTCAGCAGCATGCTAGGTTGGCGTGAACACGCAGTCACAGATACCGCAGGACTAACAGCTTTACCACTAACTACGCTTGATAGTTCACATTTCCTCGGCGTACTCGGCATGCCAGGCATGACAGCTTGGACAGGACTGACTCGCATTACAGATTTAAAAGCGGGTGAGACACTATTCGTTTCCGCCGCCTCTGGCGCAGTAGGTAGCGTGGCCTGCCAAATTGGTAAACTAATAGGTGCTCGTGTAATAGCCTCTGTCGGTTCAGATGAAAAAGCTGAATTATTAAAAAGTTATGGTGTTGATGCGGTCATCAATTACAAGACTTGTGGCAATCTTACCCAAGCGTTGACAAAAGCAGCCCCAGAAGGGGTTGACGTGTATTTTGAGAACGTCGGTGGCGAGCATTTAGCCGCAGCACTAGGCAATATGAAAGATCATGGACGTATCGCTGTTTGCGGTATGATTTCGCAATATAACAACACAACTCCAACACCTGGCCCTGACAACTTAGCCCTAATTGTAATGCGAAAACTCAAGTTAGAAGGTTTTATCGTATCCGAACATTGGGCGCATTATCCTGAGTTCACCGCAAAAATGGCTCAATGGTTAGCGGAAGGCAAAGTCAAAGCAGAACAAACAATTTATCAAGGGCTTGAACAAGCACCTGATGCTTTTATCGGTCTATTTGAAGGTAAGAATCGCGGTAAAATGTTGGTAAAACTAGCCTAAGTCACCAACAAAGCGGTATAAACATCTCAATATGAGATAGCAAATAGTCGGTATCGCGAAAGTGATACCGACTTTTGTTTATCTTGCAATCAAACGCTATCTATATGAAAGCTTTTGACTCTATATTTTGCCTCATCAGCCCTTCCAGAGCGCTGCTTCAATCAAGTGGGCGACTTTCTCCACCGCAGCTTCGCCGGCGGCAATCGCCTCATCAGCACGGTGAAACTCCATAGTGCCGATATTTCCCACCTCTGGCACAATACAAATATCTGGTGGATCGCCCATCAACCGCGCCCGCTTATGTCTTTGCTCTAAAATACCCATAGATTGCGACATCACAGCAATCATCCCCGGATTCGATTTAGTGCCGAGCGAAAACTTATCGGTTAGGTTACTGACATAATCTCGGCCACGGGCAAATAAATCCATAAAGCCCGTTTCTTGTCGCGCTGGCATATCCATTTCAGCTTGGACAGTCCTTTGGCTGGTCATATTCACGGGTAACACTTGGATACGCCCAGAATGATAGCCATATAAATCCACTGCAATCACTACATCAACGCCCATGGCACGGCTGACCGAAACAGGAACAGGATTCACCACAGCACCATCGACTAACCAGCGTTCTCCTTGTCTGACAGGGGCTAAAATCCCCGGCATGGAGCAAGAGGCCCGTACCGCTTGCCGTAAATCCCCTTCAGTAAACCAAATTTCCTGACCAGAGTATAAGTCAGTCGCGACGGCTGCAAAGGGACGATTGAGATTTTCAATATTCACATCTCCTATACGTGCATGCAGCACATCGAACACCTTGTCTCCGCCGATAAGCCCGCCCTTACGCCATCGAATATCCATCAAGCCAAGCACGTCCCAACTAGAAAAACCGCGCACCCATTTTTCTAACTCGGGTAAATGATCATGGGCGTAAGCGGCACCCACTAAAGCCCCCACCGAACATCCAGCCACTTTATCGGGCTTAATACCCATGGCAGCTAAACCATTCAATACACCTATATGTGCCCAACCTTTCGCCGCCCCACTGCCCAAGGCAATACCTACCGAAGGGGTTGTTCCGTTAGCCATAAATCATTTCTCCTGTAACTCAATGCAGTACACGATAACGTAAAATCCTGCCATATCCACTGTCAATCGGTAAAAACGACACAATTAAGAGGTTGTAATACCAATGTAAATAAATACAATCAACAGAGCATAAATGGCACACTTTCTACATCAATCCGTGCATGAAGCAGAGATAATCACCGATGTGGATAGCTGAGCAAGGGCGATTAAGGCTATAATCTGCCCTTACTAAGATTTAGGGGATATACCTTTGCAATTTACCGATTTTTCTCTGGACCAGCGTCTGCTTCAAAGCATAAAACATATGGGGATCACAGAACCCACCGCCATCCAGGAACAAGCACTGCCTATCGCATTGGCAGGTAAAGATTTAATGGCGTCATCAAAAACGGGCTCAGGTAAAACCTTAGCGTTTTTGTTACCCGCATTGCAAAGAGTCATTTCTACCCGCTCACTGTCGAAACGTGATCCTAGAGTCTTGATTTTATTACCGACTCGCGAACTAGCACATCAGGTTTATAGTCAGCTTCGCCTCCTTGTCGCCAACACCCAATACAAGGCCATCAGCGTACTGGGCGGTGAAAACTTTAATGACCAAGCCAAAGCCTTAGCGAAAGAACCGCATTTTATTGTCGCGACTCCAGGCCGTATCGCCGATCATTTAGAACAGAAGCATCTTTTTCTCAATGGCTTAGAGTTATTAGTCCTCGATGAAGCCGACCGCATGTTAGATTTAGGCTTTGCCCCGCAGTTAAAAGCCATCAACGATGCAGCCGATCATAAACGCCGTCAAACTCTGATGTTTTCTGCCACGTTAGATCACGACGAAATCAATGATATCGCAGCAACATTACTAAAAAATCCAGCGCACGTGGCGATTGGCGCGGCTCACTCTGAGCATAACGATATTCATCAACGTATCTTTTTATGTGACCACTTAGACCATAAAGAAGCGTTATTAGCCCGTTTGCTCAAAGATGAAACCCATAAACAAGTGATTATTTTTACCGCGACGCGTCCAGATACTGAGCGCTTAGCCGCTAAATTAACCACGCAAGGTTTTGCAACCGCCGCACTCAGCGGTGATTTAAAGCAGGCCGCACGAAACCAAATCATGGACCAATTTGCCCGTGGCCAACAACAAGTACTAGTGACAACCGATGTCGCCTCTCGCGGCCTGGATTTGCTCAATGTGTCCTTGGTCGTTAACTTCGACATGCCTAAATTTGCCGAAGAATACGTGCATCGTATCGGCCGTACTGGTCGTGCAGGCGCAAAAGGTGATGCGATATCGCTCGTCGGGCCAAAAGATTGGGACAACTTTAAGAAAGTCCAAGTCTTCCTCAGAAAAACCTTTGAGATCAGCACAATTCCAGGCCTAGAAGCTAAATTTAGTGGTCTAAAAAGCAAAGCTAAACAAACGCCAGTAAAACGTGTTGCTAAAGCGGAGCTTGCTAAAGGTAAGAGCAAAAGAACCAAAGCAACCACACCAGCACCGTCGCGGGATAAGCGTTTCATCACGGGCGTGGATGTCGGCGATGCTCCTATGCGTAGAAAACCTGCTGCGGCACAATTACTGCAAGATAATGATACTGAAGAAGTTTAAAACTAATTTATGCATAAAGGCCGGTGGATTTAACATCAGATATTATCTCTGATACAAATCACATAGGCATGATCTAATACTGGAAATTGACATACTAAAATTATCAGTCTGTCGCCAAGCGAATCAAAAGCGCATGGTAAACACTGATCCTCATGTCATTTCCAGCTACAATAGCGCTATTATCGATATTTTGAAGGTGTAACATGAGAGTTTGTGGTGTTGAATTAAAAGGTGGCGAAGCCATTATCAGTTTATTGAGCTATGAAGGTGAAACCTTCAATGTGCCAGAATGCCGTAAGGTGTCTTTCACCGTTTCCCAATCTGCTACCACAGAAGCTATTCGTGAGTTTCACTTCGCTTTTCATAAGCTTATGCAAGATTATCGCGTTGATGAAGTTGTCATCATAGAACGTGAGCAAAAAGGTAAACTCGCGGGTTCAGCGACAAGCTTTAAACTTGAAGCAGCCATTCAATTAGGGGAATTACCTGTCAGTCTATTGTCTCCTGTCACTATCAAAGAGCAAAACAAGCGCAATCCACCCCAAGTTGATTTCGATAGTTTAGATCTTAAAAAAGTACAGCAGTTAGCTTTCGAAGCCGCTTATGCCCATCAAAATCGCCGAATTTTTGGCAAAGTATAAGTAATGTGATGAACTCAGGCTCCGAAGTCATTCGGAGCTAAATCCTCTATGAATCCATTAAAGTACTTAAACGGTTACAGCCTTGATATTCAACAGCAGGTACAGCAACATCTCGATGCTGGCACATTACCCAAGCTATTGCTGAAACGTCATCCTGTCATACATAGCGTTCGTAGCGATAAAGCGCTGTACGACTATACTCAGACGATTAAAAATCAATTTTTACGCCAGTCCTCCCCGCTCTCAAAAGTGATATTTGATGACAAAATTAATATTAGCCATCATGCACTTGGCTTGCATTCTTACGTAGCACGAGTTCAAGGCAATAAAATCAAAGCGAAGAACGAAATTCGCATTTCTTCGCGTTTAAAGCGTGTGCCAGAACCTTTGTTGCGTATGGTCGTAGTACATGAATTAGCCCATTTAAAAGAAAAAGATCACAACAAAGCTTTCTATAATTTGTGTACCCACATGGAGCCGGATTATCACCAGTTTGAATTTGATTTGCGCTTATTATTGACTTGCATCGACGCTAACATATCCCCTTATTCTACAGATAAAGTCGATACCTAACCTTCGTATATTTTTCGCCCAAAACTTGACTGATAATAGTTTTCATTTAGAATGCTGAAGTATCTCACGCAGGAGAACTCAGTAATGACAATGACGAAACAGAATATCGATAAACTTTTGAGCAAATGGTGTAAAAAACAAGCTAAAAAGTTACTCAAAACACAGGCGAAATCTGTTTCAAGTTCAGGAAAAGTGATTCCATCCTTATCTCGTCTGAACACCCTGACTGATAAATCTTTGACGAATAAAAAGGCTCAACGAAAGCACCTCACCCAATTACTCTCTAAGCATATTGCTCAGCAAGAATTTGCCCATAGCAATAAATCAACACTCAAAAAACAATTAAAACTCGCGAAAGCTAAGTTTATTGCCGCAAATGATGCGACATTTTCATCGACTATTATTACTCGACTTTCTCCTTTACCCACGGAACACAGCTTTGCATTACGTCCCTTTAAAAAATCACCCTGTGGTGGCTGTCCCGCATTAAAAGGTAAATTGTGCAAGTGCGCATTAAAAGTGATGCAAAGGCGCCACGCAAGCTGATAGGCACGATTTAGCACTGCATATTGGGTTCTCTGTTCAGTCCTTAATAAAAAACGTTATAAGCTCTTCAGCCGCACAATTTTCCTCTTCACAACCTTTTGAATGACTCGCTATAACACTTCTAACTGAAGATCCTATCTATTTTATCCCCTTATGTTTTATCGCCACGACTTCGAGTCGAACAAATTTTAAGCTTTTATACAACTCGAACAGTACTCGTGATAGCAGGAAAATGTCTACCATAATAAGTATTGTGGAAACAAAAATGCCGATGAAATTTTCATTTCATCGGCATTGATAAACTCTTCTAGAAAGTCAGTGCTATTGTTTATTCAAACTTTGATACTATAAATTCTATTAGCTTAGGTTTGGCTAACCTAAGTTCATTATAGCTTCACGACTCTTCACCATATTAGTGAATGTGCGTAAATCTTGATTCGCTAACTTGCTCGACATAGGAATATCGGCTTTCAACGGATCAACAGGTTTACCATTGATATGGAATTCATAATGCAAATGCGGGCCAGTCGAACGACCTGTATTACCAGATAAAGCAATCACTTGACCGCGAGTTACACGTTGACCTTTACGCACTAACGCCTTAGACAAATGTAGGTAACGGGTACGGTACTTACCACCATGTTCAATCACAATATACTTACCAGCAAACTGATGGTCCGTCACTAAACTGACAATTCCATCACCAGGTGCAACAACTTTAGTCCCGATCGGCACAGAAAAGTCTGTTCCATTATGGGGAGAAATACGCCCTGTGATTGGGTGTTTGCGATGGCTGTTAAAACGTGAACTCATACGCGGTTGTTTAGCTAACGGATAACGTTGGAATGCCCGAACTAAACTCTGACCTTTAGCATCATAATAACTACCATCAGAATATTGATATGCACTAATTTCAGAACGGCCACTTTTAATACTGACGCCTAAAATTTGGCTACTTCCCGTCGGTTCACCTTCAACATATTGATCATTTACCAAAACTGAGAATTTGTCGCCAGCTCGTAAATCACGGGCAAAATTCAATTTTTCTTTGAGTAAATCTTCAATTCGCTGAATATCTGCAGCGGCTAAGCCCATTTTTTGGGCTGAAACGTAGAAAGAACCTTTAATATCGCCAGTCAAAATTCGATTTTGCCAAACACCTTCAACGTTCACTTCTTCAACATTAAAACTACCGTCTTCATAACGCGTAAAAACCACTTGGCGGGCAGCGTTAAAATAAAGTTCTAATTTTTGTAACTGACCTTCACTATCAAGCCAAAATTGCATTCTGTTACCAGGTAACAGGGTATCAAGTGCCAAAATGTTTAAATCAGCTTCTAAAACCTTATACATAGTTTGCTGATCAACACCCGCCTTGGAAAATAACCCACTTAAGGTATCACCGGAAACGATAATTCGCTCAAACTGGGGAGCATTATTAATGAGTGCAGCTTGATCTAGGACTTCAGGTTCAGAAACTTGAGGGAGAATATTTTCAATATCGAGAACAACAGGGATACGCTGAGCAGTTGGCGTAACATGGTTATTATTCGGCATCAACATCGCAGCACCCATCAACAAACTACCCATTAATAGAATGTTCTTTTGGGTCGATGATAAGTTCTGCAAACGGGTTTGCGATAAGTTGATAAAGTTGGGTTTGCCTGTTTGCAACGCTTTTCACCTTTCGTTAACTTTGCGTTCTATTTTTGACCAGTCCCTTTGAGGGAAGCCCGAATTTTTTCCAACTTATATCAAAAAACCGATTATGACAAACGCTATTTCACTCTTTTGTTGTACCATTAATGAAAAACATGCGCTAGTTGGCATTTCCAACTCACTTTGTGTGTATTATCCGAATGTTAAACACACAGGAGATACAATAAATAACACTTATAAAACAATTTGTTATTTATCACACTCTGTGAGAATGAACAACTAAGGCAAAACTATCGTCATTTCGCTCCCATGTGAGGTTTTATTGATGTCGATGCGGGTATTTATCTGCTCTTTCATTTCCGACACGTGCGAGATCACCCCTATCATGCGGCCAGAGGATTGCAAATCCATCAGGGTCCGAATGGCCAGTTCTAAAGAATCTTGATCTAAACTGCCAAAGCCTTCATCGATAAATAAAGTATCGAGTTTAATACCACCTGCATAGGCTTGCACTACATCAGATAGGCCTAACGCCATAGATAATGCTGCCATAAAACTTTCACCACCGCTTAAGGTGGCCACAGGACGCACTTTGGAGGTATAAGCATCTTCTACTTCTAATTCGAGCCCAGAAGCTTTGTTGCCCTTGGCCCTATCTTCCTTACGTAGTAAACGATAACGCCCTTTGCTCATTAGGTGTAGCCTGTGGCTTGCCTCTAACAACACATCGTCAAGCAGTACGCTTAACACAAAACGTTGCAGACTGATCTTATTACCTGTATTTCCATTAGCGACATCTGCAAGGGTGCCGATAACCGCATATTCATCTTCCAAAACCTTAGCTTTTGCATCGGCAATACTCAGCTGGGTTTGGGTTTGCATCAGTAATACTGTGCGCGTGTGAAGCAACTGCCATGCCTGCTCTGCTGCGTGTAATGCTTGCTGCGCGAACTCAAGCTCAGCAGCCAGCTTAATGCTATCAGGTGGCACTTTATCTTTAAGCTTAAGCGCTAACTGCTCGCACTGTGCCTTGGTCAAAGCACTGCGCTGCTGGTAAGCCTCAATCTCGCTGGCTAATGCGCGCTGTTGTTCTTCATCGAGCATGGCCTCAAATAAGGCCTGTTGATCGGCAAAACCTACTGCGACTAATTGCTGATTGAGTTGCTGCTGTGCACGCGTTTGCTGGGCTAATGCTGCCTCAGCAGCATTTTCAGCACCATTAAGTGCCGCTTTAGCCGCAACAAAAGATTGGCCAGTCTGTTGTTGGAGATCCCTAACACTAGCAATCTGTTGCTTAATTTGGCTGATACTTTGCTGATTTTGCGCGATTGCTGCAGTTAAGGCCTCAAGCGTTGCAAGCGCAGATGGAACACTTTGCTGCATGTGCGCTAACTGCCCCTGCAATATATCCACTTTAGATTGCAGTGCACTGTCGTGTGTTTGTCCTTGCTCTAACTTTTGTTGTAGATGCGTTTCCTGTGCGTGCAACAATGCAATCTCTTGCTGTAACAGCTGTAACTGCTGATGGGCTTGCTCCGCTTGAGTGAGTGAGAAAGCGTATTGCGACAAGGTATGTGTATGTTCGTCTAAAGAAATATCAACCGCAGTGCCCAATTGGACCGCGAGATCTTGTGCTTGCTGTTGCAAGGTTTCTAACTGCGTTTGTAGCCCACGATATTCCGCTCTGGCTTTGCTCAGGATTTCTTGGGCATTCGTTTCAGCCTCTAGTGCTAATTGCAGCGCTTCATCACTTGGGAGCGGCTCTTGGCTTTGTGCTGGCTGTGGATGTGTTTGGCTGCCACAAACGGGGCAAGGTTCATCTTGCTGTAATTGCCGCGCTAAAATAGCGGCCTGTCCTTGGTGCCAAGTCAACAATAAGGCTTTATATGCAACCTGTGCTTGCTGATGCTGAGCACTGAGTTGTTGCCCTTTGACTTTAGCCTCAACAAGTTTTGCCTGTGTCGACGATACCCTTGCCGCCACTTGTTGCCATTGCTGATAGGTAGACAATAATTGCTGTTGCTGCTGGTGCGCTTGTTGCAATGAGAGGCGAGTTTCGCTGTTGGCCTGTAGTTGCGGCAGAACGGATTCCAATTCACGGCGTTTTTGGACTACGGTGGTTAACTCATTTTTGCTGTTCTGAAGTTGTGTTTTCGCGCTAATTAGCTGCGCTTGCTCTTGTTCGAGGGTTTTATTAAGCCTATCCAATTCCCTAAGCTGCGGCCCTAAGGCATTCAGTTGCTGTTTGACCTGTTCCAGTTCGAGTAACGACGCTTCCAACACGGGCAAATCAGCAGCCTTAAGCTCTGCGTTATCGAAGGCTTGTTTAGCATGGATTAATGCTGTTTTCGCATGATCAAGTGCGAGACTTGCTGCCTTGGCTTCCTGCTCACGAGCCACAAACACCTCAAGCATAGGTGCCATGTGCTGCGCCTGTTTAGCCAAATTCAGTTTATAGGTTTGCGCAGCCATGTTTTCTTGCTGTACATCAAGCACAGCAACCGTTTGAGTTAAGGCATCAAACTGCGCAAATTCGGCCAATAAATGCTGGGCGGCATCGCTGGTTTTTATCACCCATTGTTGCTGCTGTAATGCCTGTTCTTTCGCACTTTGGGCTGTTTCAAGTTCTGGCGTGAGCTTGGCTAATTCGCAGCTAAGCTCGTCATCGGATGCTAAACCCGCACTTTGTAAAATGCCATCACGGCGGCTGCGTTGATCTTTCACTAAGGCGCGGATATCTGCAGCCTTACTTTTTAAGGAATCTTCAATACGCCGGTATATATGCGTTTGAAATAGCTGACTAAATATCAGTTCTCTTGCTTTGGAGTCAGCCATTAACAATTCGCGAAATTTTCCCTGCGGCAACACCATCACTTGGCGAAACTGCTCCACATCAAGGCCAGTTAAGGCTTCAATCTCAGCGGTTGCCTCAGAGACTTTGCTCGCTACAAGCAAACTTTCATTACCCTCGGCGTCTATCTTATATAACTGAGCTTCGGGCTTCTGCACCGTTGAGCCGTCACCGCTTTTTTTAACCCTGTCTTGCTCTGGCACACGGCGAATACGATAACAGCTATTACCCAACTGAAAACTAAAAGTGACTTCTGTTAGCAGACTATCATCGGCCATATCGCAGCGCATCTGGCTGCCTTCACGCTCATTACCTGTGGTTTTGCCATAGAGGGCAAAGCAAATACCATCGAGCAAGGTCGTCTTACCCGCACCTGTGGGTCCATTAATCAAAAATAATGGATTAGTCCCTAAGGCCGTAAAATCAAGTTGTTGAGTCGATGCAAAGGGGCCAAAGGCTGACATGGAAAGGCTAAGTGGTCTCATGCTTGGCGCTCCTCATTGTGTAGCTTAGTCAGGAGTTCATCCATCACAGCTTGCTGTGCTTGTGTTAATGACTCGCCGGACACTTGAGAGAAAAAGTCACGGAACATGTCCATCTCGCCTTTTTTGATATGATCTCGGCTCAAGGTGACTTGTTGCTGCCCCGCCATCAGACCAGTCCGCTCTAAATGCAGCACATTAGGGTAAACAGCTCTCAATTTTCCCATAGCATCTAAAATGGCATGTTTATCAAGGAGTCTGACCATAAGGTAGTCCTCACGCTTGATATCCGTTTTACCTTGGGCGAGTAATGTGGCTAACTCCCCTTCTAAGATACGGACATCGCGTATCGACGTTAATGGCAATAAACTAATTTTAATCGGCGTTTGCGCACTAAGTTCGACTAAGGTCACCGACTTATGTTGACGTTGTTCGCTAAAGGAATACTTCAAAATCGATCCTGAGTAGCGCACATGCTCTGCACCTTTGTATTGCGGTCCGTGCAAATGCCCAAGGGCGACATAATCAAACTCAGTAAATAGCGTTGGCGATATTTTATCGGCGCCACCAATGCTCAGTGGTCGCTCAGATTCTGACTCACTGCCACCATCCAAAAAACAATGGCTTATCACCACTTTCGGCAAACCTTGGCTATCGTGCTGGCGTACTTGTTCAAGCAATAGCGTCATTGCGGCCTCATGGCTTGTAGCCTCACACTCAAAAACTTGGCGCACTGTGGCAGGTTCGGCATAGGGCAAGGGATAAAACACCACATCACCGCTTGAACTCGATAAAGTAATGGGATGAATGTCAGCACTCAAAGGCCCAATAATATGTAACCCACTTGCCGCCATTTGTTTTGCTGCAAAACCTAAGCGCTCGTGACCATCGTGATTACCCGCAATCATAATGACTTGCAGGCCTAAATCATGTACTAAGCGGTTAAGCACATCATCTAACAGCGCGACCGCATTCGCAGGCGGAATCGATCTGTCATAAATATCCCCCGCCACAATCACGGCATCCACCTTGTGTTCATCCGCTAGAGCAATAATTTGCTCGAGCACAAAGGCTTGATCATCCAGTAGTGATTGATTGTGTAATTGACGACCTATGTGCCAGTCCGAGGTGTGGATAAATTTCATAATCGCTCTTTTAAAGAAGTGGTGGCGCTAAACCCGAGCGCACATGCCGCCCGTCGATGCAAAATAAGACTGGCAAGATAGACACTGCACTTATATCAATCGGATTAAATATGTACACAATATTTAAAATACACGCCAAAACAATAAGAAGCTTAAAAAGTGTATTAAAAATGACAGGTAATACTATTCAAAAAACTTGAAAGAGTACACCTAACTCAAAGTAGGATGAGACGTTTTAAGTCGTCATTTGGCGGATCTTTTGGGTGATATCCACCTCGGCTTAACTTTTGAGCCAAGATGGACGCCACTAAGATACACTCATGCGCAGCTTAAAGAGCGTCTATTGATGAGTGAGTTTTATAAAATGCTTAATATCAAATAGTTTACGAAAATAAATTATATTGGCTCGCCAAAAGTTTAAAACTCATAGCAAGGGACATAGTCACCACCAATGGCTTGATAATCTTTGTACCTTTAGTGACAACGAGACGAGAACCCAAGGTTGCGCCAATCGCTTGCCCTGCCAGCATGACTAATCCTAATAACCAAATCACTTTTCCGCCCAAGGCAAAGAAGATCAGCGAAGCAATGTTAGTGGAGAAATTAAGTAGTTTTGCGTGGGCAGTTGCCTTCGCCAAACCAAACCCCGCAAGCGATACAAAGGCCAGCGCAAAAAAGCTCCCAGTACCAGGGCCAAAAAAGCCATCGTACAATCCCACGCCCAATGCCGCAGTAAAAGCAAATGCGGTAGGTGTCAGCACTTGATGTTTATCATCTTCTGAAATCTTTTTCGAAAATAAAAAGTAACAACCAATAGCCAAAATCAAAAAAGGTAACATCAACTCCAGCACTTCAGTATCGACGAGTTGAACTAGAATCGTACCCAATGCCGCACCGATAAATGCACAAATCAAGGCTAACTTAACGGATTTAAGATCAACCAGCCCTTTACGGACAAAGTACAAACTCGCAAAAAAACTGCCGCCACAGGCCTGCAGCTTATTTGTCCCTAAGGCAACCGCAGGCGGCAAGCCTGCCCACATAAGTGCAGGAATGGTCAGCAAGCCTCCGCCACCAGCGATTGAGTCAATAAAACCAGCCACCATAGCGACGGCAAAAAGTATCGCTGCGATTTGTAGAGTCAGTTCAAATTCCATGATGATTTATTATTCTTCTGATAAAAAAGAGAGTGATTGCCGAACATTAGACTGCGTTTGCCAAATAAACGCAAAGGAGTTATTGTCGCCACAGCGTGAGATAAACTCACACAAAATCCCGAGTCCTGTTCTGATTTTCCAGCAGTAGGAAATAAAATGTTTGCCGAACTACCGCCCCTCAATTCTCTCCGTGCCTTCGAAGCCGCAGCACGTTTACAGAGCATGACATTAGCCAGCAAGGAGTTGCATGTCACCCATGGCGCAGTCAGTAAACAAATCAGAGTATTAGAGGATTATTTAGGTTTTGCACTCTTTGTACGCTTACATAAAAAAGTTGGTTTAACCGATGAAGCCAAACGCTATTTACCCCATGTTCAAGCCGCTCTGCAAACATTATCTAGTGCTACCAGTGACTTGCGCCGTCAGCCCACTAAACCGCAAACCTTAGCTATTAATGTGCTGCCAAGCTTAACCATCAATTGGCTCATTCCAAGAATGGAGCAGTTTAAATCCCGCCATCCACACTTGTATGTCGACTTATCCATTGGCGACTTTACCGTGGATTTTAGCCAAGGTCGTTATGATATTGCGATCCGTAGTAGCACAGTCATCCCTAAGGGCGCGAATTATATCAAGCTGATGGATGAGGATTTATGCTTAGTTTGCGCGCCTTCACTAGCGCCTAAACTGCAAAATATCGAGGACATTAATCACGTCACGTTACTGAAACACACCACAAGACCCGAACTTTGGGAGTATTGGGCGGAAAAGGTGGGTTTAACACTCACCCAAGCACAAACCTTTGGTGTCGAGCATTTTTATATGTTGAGTCAAGCGGCTGCGAGTGGCATGGGCGCAGCACTTATTCCGCGATTCTTCATCGAAGAACAACTGGCAAACGGCAGCTTAGTCATCCCCTTCGACGCCCCCTTCACCAGTCCCTATCGATACTATTTACTCACCCCAAAATCCCCAAGCCTGCCGTTAAAAGCTCAAGCTTTTATCGACTGGTTATTAGAGATTTTTGCGCCCTATCGTCATTAATCTGCATTAAACGTATCTCAGTTCAAGCTAGGCACAATAACGCTATAAATGCCAAACGAGGCTATTGAGATCACTAACTGAGCGCAGAAAAACACCAATAAAAAACCACCCAAAAGGTGGTTTATTAGATTCAAGGCTTAAAGCGCATCAGAATTAGTGATTGCAATGCTCACCGTGAACATGGTCATCATCGTCCATAAACTCATCGTCACCGTCTTGATGTTGCATTACGCCCCAACCGTCGGTCATGCCACCGAATTCGGCAGCAAAATCATTTAGCATGACTTCTTGTTCAACCAATGTATCGTACTCAGGCACCATATTGAGACAAACAATGATTTCCCACTTACCAAGCTCATCATTCAGATTCAGCTCAAGCTCGCCTTCCAAGTCAGAATTTGTTAATTCTTCTAACGCAGTTTCAGCATCGCGTTGGTCATCAAAAACCAAAAAGAAATCAACATCTAACTCTTTAGTTAAATCGATTCCCGCTTCAGCCATTGCGGCCAGCATTTTACCATTGTCATCATCTGGAAATTGCATTTCTTGCTCCACTGTTTCAGGCTTATTCTGCCGCAATGATTTGAACTGATTCACCATTAAAGCTGACGATGTCGCCCGCGATAATTTTTTTACGTTTACGAGTTTCAACTTCACCATTCACAGTGACTTGACCTTCGTCGATAAAATGTTTGGCTTCACCACCCGCATTGCTCATGCCTTGCACTTTTAATACTTTGTACAATTCAATGAAATCTTCGCCAGAATGCAAAGCCAATTGATTAATTTGCGCCACTTAATACACGCCTTCTAAAAATAAACCTGCGGCATTATACCAGCACAGTACAAAATTCGCTGAAGATAATTTGGCTAGAGACGTCTTTCATCGGCGAGTAGGCCAAAGGCTGATTCATCGAGCCAGTTTTCACCTATTTTGAATTGCTGCCTGAGTAAACCTTCAAGCCGAAAGCCACACTTTTCGAGTACTCTTGCCGATGCGTGATTATCTTTAGCACAATGGCCAACAAATTTATGTACATTGAAACTTAAACAGGCCCAATCAATGACCGCCATTAAGCTCTCAGTCGCATAACCTTTACCGTGGCCCTCGGCCGCCAGTAAATAACCCACTTCGGCACGCTGTTCCTCGAAACTTTGACAATAAAAGCCCGTTAAACCAATAAACTGCCCAGTATCAACTGTCTCAATCACTAAGGTCAGCCAATCGCCAGAACCGTAGAACCAAGTATCGGAACGCTGCTGAAACTTACTGCGGATCACCTCTTGCGACTCTGGAACGCGTACAAAACGATTAATCTCAGGATCGTTATGCAGTGCATAAAAATGTTCCCAATCACTATCTTGTAAGCTCCTGAGCTTCAATCTATCAGTGTAGAGTTCCAGCATAGTGACTCCGTGATGAGCATATAAAACAAAACGGCAGCAAACGCTGCCGTATCAAACAAGCTGTATTAGATAAGCGGTAAAACTTACGCGCGACTGGTCACTTCAAGTAAATGAAAGCCAAATTGCGTTTTCACGGGGCCTTGTACTTCATTTAATGGTGCACTAAAAACCACTTCATCAAACTCTCTGACCATCATGCCAGGACCAAATGACCCCAATTCGCCGCCTTGGGCACCTGATGGGCAAGAAGAGTGCGCACGAGCAATTTGAGCAAAATCTGCGCCTTCCATTATTTGCTGTTTCAGCGCTTGACACTGCTCTTCACTGCTGACTAACAAATGTCTTGCTGTTGCCTGGACCATAGTAAAACTCCTGTAAGGATCATGAGACATTTGCCCCAAATATCATTGAGTTCCCACTAAAACATTCGTTTTAACAGGTTTGGAATCAACAGTATAAAAACTTTCTGTTGAATAAAAAAGTCTTAAAATGCCGTCACTGACAACAAAGTCAATTAACGGCATCTTACACGGCTAAGCTTGTTTCGACGCAATCCAACGATCGATCTTGTTTTCCATGACCGCCATGGGTAATGAACCTGAGGTGAGGATTTGATCGTGGAACGCTTTAAGATCAAATTTATCACCCAAGGCTTTTTCTGCGCGGGCACGCAGTGCCAAAATCTTCAACTGACCGACCTTGTAAGACAGAGCTTGACCAGGGATCGCCATGTAGCGCTCCACTTCAGCGACTATGTCACTCTCAGCCATAGGCGAGTTGTCTTTCATGTACTGAATCGCCTGTTCACGACTCCAACCTTTAGAATGAAGGCCAGTATCAACCACTAAGCGCATGGCACGCAGCATTTCATCGGAAAGCTTACCAAAATACTGGTAAGGATCGGTAAATAGCCCCATCTCAATACCTAAGTATTCAGCATAAAGTGCCCAACCTTCCTCGAAAGCGGTATAACCGCTAAAACGCTGGAACTCAGGCACACCAGTCAGCTCTTGTTTGATCGCGATTTGGAAGTGATGCCCAGGAGCGGCTTCGTGCAAAGATAAGGTCGTCATCCCCCACTTAGGCTGTGCTTTGAGGTTATAAGTGTTGATATAAAACACCCCTGGACGGCTACCATCCACCGCAGGCGCTTCATAAGAGGCACCCGCTGCCGATTGTTCTCTAAAACTTTCAACCGGCTTAACCACATAATCAGCCTTTGGCATCACATTAAAGTAGTTAGGCAATACATGATTGATTTTATCTTTTAATACCATATAGCCATCAATCAAGCCTTGGCGATCGCTATAGAAATACTGCGGCTCTGAAGATAAAGACGCAAAAAAAGCCTTCAAATCGCCCTTAAAACCGACCTGTTCACGCACCTTATCCATCTCAGATAAAATGCGCGCCACTTCACCTAAACCAATTTGATGAATTTCATCTACAGACATAGTGGTGGTCGTATGTGAGTTCGCCAGATGCTGATACCAAGCTTTACCGTTAGGCAAACCTGACCAACCATCAGTCGCCCGCGATTTAGGTAAATAGGTTTGCTTAAAGTAATCGCGTAAGTTCGTTAACGCTGGCACGATACGCTCGGCTATCATGGCTTGATAACGGGTGGTCAATTCCGCTTTATCTTGCTCTGAAAAACTTTCGGGAAAATGCTGGATTGGCGAGTAAAAAATGCTCTGAGTCGCATCCGTCGTTAACATAGCATCTAACTGAGGAATAATGCGCTCTACCAACACTCGAGGTAGTACCACTTTACTTTCAATACCTTGATTCATACGATTTTCAGCAAGTGCGACCCACTTGATGAAACCATCGACTCTCTGTTCCCAATTACGATAATCTTGGACAGTCTTAAAAGGTTGTGCACTTTCGCCACTTCCCAGCTGCACCATAGTAATGACAGTGCTATAGAACTGGCTTATCGGCATAAAGCGTGAAGGGAAAGTTTCGTCCACTAACGCCATATCACGGTCATAGACGAACAGGTCATAACTCAACTGTAGATCCGCAGGCAGTTGCTTTGGATCTATCGCACGCACCTGAGCTAAATAGTGAGTGTTAAGATCATGACGAGCCTTAAGGTAATCCTCAGTTAAATCCCCGCCGAAATCGGCGTTATAGTCATTAACACCGACAAAAGTGGCGTAGATGGGCTCAAGCTTTAGGTAATCTTTAAAATAAGCATCCACAAGCGCTAAGTAACGCTGCTCTGCCGTTTGTGTTTCGCCCTGCACTGCTGTCGTATTAGCCGAGCTATTTTGTTGAACTGCAGAGACTTCAGGTTTAGAACAACCTTGAAGGGTGAAGATTAACGCTATCGAACCTGCCAATAAACCCAATTTCATTTTAATATTTCTCCTTTTTGGCCCGCTATTGCAGAACTGTTTCTATACTTAGTTCAAGGTCTGCTATCGGAGTTAATCTATGATCTACTCGTTCCGCAACTCAGGTTTCAGGGATCCTGAAACTGGAGTCTATAACCAAACCTATTTCATGGAAGTATTCAACCGAGAATGGCATCGTCACATGAGAGACCACCAAAGCTTGGCACTATTGTATCTGTGCCCTCACATTCATGAAACCGTCAAACAACCCCATTTACTCGAATTCTTTACTAAACAAGTGCAAGAAGCGCTATTAAGAGCAACAGATATGATTGCTAGGCTAGATCACAATCACTTTGCGTTGGGTTTGTTCAATATAGATGAGGTGGGAACGGAAGTAGTGTTAAAGCGAATAGAACAGCAAATATCTGACTTTAACCAAGATTTTGGTAAACATCATAAACTGACAATCGACTATAAACTGGCTGCCTGTATTTGCCTACCTACACAGGAAAGTAAAATAGAGTCACTCTTCAGTAATGTCAGCCAACTTTCACAACAGCTTGAAAAAAATCATGATCAATCCCAAGCTTTAATCCGATTACAGTAAATAGGTTTATTGATACCAAAGAAAAAGCCCCTTGCGGGGCTTTCGATTCAAACGCTAAATGGCGAACTGATTACAGCGTGATATTATGCATACGAGCTTTCTCTTTAATATAAGAGATATAGCTATTTGCACTCTTCTGTGTCTTCTTATCATTAGCAGCTAACACTGCACGGTTATAAGCCGACTTATACTGTTTCAAACTTAAATGAGCCAAAGCTAATTCAAAGTTTGCTTCACCAGGATGCTCAATACCCATTGATATGGCTTTTTCAAGCACAGGGATCGCAGCTGTATATTGTTCATTCAAGTTTAATAAGCGACCTTGTTTCAAGTAAGTCTTGCCATCATTGCTGATGGCTGCAGCTTTACCGTAATACTCAGCAGCTTGCTTAAACTCTTTCGCATTTTGATAGAAACCCGCCAAAATCTCTAAAGACTTAGCGTCCTCAGCGATCATGCCTGATTTCATATGTTTCTGATAAATTTTAGCGGCTTGATAAGGAGCACCTTTTTGTGCCATTAACTGCGCTAAACGCGTAATGTTGCCCGCGCTATCCAAGAAACCATTTCTATAAGCCAAATCGTAAGTTGCAAGAGACTTGTCATAGTCTTCAACCATCAAATAAAACTGTGCTAATTGAACCCACAATCTGCCATCATCCGGGAATAAAGGCACCATGACTTCTAACACGCCAACAGCTTTCTTATACTTCTTCTGATTGAAGTAAGCTGTCAGTTTCATTTGATACAGACCTTTGTCGGGAGCTTCTGCTAATGAAAGACCTTTGTCGGCCACTTCAATCACTTTATCCCACTGCTTAAGTTCTGAATGCGCAATACCAATACGGCGATACATTTGAGAATCGGATTTACAAGTAAATTCCATCCACTTGTAATAGTAAGGAATCGCTTCCTTAAACTTTTTCTCTTGTAATAGCAAATCAGCATAAAGACGCATAGTTGCAGCATGATCTGTACCACCTAAAATATCAGCTTCAACAGCTTGTTTTAGGTACTTGATCGCGGTATCCATTTTGCCTTTCTCGGCATAAAAGTTACCCAACATACGTGCAACATAGGCTTTATCGAAGTCGTTCTTGGCATTTGCCTCTAGCAAAATAGCAATAGCTTCATCGACCTGACCATTGGTATAAGCTTCAAATGACTTCTGAACTTTCTTCGCTGCACCTTCGCCCACGGCTTTAGATTGACGTTTGTCGATAGCACACTTTTCTTCTGCGACTGCAGATGAAAGAGTTAATGAACCTCCACAAACAGAAAGCAATAATAGAACTGCGATTTTATTAACATTACGCATTATTGGTTGCCTCCTTTATCTAAGGTGAAGTCTAGTTGTACTGTCATACCAGGTTGTTTCAATGGCTTGCCATCAACAATCTTAGGCTTGTACTTCCACTTCTTGAGTGCACGAATAGCTTCTTTATCAAATAAGCGTTTTGGTTCTGCTTGAATAACTTCAACGTCGTCAATACCACCGAGTTCGTTAATGGTAAAACGAAGTTGTACCCAACCTTCTTTACCATCACGCGCCGCAGCAATTGGATACTGAGGTTCGATACGAACGATAGGTGTAGCATCACCATCGCGAGTCATCATATTGCCTAATTTAAAACCGGTACTTGGACCACCAGCTTCTACACCACCCATATTGAACGACATTGCTGTGTCAATATTGCTCGAAGATTCTGGCGGCGTTGCCTCAGGCTTCTGTGGCTGTTCTGGCGGTGGCGGCGGCTTAGGCACTACCCTTGGCTTATTCTGTGCTTTTGAATCCTGTCTATCCATAGTGATTTCAATTACAGGGGTCTCGGCCGATGTTTCGCCGCGCTGTGCGCCGCCACCGACCAAGAACGCCATAAAAGCGAACAGACCAAAAGTCACAGCAGCACCAATAATGATCGATACTAGTGCTCTTAGCATATTAATCGTTCCCCGCAGATACCGAAATTTTATCTATACCAGCCGCTTTGACTTGGTCTAGAACTTTAACAACTAAGCCGTGCATTGCGTCTTTATCAGCCTGAATCAATACCGCAGCTTCAGGAGCTTCAGCCAGCATGCGCTCAACGTTTGCCGTTACACGTTCGATATCAACCTGACGGTTTTCCATCATGATCACGCCTGTTTTACTGACGCCGATAAAGATGTTAGCCGAAGGTTTTGAAGTCGCTTGCGAAGCTTTTGGTTTGTTATAATCCAAACCAGAAGGTTTCACAAATGACGTTGTTACAATGAAGAAGATCAACATGATAAACACGATGTCGAGCATCGGTGTCATATCAATTTGCGCTTCCTCGTCTACACTGGAATGCTTTTTACGTGCCATGTTCAATCTCTCTCTAGTGGTGCGGCATGCTGTCTTTTAGCTTTTCTAAACTGATTTTCATTTTTACATCCAGACGAGTACTAAAGAATACTCCCGATAATGCTGCAACCATCCCCGCCATCGTGGGCATAGTCGCCATTGAAATACCAGCCGCCATTAAACGAGCATTACTCGTCCCCTGAACTGCCATCACATCAAACACTGAAATCATACCGGTTACGGTACCTAACAAACCTATCATAGGACAAATAGCTACTAAGGTTTTAATCATCAGCATACGTGCATTCAAATCTTGCTTCGCTTGGGACAGCCAAGCTTCACGGATACGGTGTGCGTACCAAGAGGTTGTTTCCTCTCTAGCATCCCACGCAGATATGATAGCTTTATGTTGCTTTGGTGATATCCAATTAAGATACCAATAACGCTCAAGCATCAATACCCACATGAAGAACAATACAAACGCAACCAACCAAAGGACGTTTCCTCCAGCGGCCATGAAGCCCCTGACGGAATCCCATATGTCCATCAGGTATAGCATCATTAGTTAGCCCTCTTCTCAGCATGTGCTGCAATAATGCCCGCACTTTGCTCTTCCAAAATTTGGGTGATTGATTTACTACGCGCAACGAGTATTGCATGTAGTAACATCAGTGGCAGAGCCGCAACCAGACCTTGTACTGTAGTAACCAGAGCCATAGAGATACCACCCGCCATCAATTTAGGATCGCCAGTACCGAACAGTTGGATACTTTGGAAGGTCGCAATCATACCAGTTACTGTACCTAGCAGACCTAACATTGGGCCGATAGCTGCAATGACTTTCAAAATTGAAATTCGAGCTTCTAATGCAGGCGTTTCTTTCAGAATAGCTTCATCCAGCTTCAACTCTAATGTTTCAACATCAACATCTTTGTTTTCATGGTAAACCTTCAAGATACGACCAAGTGCATTGTTACCTGGGTTATCAACATTCTTAGCTTGGCGTTTAACTTTTGCACCGATAGCTGCCAGCACAATGAAACGCTCAACCGCAATTAATAAACCAATAGCAAGTAATATCAGAATAATATAACCAATGGTACCGCCTGACTCGATACGATCTTCCATACTAGCTTTGTTCGTAAAGATGTTTAACAGTACGCCACGTGCAGGGTCAATATAGAAAGGTGCTGTACCAGAGGCCGTTTCTTCCCATTTAGCAACAGCGCTAACTTGATAGCCTTCAGGTTGTTGAGATAACTGCTGAATTAAACCTAATTCAGGGTTATATACAACGTATTTACCGTCAGCCGTTAAGTTATAAGCACCAATACGATGAATAGTCGTCGTTTTCACGTTACCATCAATTTCGGTAACAGAACCTTCAAACTTAACCACTTTGCCAGATTGCGCCATTTCAAATAGCTGCTCTTGCCAAAATTGTTCTAACTCTTCAATTTTTGGCAATTGCTTACGGGCACCTAAATCAGCGATAAATTTATCGCGATTTGGGAATTGAGCACTGATGTTAGAGCTTGCCAGTTTACCAGCGAAATCACCGGCTTCACCTTTAACTACACCAAACATTTCACCCAAGTCACCTTGAGCCGTTTTTAGATCTTCTTCTAACTGAGCAATTTTACGCTCGTTGTCTAAGAACGCTTGGTTCAAATCTTTACCACGTTGCTTTTCAGCAGCTAACGCATTTTTTTCTTTTTGCAGTAAAGCGGCCTTATCGCCACGCTCTGCTTGGAACTCTTGCTCACGCTTGCTGTTGACTTTACCTTCTGCAGCGCGTTCAACTTTAACTTGTTGCAATAATTGGTCAATTGACTTAGGCGCATCAGCAGCGCTCGCCATACCAGCAGTTAAAGAGAAACTTGCAGCCAACACAGCTGTAGTAATTAACTTCTTCATTATTGTGCAGTCTCCGCAGCAGGAATTGGTAACGCGAATAGATCTAGAGCGCCTTGTTTACGGGCAATGCGGATACCTTTAGTCAGTTCACGCAAATAGCTGTCATCTAACTTATCCCAACCCTTAGATTCTGGGTTGTACATCCAGCCAGTCTTTTGATCTAAACTCTGTGCATAAAGAGCAACACGACCTAAGTTAAAGAAGTCAACCAACACTTCTTTACCATCGAGGTTTAACTTACCTTGGTTAACGGCAACAGCACTACCGTATTCACGCTCAATACTATAAGCATCAAGAATTAGACGGTATTTTTCTGCTAGTGTTACTTCGGCAGTATTAAGAAGTTTTTTCAGTTCATTAACACGATTAGTACGTATTTCAGAATTGAAAGGTAAATCTAATTGAACAAACTGTTCTAATGACTCAACCATTTTAAACATTAATGGCACAACACCTTGGCGAAGTTTATCAACACCATTGATGTCACCTTGCACTGAATCCATTGTCTTTTGTTGATCAGCGACTAAGCTTGCAACGTAATCGTTATATGATTTCAGTGATTCGCGTTCATCTGCGACAGAACCATACTCAAAAAGCATGTCTTGTGCTTGATCGAAATACTTATCAACGTTCTTTTGCGACGCAGCAGCATCAGCATGGATCATACTATCCGCTTTCTGCACGTCGGTAAGAGGATCTGCAACTACTAAGTTGCTGCTCGCTAATGCCAGCACGCCAACAAGTGCAGTAGCGATTTTTGTTCTATTGCTTACCTTGGACATAGTTCCCAACCAATTTGAAGTGAATAAAAAGGTTTAACTTACCAGCAACATAACGACAAGGGATAAATACTTGCCGAAAAAATTTCTGTAAGTTCGTCTTTCTCTTGTGATTCTTAGTTTTTTCTTCCCTTTCCTACGCCCTTACAGGCATAGACCCGCTGGCATCATTTCACAAAATGTTGACCTGTGTCAACATTTCAGGCGACTAAAAACTAGTGTAAAGAAGCGTTAATAATGAAATTTTTTACGAAAGGTGTTTTTTTAGACAAAAATGAATCTTTCGGGTTATTACTTTTTGTTCCAAAAAATAATAAACTAATTTAAACCCTATAAAATCATAAAGATAAACCAGAGTAATACTTGTGAACCCTGTTTGTAAAATTAACATTTCTTAACATGAAAGCAACTCAAGTAGATGTTCTTTACTCATATTCTCCTGATAAAATTTACTTAACTTGAACTCGATGTAAGAACATTAGAACTAGAGGCACCACGTGATAGGATTTTTCGACCACAATAAACCCATCACACCAGAGAACCAGCTCTCAAAAAACCAACTTTTAAAAGTTGCTTTTATGATTAAGTTTGACCCGTCCTAAATAGCGTTGACACTTTTCAAACTCATTTTGGAGAGTGTAATGACTTCAACAATTAAACGAACTCAACGTGATTATTCCCTCGCTTTTAAATTGGCCGTTGTCGACCAAGTTGAAAAAGGCGAGCTGACCTATAAGCAGGCCCAAGACAAGTACGGTATTCMAGGTTGTTCCACCGTGTTAGTTTGGCTTCGCAAACATGGAAAACTGGATTGSTCCCAAGGGACACCGTCTACATCAATGCGAGGACAGTTGATGACTGAGCCCACCACACTGACCCCTGAACAAAAGATAAAAGCACTCGAAGCCGAACTTGAGGATACCCGCATGAAAGCCGCGTTCTTCGAAGCCATTGTCGAAAAACTTAGCACTGACTACGGGATTTCTGTCGTAAAAAAGCCACGCGCGAAACGCTCCAAGAAAAAAYGGCCATAGGGTATCGCGTCACCCAATGCTGCCGCTACC
>NZ_JAKKRN010000024.1:0-69412 GCF_025654245.1 Shewanella sp. SM29
GGTGTGCCACCCTGGCGTTCTAGTTTTAACTGTCTCACCCATTTATCCATAGTGGATTTACCTACGTTCATCGCCTTTGCAGCTTCGATGATGCTATGGTTTTTATCGAGGACTAATTGGGCAGCTTCAAGTTTGAATTCAGCACTAAATGTTTTTCTGGTTGTCGATCTCATGTGTTCACCTAAAGTCATCTACGAGGTAATAATATCACCTCTATTTAGGTGGCCAAAATTAGTGTGCCACTACAGATAAACCTAAGTCATACAGCGATGGAGATGGGTTGAGCATTCGTGTCTCTCCGTCAAAAACATCTTCTGTCAATAATTTACAGTGGCAGTTTCGCTATAGATTAGGTGGAAGGGAATCAAATCCATTGACCCTAGTCTTAGGGAGATATCCCGATTTGACTTTGGCAGCAGCAAGAAAAGATCGAGAACAATGCAGAAAGTGGCTTGCTGAAGGAAAAGATCCTAAAAATGAACGTAATCTAGAGCGCCAAGAGAGTTTGAAACCACTAACGGTTGAAGATGCGCTTTTACTATGGATTAATAACTACGCGGAAAAGAATCGGAAAAACTCAAAAACACATCTGCAACAATTTAACAAATGGATTATTCCTAATGTTGGCCAACTTCCGCTATCTCAGATAACTAAACATAACTGGATTAACTGTTTTGAAGCCAGAGCAAAAGTATATGGCGTAGCAGCTGGATATGTTTTGAGAAACGTCCAACAGGCATTGAAGTATGCTAGAAAAAGAGGGCACGAGGTCAATAGTGACATTTTCGAAATCGATTTTGAAAGTATCGGCGCGCGTGCGCAGTCTAAGAGGTCTAGGCGCCTAGTGAGTGATACTGGTTCAAAAGAACTAGTAGATCTGTTGTGCTGGCTAGAGGACGGGAAGTTACTGCCATACTATAAAGAGTTAATAACGTGTCTAATTATATTTGGTTGCCGAACTCAAGAAATTAGATTGTCTAGAATCAGCGAATGGGACTTTGAAAGAATGATTTGGACAGTCCCTCCTGAGAACAATAAAAATCGAATCAAAGACCAGCAAAATGGTTTGAGTGGTGAGATATTGCGACCTATTCCTGAGAGGCTCAAGCCATGGCTTATGGAGTTAGTATCGAATAGTCGAAATGGCTTCATGCTTGGAGAATTAAAGACTGATACTGCAGTGAGTCAATGGGGTGGGGGGATTCATCGAAAACTTGGCCACGAGAAGCAATGGGGATTACATGACCTACGACGTACCGTAGCCACTGGAATGAATGATTTGGGAGTGGCCCCTCATATTGTTGAATTGATGCTAGGGCACACAATACAAGGTGTTGGAGGCATTTATAATCGAAGTCAAAGATTACCCGAAAAGCTCCAAGCCCTCGAGTTGTGGTTAGACAGGTTGGAACTTTTACGTTCAGACTCAAGTAATGTTGTCATGTTAAAGCAAGCCAGAACAAAAGGTTTTTAATGAAAATCCCCTTGAAAGTTAAAATGAACCGTGTTGATGATATAAAGAGAATACTGTTACCAGAAATGGTGTCAGAGATGTTGAAATTGGTCGACGACACCTTTTCTGAAGAAGAACAACATCAATTGGACCTTATCAAAGGTAGTGACGCTCCGGGGATTGGGATTATTAAGTTAGTAGGAACCAGGGCCAATGAAGTGAGGTCAAGTGGCAATGAGCTCTATGCCGAGAGGGCATCTAAACATCAACCCTCGCAACTAGGGTTAGTCATCGACAACACAAACATTTTTATGAGGCAAGCGGAGACCTTACATCATCAGTTAACTGCAGTTATAAAAGAAGGTGGTGTAGAGGCGTTAAAGCAGGTAGATATAATTATTGAGACAGTCTTTCATATTGGCTACTACGCAGGTAGCAATGATTCATTAGCCATAACTGACCGATATACCAATGCTGGTTACACTACTAAAGTCACTCAACCGCAAAGAGGTGGTCAGTCAAAAGCTAAAGCCATTGACCCTGTCAAACAATTAGTTTGCGAAATGGCTAATCATATATATCAAAATCAATCATTGTCTAATACACCTAAATTAATGTTGGGAGGAGCTATTTATAGCTTATTAAGGGGGTTCTCCCAAAAAGGAGACAACAAAAACATCCCATCATTAATTAAATTTGCCAGTAGATCTCCCGAGCACGCGACTATCAATTCATGGCTTAAAGGTATTAAGAAGCCTTACAATCTTCTGCAACCACCGAAACCGAGTCTTTCTGCAGTACAGCAGGCTTTAAATGCAGCTTACACAATGCAAAAGATTAAAAGTGCGCTAATATGCAATATTAAATAAAAACAATGTATTAGAGCCGTTAAAAAGAGGCCCTGCTCAGTAGGACCTCTTTTTTTGCCAATTATTTTCTCCCACAATCACTTCCGAACAGACTTAAACGGGAGTGAGCATGAACTTATTAAATCAACTATCTACAGACCGCATCGTTCGTGAAGCGGAACGCAAATCAATCACCTCAATTTCACGTACTACTGCATGGTCACTTGAGCGTAGAGGCCTTTTCCCTAAACGCAGGCAGCTCTATCCACAGAGTACTTCTGTTGGCTGGCTTTTATCAGAGCTAACTGAGTGGGTCGCTTCTCGTCAAACAGTTAATGGCGGTGGAAAGTGCTAATGCAGAACCCAAACGACGATCACTTAGCGCTATTTATTGATGAGTATCGGATAGTCAAAAAACCTGAAATCCAGCGACTACTCGGCATCAGTCGGTCAACTTTAGGACGAAGAATTAAATCAGGGAGGTTTCCCAAACCGTCATTGATTGAGAATGGTCGCTCATGCTGGCTGTTCAAAAATGTGCGCGAATGGCTGTTGAAGTAAGTATGTTGTCTACCTACGGGATTAAAGCAGGCTTAGCCTGCTTTTTTACCAAACGAGATGACACAGTTTGACCCACTATTCGCGCTAATCAAAACCGACTAAAAAGCCTTAAAACCCCTTAGGGCTGCAAGAAACACCATAGATCAAACACGATAAAACGGCGGATATTAAATAATATATGGTCGCCTATTATTGGGATGTCAAAAATAGAAGGCAAAGCTATGTTCTGTATCAGTAAGCATAATTCAACATTAATGGCGTATAAGAATCATGCGTACCATGTCTATAAACCTAAATCTCAAGGGCTTAAGCCACAGCTGGTGAACAAAATCATCTCAAGTTGTGAAACGATGCTAAGTCACTACAGCAAAGTGATGGTTGTCAGAATTGATCTACATCCACAGCAGTTTTCTGCTGATAATAATCAAATTTCTCAGTTCCTTGATCTGCAGGTCGAAAAGCTATCAAAGCAATACAAATGCAAAGTGCAATACCTTTGTGCAAGAGAGCGACATCATTCAGAAACGCAACACTATCATGTTGCACTCATGCTTAGCGGACACAAGATCCATTATCCACACAAGCTGTTAAATCAGCTTAAATCACAATGGGAGCGTGCTGGTGGAACGGCTTCATTAGTTGATAGCCCTTTCAACATTATGCGCCGAGGAAATAAGCCATCACTCAAGAATGCCATTTACCGCCTTAGTTACTTTGCGAAAGCATTTACAAAGGAGCTCAATATCAAAGCGCGCACGTTTCTCAGCAATAAGCTCCAGCCATCAGCAACATTTGATGACACCAAAGACATTCTCTTGGTTAACCCTTTGATCACATTTGAAATAAATCAGCGCAAGAAGAAGCTAGAAAACACTGATAGCACAGTAAAGGCTATCAATAACAGAAGGTGGGCAACATTTGCTTGGTTTAACGAGCTAAGCCATGCCCAGCAACTCAAAGAATCCATTAGCTCGAGAACATCAAGTTTACATCACATAGTGGATCAGCTTTTGAGTGGATCACAGCTTCAGCACCCTATGAACCGATAAAAGTTCATGATCCATTTACGGAAGATGATCCACCAGCAGATTTGCTTAAAACAAACTAAAACGCACAAAAACCAATAGCTCACTGCTGTCAGAGGTATTTGACGATGTTATCCCAGCGCGTATTTGTTTGAAATGCAAAACAAAGCCCATGAACCGAAGCAGATCCAACAGTTGTAGATCCACTTTTGTTGATCCAAAGAGAAAAATATTAATGAGTAGATTTAATTTAGAAACGCTTCCCCGCTGCGGAGCAAAGACCCGAAGTGGCAACCCATGCCAGCGTTATGGCAACAAAACTAATGGGCGCTGCAAATTGCATGGTGGGCGCTCTACAGGTGCAAAAACTAAGGAAGGAAAGTTGGCGGTACGAGTTAACGCATTACTTAATCCATTCATGTGGCATTTTAATAAACGGTTCAATCTTGAAATAAAACAGGCATATATAGCAAACGCCTTAAGTGCTTACCTACGTTTAATTGAGCTAACTAAACTCCAGGCTCGTGGACTAGATGAGATCACAGAGATAGTCAGTCAATACAGATTTGAATTAGAAACCACAAAATATTACATCGCTGAATTTGATGGTTCTGAGGCGCTGCTCATTATCCAGTCCGCGCTGGATCATTATTATAAGGATACGGCGGCTGAGCACCTTAAATTCCACATCTACTCAGCAGTCTTCCCAACCCCTTATTTCAATCGATTAAGCGGCTCTAATGCAGAACTAACACATGAAATGAGGGTGTTTTCTAAAACTGAACGGAAAAAGGGTTTTGGTTACGTTGGCCGTATAACTATTGACCCTATACACAAAGCACTAAAAAGGCAGCTAAAGAAATCCAAAGCTTCCAGCTAGGTATAATCTAGTCGCTCTATCTAAGAGAAGTTGGCACCCACTTTTATGGTGCCAATGTCCGACTTGATTTAAACCAACAGCTTTATTCAAATTTTATTTTCAAATAATGGCGGTAACGTTCCGTTGAGGAAATTCGCGTGAGCGACTGGCACAGATCGTTCAACTTACTCGCGTAAACCGATCGGCTATAGCACCTTATATCTACTCAAGCCTTATATAAGGCATAGTAACCTTCCTGACCCTATTGAGCGTTTTCTGTAAGGAGCTAGGATCATTGTTCTCAATTTCTTGTATGTAATGATATTGAATGACGTTATCTCTGCTAGAGCTAGTATCATTTAAATGTTTAAAAAAATTAGGTATATCAAAAGCATGCAATGGTATGTCTGTAGTGTAAAATTCATTTAAGAACAGGAAGAACATATGCTCTTTTAGCTTTTCATTGTCATCTATCAACTCTGGAAAAAGGCCTTTTAATAGCGTTACTGAATTATGCAGTCTAATCAAAGTTCTAGGGGTTCCAACATTGAAAATTCCAGTGAGAAGAGTAAAGTATTCAACTTCAGCTAAGGTGCTTTTCAGATAGGTATTTGAAACCTCACTTACCTGTTCCTCTTCAGTTTCAGCTTCATCCCAATCGACTTTAAATTCATTGAAAGATTGCGCTTTAGCCTGTTTTTTTAGATGCTCGCTACGCTTGAATGAATCTACTACTTCCTCACCAACGTCAATCGAGTCGTAAAGTCGTTTTTGAATAAACTGAGATAACTTAGAAGGTGTTGGCTCATCTAACTCAATAACTAACTGAAATAACTTACCTAAAAAATCACGGGCTATCTGCTGAGACTGCTTCTGGTCTACAAAGCTGTTCAAGCTCTTTAGAGCAACGGCATTCAATAATTGTTCACCATCAACTGCAAATACCACAATGACATTATCTAGGTTTGCCAGGAGCCTTATCGCCTCTAAAGTATTAACAATGCGCTCAGGAGAGCAACGATCTAAATCCTCGATTACGAGTATGATTTTCCTTCCAATATTCTTCGTATTGTCAGGAGTCTCATTTTTTTTCGAGGCAAATAAAGAGTTAAACTTTGTTTCAAAGTAGCGTTGAGCTGAAAAGCAGTACGAATCGATTAAAGCCCGTATATCGTCTTTAAGATACTGAGCAACACCTAAGTGCTTAGAATAGTCAGGGGAGTTACTTATAGAGTTTATTTTTTTCAAAAAAGGGCTTGCCCAGAGATTTTTAGCTATCCCAATGATGGTTAGAGCGAAACCTGATACTACTCCAGAAACAATGATTGGTGATTTATCACTTTCGGCCAAAAAGCTGTCGATTAGGCCTGTACTGATTATCCCAAGGGCAGCAATTCCAATGAGCACCCACCAAATTAAGGCATTTCTTAGAGTGTCCTTCTGCAAGAAAACCCTATATTTACCAAGCATGTAAATTCGTTTTAAAAGGCTTTTTTGGGAGTAAAGATCCGTAGCTAAGTGATGTGCTAACGCACCCGCCATAAAATCGCAATGTTCATTTTCCCAGGCATTAAAAATGCTGAAGCGATAATTAGAATTTGCTTCAAAATCCTGCTTTAACAAATTGATGATCGTACTTTTTCCTGTCCCCCATTTACCAAATAGTCCTACAGTAAACGGTTTGAACTTAGAGTCCGATTCGATTATTCCCTTCAATACATGGACCAGTGTACCTCTACCCAGTAGATCCGTTTTATTCTCTTGATCCCCTTTAGGTTCTATCCGATAAGCTCTATTGGTAACGGATAGCTGAGAGTTCTCAAGATTGACCACTAAGCCTAAGCTAGGTTCACTCCAGTTGAACCCTGCATAATCCCAAATTGTTCCGAAGGATTTTCCTTTAGATGGTCTTGCAACTATACCTACTAATCGATGTGCTTGTGCTAGAGATAAGGGTCTAAAATTTACCAAATGAAGGACGTTTGGCGGAAAGCTCCCAGCCTCTAAAAGTAAGCTAACACTAAAAGCTATGTGAGCAGATTCGTCATTTTGGAAAGTATGAATAAGTTGTATGGGATCAGGACTATCAGAAGTAATCAATGAGGAGTTAATAGCAATCCCAGCTATGTCGGACAGTAAACGATTCAAGATTTGATAATAATCGCCAGCCTCCTTAATATTTCGGCAGAGGATAACTATCTTGTCTCCATCGTTTATTTTGACTTTGCTAAGCCAATGGCTTAACTGCACCTTGATTTGGCCTAGATATATACTCGGTGACGGGATATCAAAATCTATATTACTAGGTATTAGATCCAAAGAAGGTTGAATGACATTAACGGGTATGAGGTACCCGTCATTAATGGCTTGAGAAATTGAGTATTCATATATGATATTGCTATCAGCATATTCAACCAATTCTAATGAAGGACAAGGTGTTGCAATAATTATTTTAGCTGCTTCATTGCTACTTCTTATGAGTTCGCTTGCCGTAATGGATGCTTTGTTACCAAGGTCAATTAAGTAGTAAACATCTGAATTTGAATGTTTTTCTTGATTATCCAAGAAGCTTTTATAAGTGATAACATTAACAGAAGTGCTCAAGCCTCCTAAATCATTGAAAAGCAAACTAAACTGAGTCTGCAGCTCTCGAAGCTTTACTACAAGAGTGCTTTTACGAAAATTTGTATTAGATGTGATTGTTTGAGCTACCACTCGGCTTTGTCCTGTACCGATAGCCATACTCAATAACCCAATATTGGGCCCAGATTGCAAAGCTTTAGAGAGCGCATCAACGGCCGCTTGTTGGTGATCTAGGAGTCTAGTCATTTCACGGTATTGGCCATCTGCGTTGTCTGAGCTATGCATTTCAACTTCCATTTTGGTTAATTATTAGGTGTTGGGATTATCGATTACCACTTAAACTTTTAATATCTAAAACAGTGTTTTTGTATGAAGCTTGAAAAGCTTGCGCTACTTTTATCAACGGAGCAGAATTCTGATTACCGCAATATCTTGCCATTCGTTCCTCTTTAACCTATTTCAAACCTAAAGCGTTTAACCACACAAGCTTTAAATGAGCGCAGATTTAACTTTCAGTGCTCAATGTAGGTGTTAGCTCTCTTGGCATTTGGCTTCATTTTCAAGAATAAATAATTGGTTTATTAGTAAAAACTCTCTAATCGCATCATCTAGCGTTGTTACGTTTTCTTTGTGCGCACGGCTGTTGCGGTAAGCCATGTAAACACCGGTAAAAAGGGCGGCTCGGCCTCTTGCCTCTGCTTCGGGTAACTCAGGCCAGTACAGCGGTGCATCGTTGCTAAGGAATGATTGCGAAAATAACTTAGAGCCGCTTTCACCCTCCAAACCCGTTCTTCTTCGGATTATGTCTTCTAAACGGCGATAGCAAGTCATTAGATTGGCATCTGGGTTATTAATTAAATCAATGGCTAAATCCATAATGCGGTTATCAATGAGTGAAAAAGGAATGTTTTTAACAAAGAGCGCTTTGACTAGATTGTCATCGTAAGAGCGTTGTTCTTCTCTAAGCAGGATGTAGCCGTAATAGCGTACAGGTCTTATTGGCTGTAGTGTTTCGAACATAGCCAAATCGACTATTGTCAAACATGAGCTATCGGCTCTTTGGATAAAATCTGCATCGACTGCATATTCTTTAATTTCAATATTGTGGCGAATCAGAAGCTGCAGCGCACGGGATAGCCCTCTTGGGCCTTCTCCGCCATATCCAGATGAAAAACCAGATTTAATGACTATCGGGTCACTTGATTCTGGCCACAATAACAAGCAATGCGTGCCGCACTTGGAGTTGCTATCAACGTCGGAAAGCAAAAAGACTCTAGAGATGATGTCATCACTAGCTTGAATCAACATTGTCAAAGCTGTTAAACAACGGGCTGTTATCCCTGAGCTTCCGTAGTATTCAATACCGGCGAGTTCGTCGATTTTTAGTGTTTGGTTTCCCATTAATAATTCAACTCCCTGAAGCTATTCAAACCTTTCGCCTTCCATATACTTGTTCGACAGTCTCCAAATAAGCACCAAAATCATCGTCAGATTTACTTGCTATAGTCTCGAAGCACAAAGCCTTAAAATAAGCTTCTCTCTCATGTTTCATTGAAGCACGACAACGAGAAACTTCTTCACTTAGTTTGGCTCTAGCAGTATCAGCATCCTGCACTCTATTCAGCATCGGTGCTAACAACGAAGCATTAAAACCATTGAGTCGCTTGTTGATTCGCGACAAAACTTTGAAAGTACGATTCCATGTATCGGCTTTTTGATTTTGAAAATCATCAGCATCTGCGATATCAATCCGCATCACTAGAGTTCCATTATTAGGCTCATATGAAGCAGCAAGGGACACTGGTTCGAGATCAGTGAAAGGATTAAAAGCTAAAGTTCTAACATCATCACTATGTAAGACATCTTGCTCACCTTTAGCTTTCTCATTACATTTTTGACAGCTAGGGAAAAGATTATCAAAATCTACGGCTAAAAATGGATAGTGTTTTTTCGGTAAGTAATGATCATAAGATGCTCGCCATTGCTGCTCATCTGCAGTTGTTGCCCCTTCTTCCGGTTGAATTTCCCGCTCTTCCATCATTTCTTCTGTACCACAGAAACAGCAAACTACCCCATTATCATTTTTGAACTGCTCATAATGAGAATCCATGCTGTCAACAGGATTATGGCTGGCATTTTTATAGCAAACCAGATCTAAAGTTGTAGAGTAAAGGTACCCACCCAGTGATTTGACATCGTCCCAAATACCAGTCAACGCGGCACTAGGAAAAAATACAGCTCGCCCAGCATTATTTAAATACTGCAACCACTGCATGTGATTGTTAAATAAATTATTAAACTCGATTTTTAGTGGTTGAGATAACAGATGGTAATTATCATAAACCGTTTGGAATTTCACCCTTGTTTTAGCGCTTGCTTGCAGGACTGGACTGAAAGCTTGCGGAAAGCAGTTAGGAAATGCATTCCCCGCAAACATTAATCGATAAAAGTCTTTATGCACATTATCAAGCCAGTAAAGTGCCGATTTTGGTGGCTTAACAACAGACCACAACATTAATCTGTACCTCGAATTTTTGGTGTCGTTTTTCTGAGAATTTGGTTTCTTCTGAGGTTTAATTCAAACGAATCACCAAAGGGCTTAAGCCTTTGCAAAGTCTCGTTTTCATCCATTAGCCCCTCGTCGTATGCCCTCAAACCTGCCCTAATTTCGATAAGCGGTCTTTTTGAAATGAGCACATCTAAATCAAACACCGACGTTAGCAGTGAATCAAAAGACGCTCCGTACGTTTCAACTTCTAAGGGGATTATTGAAACATTGCCGACACCATCCTTTTCAAAATGCAGTACTCTCTCCGCTTTACATGCAGATAGCACAAATGGAGAGTGAGTTGAAATCATTAATTCAAGGTTGGAGAGATTGACATACTTACTAATGATATCGATAAACTCGATACGCCATTCAGGGTTAAAATGGCTTTCAGGCTCATCAAGTATGAACAATGTTTGTTGGTGGTCAAACAGCATTAAACTACCCAAAATCTGAATCAGCTGATGTTCACCATCACTAAGCCTGTCATATAAAGTAGTGACATTAGGACTTTTGAGTTTCACTTCAACGTTCAAGATCCGCATTGGCATTAAGCCACCGGAAACACTCGGCACATTTCGCTCATATTTACTGCTTTTTAACGTACGTTTTTCATCATGGCTCCACCTTCTGGCTGTTAAGTGGTGAAGAGTGAATAAGTGCTCCAAAAATACGGTTTCATCGAGATAGAGACGTTCCATTGCTTTTGAAAATGTTTCCCCCACCTTAAAGTGTAACTTCGGAGAGTAGTTAATTTCCTCATCAACACGAGGGTTAGAGATTCCTTGTGATTCACAACTTAACTCAGTAAGCCTTCTGACAATATTACCTATTGTTTCAAACTCTTTATATTCAGTAAGTCGTAAATCAATATCAAAACTACAAATATCATCAATGTTTACATTTTCAGATAAAAACTGTCTAAATGTCTCTGATTTAGCTTTATTTACACCGCGGCACGACATCAAATAAATAAAAAACACATTGCTTAACGAATGGTCAGTATATAAACCTATAGGGAGATTTGATTCATTAGCTTGAAGTGGCTCTTCAGGGAATCTAAAGTATGAATCGAGATCATCTTGATAAGCTCGCGGGACAGAAAATAAACTTTCATTTTGCTTATAAGTATTATTTACATATTTTGATAATACTTGCCACACATCATCATTTTCAGCATCCTGCTCCTCCATCACTTTGTCATACCGAGGTTTGTATTCACGATAAAAAACACCTTGTTTTCGAATTACATCAAAATACTGTAGTTCTGTTTTAGCAAAAACAGAGCTAAGCCCTTGGTTATGGCCAGATGAGTATGCGACTACATTTGCAGGTAAGAAATGACGGTGTTCTAGCTCAACTAAATTTAAACCTACCATCGCTTCACAACGATTTTCTTGCCTATTCCCAAACGATAAAAAGTCTATGTATTCGCTATTATCATAACAATACAGTTTCAGTTTAGAGGCGTTGGATGCGAGCTTGACGAAGACAGTCCGCCCTTCAAACATGATCTGATAATCTAAGATAAAATCGTAATCTAGATCTTTTTTGCATTTATATTGGGGATTAAAATATCTATCTGCATAGCCGAATATATCCGCAATTAATTCGATGAAATTAGACTTACCAGAACCATTTAAACCCACTAAACATAGCGGCGAGTCACTGCCTTCACTTTCTTTAAAGTGATAAATAAATGGCGATTCTAAAGTGCCTTTTATCGACTTATAATGACCAACCAGTTGTATCCTGCTTAGTCTCATTTTTTCTTGCCTTTGGGTTTAGGATGCTCTGCTTTTATGTTTTTTAATAATTTATCAGCAGATTCATCATTGGGATCTTGAGAAACAAGCTCTCCGCGGAAGGCTTTAGCTAGAATGGATTGCGTCAAACGGTCTAAACGAGCTTTAGCATCGAGGTATTGCTTTTCAATTTTGTTAGCACGAGAAAGAAGCTGTTCTATACGCGAGGATATTTCCGACTGTTCTACTATGCTTGGCAAATGAATCGGCAACTTTTCAAAAACGCCCTTTCCTAAAGTCGGAACACCTGTATTTGAATTCATTTCTTTTACAAGCCATTCTAGTGAACGCTCATCTTTCAAGTACCATAACAAATAGTCAGATTGCACTTTATCAGATGCACGTATAATAAAAACTGTATGGCTGAAAACGAACTCCATATTTGTGGGGGCGAACCGAGCTAAACCAAGCCGTCCCTTTCTAGCAAAAATAATATCGTTCTCAAAAAATCCCGTTTTCTCTTTCCTCTCCTCATAAAAATCACGGTTAACTAATTTAGCTTTATCTGTCGTCCACCCTGACTCACCTACAAATTGCTGAGTCGACAAAATCGGCACACCTGAGGTATCCGATTTAGGGTAACGATGTGAAGGATTTGGGTCGAGAGCAGTCGCGACTTTTGAAAGCGTAGTGTTAGCCCAATCATCTATTCTTAATCCTTCTTCCTCACGCCATTCTCTAGTTAACTCACCAGACGTAGCGGCGGCGAGGACGGATTGGCGGAAGCGCTTTAGGATATGGGGGATTTTTTCAAGGCGTGCTTGGGCTTGGTCGACTTTGGCTAAAATCGAATCGAGTTTGTCAGCGATGCGAATTTGTTCGTTTAGTGGGGCGAGCCAAAAATCAAAATTTGAAAGATCCGTTTTATTAAATCCATTCTGAGCAGAACGAGACAACATCGCTAAGGGGTTTTGAAATAATTCGGATTTCAAATAATATTTTAAGAATTTACTATCTATTCCTTTTGGAGTTACAACTTTCGCCAAAGCAACATTGAATGCACCTTCCATCCCAGTACAAATACGGCCTATAGATGCACCATATCGTCCAATTAAAATATCTTCTTGTGTACATTTTCTCAATTTATGAGTATCTGGAATATATGTAGGTACTGGTTTGCTCCCAAAATCTCTTATTTGTAATAATCTTATGTATCCTTCTTTAGGCTCAGCGATGAACTCACTCTTAGGTGGCTGAGTTCCGCCACTCACATCTAATACCTTTGTGAACTTAGTACTTGCCCAGCCTTTAGGTAACTCACTCACAGCATCACCTCATCTGATTCATCTGATTCATCTGATTCATCAGCAGAACCAAGCTCAACCAAAATGGCTTGTAATTCATGCATGGCACCAGCCATATCTTCTAAGGCTTGATGAATCAATACGTCGGGCTCTGGCAGGTTAGCACTATCCTCAGTGCTGTCGTCACGGATCCAGGCTAAATCGAGTGAATCGTCTTTTTTGGCGACTTCCTCACGGCTAAAACAACGTAAGCGGCAAGTATCAACGTTACCAATTTCACTGCCATGTTTATGGTTTTTAATAAAGGCATGCCGTGCTGCGTCATCGACTTGAGTCAGGTCGCTACCCACGGCTTGATAGAACTCATCAAAATGGGCTTTGGTTAATACCGTACGTTTACCAAATTGCGGCATGTTCGAGCGTAAGTCATACACCCAGACATTCTTGGTTTGGCCTTTGTCTTGTTTCGGGTCCTTTGATTTTGAGAAAAATAGCACATTGGTTTTCACCCCAGCGGCATAAAAGATACCGGTTGGCAGGCGCAAAATGGTGTGCAAGTTACACTTTTCCATTAGATCCCGGCGAATAGTTTGGCCGGTAGAGCCTTCAAACAACACGTTATCTGGCAATACTACGGCAGCACGACCACCGGGCTTTAACATGCGCAGGTACATTAAGTGTAAAAACGCCAACTGCTTGTTACTGGTGTAGATAACTAAGTCGTCGCGGGTGGGTATGCCACCGCCTTGCTTGGTACCAAATGGTGGGTTGGCCAGGATCAGGCTGGCAGGCGGTAAATCTTTGCCTTCGTTAGATAAGGTATCGCCAAACAGGATGCCGGAGTTTTCGTCGTCTACTGCTAAGTCGTGCAGCATTAGGTTCATCATGGCTAGGCGGCGAGTATCTGGCACTAACTCCATGCCGAAAAAGGTTTCATGCTGATATTTGTCGTAGGCAACAGGCTCTAAAGCATGTACGTCGTGATGCGCTGTAATGTAGTGATGTGCACTAATTAAGAAACCGCCGGTGCCAGCAGTGGGGTCGACAATGACGTCATCAAGGTTTGGCTTCATTAAGTCGACCATAGCGTTAATGAGCACGCGGGGGGTAAAGTATTGGCCAGCTCCTGATTTTTTCTCGCCAGCGTTGATCTCTAGTAACCCTTCATACATATCGCCCAAACCTTCAGTTTTGGCGTTGTACCAGTCTAGCTTATCAATTTCACTCACTAACTTGCTTAACGTGGCAGGTTTACGGATCACTGTGCTAGCGTTGGCATAAATAGCGTTGGTGATTTGTGAACCATGTGTACCTAAATGAATAAGCAATTTTTTATATTCTTCAAGGCGTGTGGCCGAATCGTACTTTTCTAAATCAGTCCAACGGTAACCTTTGGGAATATTATCTTCTCTGCCTGTCTCATCCACCATTTTAAGAAAGACTAAATAGGTCAATTCATTGATATATTCGTGATAGGTTACGCCGTCATCTCGGAGTAAGTTACATAGGTTCCAAAGTTTGGCGACCAGATCTTGAGTGCTCATGTTATTACCTAATTTTGCGCGTTTTATAGAATGAATGGCTAATGCAAATATCGCTACGCAGACTTACTCATATCAGCCCCCCAAAGGGCCTTATTAAACATGAGTAGCACATTGGATATGGGCTGTTCAAATAATTTATTGGCTCGTTTCGTGCCACCTTGATGCAAAAAGATGCCTTGGTCTAACGCTGCATCATCGACTATGGTTGTCGCTTTCATTTGCTTGGCTATGGTATTGAGCCATTGAATTTGCGGTGTTTTCCATTGTTGACTCGTCAGTATTTTGGCCAAAGCGTTGTCGACGCGTTGCTCAAATGGTATTAATGCCTCGCCAATGGCTGCCTGGCGAATGAAACCAATGATGCGTGCTGCTATATCTTCCTTTTTAACTTCGTGCCATGCAACTTGCAGATCTTGTTCTCTAAACTTATTTTGTTCAAGCACTAAAGCCAGTTCTTTTAAGCTTTGACGAGTTAATTCCCATGGCGCTTGTACAACTGTCTGAATTGCGAGCAAGCGGTTACTGTTAGCATTCACAAAGTCATTAAAAGAACGTAAATAGTCTTCAGGTTTTTGTCCCTCACCGTAACCCGTCGTGATATGAGTCACTTCATCGCCATGGTCTGAAATGTAAAGCGGGTTACCTCCACTGCCACCTTTGATTTTTTCATCAAGCAGTTCGCCTAAACCAGGGTGATTGGTAAACCACTCAGCCACTTTCTCGACTGACATGGCTTTCAGGTCTTTAAGGAATTGTGCTGGTGATTGACCGGTAAGCGTTTCAAACTTATCTTGTTGTTCTGGTGAAAGGTGACGTCGCTTTACTTGTAACTTAGCGATAAACTGATTTTTAGCCAGAGTTTGTAAGTCTTCATTTGTAGCATCAGCCATTTCACGCTCTAAATCAGTAAAGCTAATATCCACATTAGTGACTATGGGCTTCATGGTGTTTACGTTTTCTAGCTGCTTATAAATATCGACAGCATCAAAAATACGAAATGGTCCTTTACCTATCTCTGAACACAATCGAGTAGCTCGCCCAAGCATTTGCTCGAATAAAATCCGACTGTTCACCCTTCGTAAAAATACGAGATTACAAATTTTGGGTACATCGATACCCGTGGTGAGTAAATCCACCGTGACCGCGACATTTGGCAGACGATCATTTTTGTATAAACGAATTTTTTCTAGGGGTTTATCAGTCTTTCCCGTTATTTTTTGAATGGCATCGTCTTCAACTTCACCATGATAGTCTTCACACGCTTGCTTAAGCGCCTCAACAACTTCATCTGCATGCGTGTCTGTTACACAAAAAATGAGTGTTTTGGCTTCTGAGTAGGGATTAATAGAATCACTTTCTATCAACCATTTAGTGACTACTTTAGTAAAATTAGGTGCAATGACTTTTTTGTTAAATTCAGAGACATCAAAGTCTAGCTCATCAGGGGTGTTATAAATTTTGACGTTATTATTTGCAACATCATAAACCTTTACCTCTTCGTTCACGTCGTAATGTATACCTTGCTCGGCAAGCTTGGTATGAATTCGGACTGGTGGTAAATGATCATTCAAGTGTCCATCGAGTACCGCTTCGGTATAGCTATAACTGAATACGGGCTCGCCAAATATATCAACTGTGTGAAGTGCTGGCGTTGCCGTTAGACCTATCTTAAAGGCATCAAAGTAATCTATGACCGAACGGTACTTTGATTGATAATCTTTCTGGTCGCGAAATAGGATTTCAGTATCGCTGAGCTCACGATCTAGCAAGTAGCCACGATGGCACTCATCAACAACAATACAATCGTACTGTCCAACGCCCGGTTTAGTATCCTTATCGCTAGGATATAAAATACGTTGCACTAAACCTTGAACGGTTGCCACATGGACCTTTGTGCTGTCGTCCGGCTTTTTATCATCAAGTTCCATTAATTCAAATGTATCTGCAAAAGTTTGCAGGTGTTCCATTCGAACTTCTTTAAAATCGTTTGTTGCCTGCTCACCTAAAGCTGAACGGTCAACGAGAAAGAGTATTCGCCTAAATCGTTCAGCTTTAAGTAAACGATAAACTAATGCAATACAGGTTTTTGTTTTACCAGTCCCCGTTGCCATGGCAACTAAAGCACGATCTTTGCCATCTTTGATCGTTTGCTCTACCGCCTTAATTGCATCGACTTGATAGTCTCTAAGTTTAAGGTCGTAATCAAAAGCCATAGCATCGAGCTTGTGTTCTGCTTGCTCAGGCGTCTGCTTTAAAATCATCTTGATTTCAGCTGGTGAGTACCATCCTTTAAGTGCTTTGCGCCGATTAGCATTATCCCTGACGTCTAAGAACCAGATACCACTCTCTTGTTCAAGCTGCTTAAGATACGGACGACCGTTGGTGGCAAAAGTTAGCGGGACTTTAAATTCGCCCCATTTCAATTCTATTGTGAAGGCATTTTTAGCCTCAAGTCCTCTGGCGTAACGCTTTGCTTGATCGATGGAGCCATAGACATTTTTTGCAGACTTTTTAGCTTCGACTACGGCTACAGGGATTAACCCCATGAATAACACATAATCAGCGGGACCTGATTCAGTCGGCCATTCAGCAATAGCTCGGTTTTCATTCGCGACTGGTCGCACATTTTTAGAGTATCTGAAATTAACTGTATCCGCTTTCCATCCAGCATCATTTAGCTGTTTATCAATAATGATCCTGGTTTCTGCCTCATCCATATGAAAAGGTAATTTCTCAACTCGTTTAATTTCATTAGCTTGGGCTTTTTGGTCTTTAGCTTGAAAGCTTAAAACTAGTTCAAGGTTAGCCGCTTCCATCTTAGCTTTGTATTCATTGAGTTTTGATTCTTGCTCAATGGCGACGTCTTCCCATATTTTGCTTTCAGCAAGCATCTGTTCGGAGCGTTTACGTTCTGCCTCTGCTTTTTCTGCTTCGAGTTGCTTTAAAGACTCGGCAATTATAAGTCGCTCTGATGTCCGTTGTTGCTGACGTTCAAGCTCGACCATCTTTTCTTCGAGCATACGCACTTCATCAGATGGGTCTGTGGGCTTGATATAGGGGCCAGGTTTAAAACCTTTTGCTTTTTCACCGCCATATAGTTGGTGATACCAAACACTTAAGGCATAGCCTATCTGCAAAGATTGCAAAGCATCACGATGACTATTCGACGTGATATCGTGATTAGCGGCATTGCCGAGTTTTCTTATAGTATGAAAGGCATCTTTGATACGCTGTTCGAGCTTCAGTGAGTAATCAAGGTTGCGAAGTAAATCGACTTGATTGACTCCCAGGCCACTTGCAACACCAACACGAGCTGCTATGTTTTTTGCTAGCTCCTCACCTAGTTGGCGCATCTTTAGAAGTGTGGTGTTGGGATCGGGGGTAAAACACCATTCTGCTGTTTGTGCAAGACGCAGTAGCAGTTCATCGTGATGTTTAAGGAAATCGAAGTTACTAATATTGCTTCCCATCAATAGCGCCTTCTACAGATTACTTACATGAACCGTCCATTTGTACAAGATAACAATGTTTGGGATCGTAGGCTATAAAATCCAATTCTGTTATGGAGTTATGTTTTGAAATTGAGATGTACAGATAAACTCTGATGTCGATAATGTGGGATTTATTCGTTAATAAAATTAATGTCGCCAAAATGCAGGAAGCCTTTATGAGGTTCATTTTATAAAGTTAGTTTCGAAGGTTGTTCGGTAGTAAAAATCAAAACACTGGCAACTTTTACTCATCTATCGAAACTAAGGAAATGATCATGACAAAGAGCAACAGTGGTTTAAATGGTAAAGCTGGTGGTAAAAGCAGTAACGGACGAGGTCCATCAAGCCATCCAGGACCTGGCGGTAACTGGCCTAGTACTACACCTGGAGCATCAGGCGGCGGAAGAGGTAATGCAGTGCCCAAAGGCAAGTAATTAGTTAGCCACTATTAAGGCAGTATCTAGATGATACTGCCTTACCTATTACATCGTCATAAACATGGACAAATGATGAAACCACAGTATCCAACCCTTGGTGATATAGCAAAAGCCTTATTTGAACACACCGGAATATTGCCACAAAAGTATGACTGTTCAAGTATTATGAGCGACGAAACGATGAAAAAGTCGATTCAAACTCAGCTAAGACGGCTAGCTAAGGAAGATGGAGAATTAACGGCTAATTTTATGGCGTTAGTTGAGCTTCTTGCTTTTTCTATCTTAGAGGCAACTGGTAGCTTGAAGGTAATGTATGCATTTACTAATACGATAGACGATACACTTTTTCAATATAAGGACTTCTTGAGAGGAGACAGTACTTTCCTATCGAAGTCTGACTCGATTCAGTGGTTGCTGAAAAATAGATTGGTTGATCGGATGATTCTTTCGTATCAAAAAAATATTTTAAAACATAACGTTGCTACAGAATTGAATATTTCGCCTTCTGATAAGTATTGGTGGCTACCTGATGTGCAAGGTAAATCCATAACTTGGCCAATATCAACAGTATTTAATTGGATGTATGACGTCACCAAGACCAATCAAACTCGCTTTCATTTTCCCGATTATGGCTTCACTGACAATTATCGATTGTCACAAAACCTTGAAAATGCATCACGATGGTCAACAGCTAAAAATCTTCCTAGCTGGGCTAACTTGCTTCAGAATCTTAGCGATTCACTGTCTGCGATGGAACAAACGAAATCGATTGCTCATAAAAGAAGTATTGATACCAAAACTAGAAACTGCTTTAGAATTATCTTATTTTTAGCAAGATTTTCAACCTCAATATTTGTCGAGCTTGAAAAGCAGTATGGAGTTGAGTTTGTTTCTGATTTAGTTAATAAATTGAAAAAGCAAGACTACAGACTAAACAGGATCCACAGTAATTTTAAGAATATCGTTAAGGAGGAATTAAGCTTACATGATGTTATTGACCCAATGTCAATTGATCGTAGGTGGTTTGATGAAACTCAAGCATTTTGGGAACTAAAAGCTTTAGAGATTGAACATAACACCAGCTATATTTGCTCAACACTTACAGTAGAAAGTTCAAATACTTTCAGTTTTAATGATCTCAAGTCTTGCCTAACATACCTAGACGCATTTGCCTTATCGCCTTTGATAGCTCAAGCCAAAAGCGATGTAAGATCCCTAGCGCCACAGATGTATTTTGAACTTTTATCTAAGGGGTTGGCTCTCCGTAAAAACTCTGAGTTGTCTAAAGATCTGATTTCACAATTTATTAATGAAATCAAAGTAGCAGGACTAGACGGTAGTTTTTTATGGCTAACTAATTGGATGTGGGGTACTTATCATTATCGTCGAGCAGAGGACAACTTAGCATTTCCTTTTTATCTAGATGCTTTTGAAAATGGAAAGTACTCAGCTGGACATAATCAGTACTTGTTGGTTAATCAGTTTGTTGAATGCTGTGCGAAAAACAATAAATGGCGAGACTTTAAAAGGGGAATTGGTTGGGCAGACTATCTAGGAATAAAAGTGCGTTGGTATAGAGGTTTCGATAAATCAGAAAACCCTATTAAAAGTGCATTTGAAATGCTTAAAATTGGACGCTATGCAGTACTTTGACTGGTAATTAAATATAGTAAAGAATGTAGATAGGCTACATAGCAAGGGCCTTTGCATGGTTAGCTTTACTAATAAGGGTTTTAGATGGATCTCGACTGCATTCCCACGATTGAATCACTGCTGGAGCAAAACGCCATCTGCTTTACTGGGCGTCCAGATTTAATTGACCGTTATCTGGTTTTAATGGATTTAATAATACCAATAGAAACAATGGCACTGCTTGATGAGATAGGCAGCCCTTTCAAATCTTTTGAGTGGAATTCGTATCACATTTACGGCTCTGAAACTAAGAACAGCAACCCCCCTACACTCGATTGCGATGACCTTTCTCTAAATGAGTCGATTACGTTACCTAATAGACCACTTTATACCGTTCATCTTGATGCGGATTTCACCGTAACAGCACATGTCCGGTGTAATAATGGTTATTTTGATAAGCTAATCCACAAAAAAATTGGCGTGAACACTAAAAGGTTAACGCACAGTCTAAAAGCGGTAACGCGGGCAATAGACCAGTCACCAGCATTCTTTATCTGCACTAAGTGCAATAAATTAATTGATGCCAATTTTAAGTCTCAAGATGGAACGGCCACATGTGCCTACAGCGTTTGCGGCAGGTTTGTGGAACAACACTTTGATATTCTATCCGATAAAGTCACAAGCTCCTTATATAATAAAGATATAAGTGTCGATATATTTGACGATTACATAGCTATCTCCATTGGTTTAATCACTTGGCCGCATCCGCATGAACCGAGCTTTGAATGGGTTATTCAACGGAAAATGGCTCTTAGTTCTACACCGCGACAGGTTAAGTCTGCAGCAAAAGCTATCCACGATAGTAAGATTGCCCGTGGAAAGTGCAAGCACTGTAATGAGTCTATGAATGCAGGGCATATGTTCGATGATGATACCTGCCAAAGTTGTGCGACGGGCGTGTATGGAGTTGTTTATTGATTTTGGTGTCTAGATGGAGTCAAGTGCCTGGTATTGGGGAGGATCACCAGTTAACGTGAGATGAATGACAAACCAAGCATGATTTTGACTGTGTGTAACTATGTGTGTATTAAATAGCAAAAAAGCCTGAATTTCTTCAGGCTTTTTCTTTTTAATACAACAGTTTAATCCTTTCGGATTAGTTCATGCCGTATTTTTTCAATTTTTTACGCAGAGTACCACGGTTGATACCTAGCATGTTTGCTGCGCGGGTTTGGTTGCCACGAGTGTGTTGCATGATGATGTCAAGCAGAGGCGCTTCAACTTCGCTTAGCACCATTTCATAAACTTCTTGTGCTTCCTGACCGTCCAACTGTGCGAAGAAGTTAGTTACGGCACGCTTGACGGCGTCACGTAATAACTGGGGCTTGATAGTGCCGTTTGCGGTTTCGATTTTGCCAACGGTAAGCTGGTGAACTTCTGTGTTAGTTGTCTGATCAAACATTCTATTCTGCTCTTTATTAATTCTGTACTAATTCATCAAAATAACATTCCACGAGGGAATACTGTTCTGCAGCGGTTTCCAGCCGATTAAAGTCAGCCCTAAATTGGCGCTGAGCTTCTTGGTCTAGGTACCATCCCATATGTTTTCTGGCGAAGCGGATACCCTTGTATTCACCATATAAGTCATACAGTTTGGTGAGGTGTTCCAGCATCACTTGACGCTGTTCGGCAACCTCAATGGGCGCTAGCTTATTACCCGTTTCCAAGTAGTGCTGGATTTCTCTGAAAATCCAAGGCCGTCCTTGAGCACCCCGTCCTATCATCAAGGCATCGGCACCGGTGTATTCCAGCACAAAGCGGGCTTTCTCCGGACTGTCGATGTCCCCATTGGCGACAACAGGAATCGAGACATTCTGTTTAATTGCTTTGATAGTGTCGTACTCAGCGTCGCCTCTGTACATACATTGTCTCGTGCGGCCGTGAACGGCGAGCGAGGCTATGCCACAATCCTCTGCAATCTGGGCGATTTGAACACCATTCTTGTGCTCTGGCTCCCAGCCGGTGCGAATCTTTAACGTGACAGGCACGTTCACTGCGGCGACCACGGCTTGTAAAATCTCTTTTACCAGCGGTGGATTTTGCATTAGCGCCGAGCCTGCCAGCTTTTTATTCACTTTTTTCGCCGGGCAACCCATGTTGATATCAATGATGTGAGCACCTTGTTCGACATTGAACAAGGCGGCTTGCGCCATTAAATCAGGATCAGCCCCTGCAATTTGCACTGAGCGGATGCCTTCCTCGCCAGAATGCGTCATGCGCTGGCGGCTTTTATCTGTATCCCAAACCTCGGGATTGGATGAAAGCATCTCGGAAACCGCTAAGGCTGCGCCATAACGAAGACAAAGATTGCGGAAGGCTTGATCGGTGACACCTGCCATTGGTGCCACGATCAGCTGATTGTTCAGTTGATAGGGTCCAATCTGCATTTTATGTTTCACCTTAGCTCTTCAAAGGGGCGCTATAGTAGCCCTTTTTGTTGGCCGTGAAAAGGTCAATAAATGACCTAGAGGTAATTTTTTTTCTTGACTTTTAATTGACGAGAAGTCAGAGGCTAAATTGTTGGAAGCCAGCGGTGGCGCATGTTGCGCCACCCTTTAGCGCTATTTACGCTTACCTGTCAAGCGGCTCCAATCTTCTTTGTGAGCCGCTGCGTCCATATCGAACCATTGGCTATAAAAGTCAGAGATTTCTTGGGCTTGTTCTTTGAGGAGGCCGGAAAGGGCAAGTTTGCCACCGGTTTTTACGCGTTCTGCGATCAAAGGCGCTAATTCACGCAGAGGGCCTGCAAGAATGTTAGCGACCAGTACGTCGGCTTTGAGATCGGCGGGTTGGTCTTCTGGTAAGTACAACGCCAGCTTGTCAGCGACATCATTGCGCTCGGCGTTGGCACGGGAAGCGTCGATGGCTTGATAGTCGATATCGATACCTGTGACTTTTTTCGCGCCCAGTTTCAGTGCGGCTACGGCTAAGATGCCTGAACCACAGCCAAAATCGATCACTTCTTCATCGCTTAAATCTAAGCTGTCTAGCCACTCTAAACACAGTGCTGTCGTGGGATGAGTGCCAGTACCGAAGGCAAGACCCGGATCTAAGATCACATTAACCGCGGTTGGATCAGGGATTTCGCGCCAGCTTGGGCAGATCCATAAACGTGTGCCGAATTGGATGGGGTGGAAGTTATCCATCCATTCGCGTACCCAGTCTTTATCTTCAATTTGTTCGACTTTATGGCTGAAGTTCTCACCGAGGAAAGGCAAGGTTTTCAGCATGGCGATGGTTGGTGTCAGATCGGTTTCTGCATCGAATAAGGCCACTACCACGGTATCGCGCCACAGTGGGGTTTCGCCCAATTTAGGTTCAAAAATAGGGGTATCTTTACCGTCTTCGAAGGTGATAGAGACTGAACCTTCTTCCATGAGCAAGTCGCTGATGGTTTCAGCATCATCGCTATTGGTGTTTATACGGAGTTGGATCCAAGGCATGGGGGCATCCTGTGACTGAGTGTTCATAAACTAAGGGTTCAAAATATCGCGGTATTGTATACCCAAACTATCCCAAAATGCAGGATGTAGCGGGAATTTAAAGCACTTTAGGTAAGGTCGTTTGGTTATCACTAGGGTTTAGGTTCGACGACTGGCTATCCTGGTACTGCGCTTTTGTCTATACAGACAAGGGGTTAGCTGGCGGGTATGGATTAGTGTTAAAAAACGAATTGTCAGTTTTATTATTTGATATAACACTATGAAATATATTGGTTAATTGGTTTTACCTTTGTTTGGTTTTGATACGTTTTTTGTGATCATCTTCTAAGAGTTTAACTCCGTCAGGTGAGTTGGCTCACGCTTTAAATCTGTGACACTGAAGCCTGATTTGAGTTGCTGCTATGGTGTAGTTTGCCAAGAGGTGCCAACGATAAACGACATAGGTTAATTCAAGATGACAAGCATAACTCGAGTTCACAATAGGGTGAGTACACCGCTAGGTCATCCTTGGTCGGCTAAGGCTGATAGGCTGCAGAGTGCGACAGGGATTATGCTTGGCAGCTTTTTACTATTACACATGCATTTTGAATCGAGTATTTTGCTGGGTAAAGAGGCTTTTTATCGGGTCGTTCAGTTGCTTGAAGGTGGAATGTTTAGCAGCACAGGACATGGTTTTCCTATAGTCACTAAAGTGTTTTCAGTGCTTATGCTATTGGTGGTGATAGTACATGCCGCGGTGGCGCTACGGCGTTTTCCGGCGCAGCTAGGGCAATGGCGAGCCCTGCGTTCGCACATGGGGAATATCAAGCATAAGGATACCCATGCGTGGTTTTGGCAACTGATCACCGGCTTTATCTTATTTTTCCTCGTTCCTGTTCACCTCTTCACTATGATTTTGAATCCCGAAATTGGCCCGCATTTATCAGCTGAGCGGGTTTATCACGATAATGCTTGGTTGCTGTATGCGCTGTTACTTCCCGCTGTAGTGGTACACGCCATGATTGGTCTCTATCGCGTGGCGGTAAAGTGGGGCATAACCACTCAGCGCTCAGGCCTGCGAAAACTCGCTAAGGTGCTGATTATTTATTTGCTATGCCTTGGTACTGCGAGCCTTGTTTCATATCTATTTATCGGTAGCGAGCTCGATATTCCTGTGCAGCCCTTCGTACCTGAGTAGGCTTTAAGCTAGCAGCAGGATTTTGTTTCACTGCTATTATTAAGCATTAGGTTAATTATTCAGCACTCAATTGATCTGGCTCACGTTTTCGTGTGGATGTGTGAGCGATATTAGTTTGCGATAAGACTTAATGAGATTGGCTCGATAAGGTCAACGGCGTGAGGCGATAGGATGGCGATCAAATTAAATATTAAAAAATGGAGTGCTTGGCTGGATTTAAGCCAGAGTTTGTCAGGGGTAATACTCGCAGTCTTTTTGTGGACCCACTTAGTGTTAGTGTCATCGATTTTATTGGGTGCGGATGCCATGAGTTGGGTTGCTCGCACTATGGAGCTGAGTTTTCTGTCCGCTGATGGACACGGTTATCCTTGGGTAGTGACTTGTATTGCCATTGGTATTGCCATTTTGGCGTTAGTGCACGTGTTAGTGGCATTGCAAAAATTACCCATGAGTCTGCGTCAGCAAAGGGCTCTACGCCAACAAATGCAAGTGATCAACCACAGCGATACTCGCTTGTGGCGCTGGCAAGCCATTACCGGTGTAGTGATTCTACTGCTGTTGCCTGTGCATTTGTGGCTTATTGGCTCGGCTCCCGAAACCATTGGCCCTCAGGGAAGCGCCGATCGTATTTGGAATCAAGGTGTCTGGATGGTGTATCTGCCTTTACTGCTCACTGTGGAGTTACATGCAGCAATTGGCATTTACCGTGTGGCTTTGAAATGGGGCGCGGCGCGGGATCTCAACAACCGCAGTCGATTACGTAAGATCAAGACCATAGTGAGTGTGCTATTTGTCACTGTTGGCGTCGTCTCACTTCTGGCATTTTTACCCTACGCGAGTTAATTCCGCTTTTAATCAATGATTAAGTTAATCAGTGAATAGAATGTCGAACATAAAAAAACAGCACAAAACAATAGACCCCATTAAGGAGCAGGCGTGAAACTGATTTATACCGATTCATTGGTGGTAGGAGCTGGGCTCGCGGGCTTAAGGGTCGCTATCGCTTCGAAAGAGCGTGGGCTTGACACTTTAGTTTTGTCACTCATTCCTGCAAAACGTTCCCACTCTGCTGCCGCTCAAGGGGGTATGCAGGCGAGTTTAGGCAATGCAGTTAAGGGAATGGGCGATGATGAGGATGTGCATTTTCAAGATACGGTAAAAGGTTCCGACTGGGGCTGCGATCAAGATGTCGCACGGATGTTTGCCCATTGTGCACCTAAGGCAGTACGTGAGCTGGCCAATTGGGGCGTGCCTTGGTCTCGGGTGACTGCTGGCCCGAGGGAAGTGATAGTCAATGCGCAAAAAGTCACGCTACATGAGGCCCAAGAAGCCCATGGTCTTATCAACGCCCGTGATTTTGGCGGGACTAAAAAATGGCGCACTTGTTATACCGCCGACGGTACAGGTCATTCGCTGTTATACGCTATGGATAACAAAGCGATTTCCATGGATATTCCCGTCCATGAACGTATCGAAGCCTTGGCACTTATTCACGATGGTAAGCGTTGTCATGGCGTGATTGCTCGTTGTTTGATTACGGGTGAACTTAGAGCCTATGTGGCTAAGTCCACTACGATAGCCACTGGTGGTTATGGCCGAATTTATGAAGTGTCGACCAATGCGATCATCTGCGAAGGTATTGGCCAAGCGTTAGCATTGGAAACGGGCGTGGCAAGGCTTGGCAATATGGAGGCGGTACAATTCCATCCCACTGCCATTGTTCCCGTAGGCATTTTAACAACGGAAGGGTGCCGTGGTGATGGCGGCTTATTGCGCGATAAAGACGGTTATCGCTTTATGCCTGACTATGAACCCGATAAAAAGGAGTTGGCATCGCGGGATGTCGTATCGCGTCGCATGACTGAACATATACGTAAAGGTAAGGGCGTCGATAGCCCTTATGGCCCGCATTTGTGGCTAGATATTACCCTTTTAGGTCGCAAGCATATTGAAACGAATCTTAGGGAAGTGCAGGAAATTTGTGAGAATTTCCTCGGTATCGATCCCGCTAAGGATTGGATCCCTGTACGCCCAACTCAGCATTATTCTATGGGCGGTATTCGGACTAATGCCACAGGTGAAAGTCCGCAGCTTAAAGGCTTATTTAGCGTAGGTGAGGCGGCTTGTTGGGACATGCACGGCTTTAACCGTTTAGGCGGTAATTCGTTGGCCGAAACCGTGGTTGGCGGCATGATTATTGGTAAATATGTCGCCGATTTTTGTGAGAACAATAGCCTTGAGATCGACACTCAGCTTGCTGAACGGTTTATGCAGCAGGTGCAGAGTGAAATCGATGTGCTGGTCGAGGGTGATGGTCACGAGAGCGCCTTTGAACTCAAGCGCGAAATGCAGCGCATCATGATGGATTATGTGGGTATTTTCCGTAATGGCCCCGAGCTTGAAAAAGCGGTTGCCGAGCTAAAAGTGTTGCTCGAGCGTTCGCGTAAACTCGGGCTTAAGTGTAAAAAGCGTCACGCCAATCCTGAGTTAGTTGAAGCCCTGCGGGTCAAGCGTATGCTAAAAGTGGCGCTAACCGTAGCCTGCGGCGCTGCAGCGCGAACAGAGAGTCGTGGTGCCCATGCTCGTGAGGATTATCCGCAGCGAAATGATCGAGACTGGCTGAATCGCACCTTGGCCAGCTGGCCCGATCCCGATGCACTCGAACCTGTGCTTAACTACGAAGCACTCGATGTGATGAAGATGGAACTCCCGCCGGGTTATCGTGGTTATGGCATCAACAACGCCATAGTGCATCCCGATACCGAAAAGCGTGAACAGCAAATTGCCGAGATTTTAGCTGAGCTAGGTGATGATGCTGACCGTTATCAAAGGCAGCGGGCTCTTATGCCCTTTGAATTACCCGAGAGCTTACAACCTAATAACGAACGTTTAAGTGATACTTTAAAAAGTCCATCTGCCAATGCGTTAGGAGAAAAATCATAATGAGCCAAGGTCGCCAGTTAACCTTTAATATCTTTCGTTATGATCCGCAGGAGCCAAACGATAAGCCGAAAATGGTGCGTTATCAGCTTACCGAAACGCCGGGGATGACGGTATTTATCGCCCTTAATAAACTCAGGGAAGAACAAGATACTTCGCTACAATTCGATTTTGTTTGTCGTGCAGGTATCTGTGGTAGCTGCGCTATGGTGATCAACGGTTTCCCGACGCTAGCTTGCCGCACCTTAACGGCCAAATATCCTAAGGGCGAAATCACCTTAATGCCGCTGCCAGGTTTTGAGTTGATTGGTGATCTCTCGGTTAACACTGGTAAGTTTATGCGGGAACTGGCCGAACGCTTAAAGCTGTGGTTACACCCTAAGGCCAATGATATAAGCGTGCATCGGCTTGAAGATCCTATGGATCCAGATGAAGCTGCGCGTTTGTATGAGCTAGAGCGCTGCGTTGAATGTGGCGTATGTGTTTCTGCCTGTGCGACTAAACAAATGCGTGAAACTTTTGTCGGCGCTGTGGGCATGATGAAAATAGCTCGTTTTGAGATGGATAGCCGTGACGCTCGTACTGCCGAGGATTTTTACCATGTGATTGGCAATCAGGATGGCGTATTTGGTTGTATGACGTTACTCGGCTGTCAAGACAACTGTCCTAAGGATTTGCCACACATGCAGCAAATCGCGTATTTACGCCGCAAGATGGCCATGACTTTGATTTGATAAGTATAAATGATGAAAAGCGCCAACGTGTTTGGCGCTTTTTTGTTGATTAGCAGGCGTAGCTTTTGTGAATGTCAGCTTGATTGATTATGTCTGCGGTTTGAGCGACGAATGCTTGAAAGTGCGTACTCGCCATATGTTCATCCAGTGCGGCTTGGGATTGCCAAATTTCGTACATCCAGAAGATATTTTCATCATCTAATGAGTGATGCAGTTTGTATTCGATGCAGCCAGCCTCGGTATGAGTGTCTGTCACGAGTTGCTTGAGTATCTTAAATAGCGTATCGCTTTGGCCTTGATTCGCTATGATTTGAGCAAACACTGTTATTTTCATTGGTTAAAACCTTCTAAAACAATTTTACCGATCGCTTTGCCAGACTCTATCTGAGCGTGAGCTTTGATTAAGTTTTGGGCATTAATGGTGCCGTAGTGTTTACCGAACGTACTCTGTAACTCGCCTGTATCGATAAGGGCGCTTAAGCGGTTGAGTAAGTGATGTTGCGCAATCATATCCTCGGTCTGATAAAGGCTGCGGGTAAACATCAGTTCCCAGTGTAAGGATAAGCTTTTACGCTTAAGTTTCATCACATCTAATGGCCCCTTAGGATCATCGATTAATGCTAGTTTTCCTTGTGGCTTAAGCACTTGTACTATTTCATCAAAATGCTGATCGGTTTGGGTTAAGCTAATCACATGAGTCACATCAGTAATACCAATATTGGCAAGTTCCTGCGAAAGTGGCTTGGTGTGGTCGATGACAGCATCGGCACCAAGTTTGTGCACCCAAGCGGCGGATTCAGGACGAGATGCAGTGCCTATCACTTCTGCACCAGTGAGTTTTACTGCAAGCTGAGTGATGATTGAACCCACACCGCCGGCCGCACCGATAATTAAAATACGGGCGTCAGTTGCCGAACCATCTTGGGGTAAAGCTAAACGGTCGAATAAAATCTCCCATGCCGTAATCCCCGTTAAAGGTAATGCCGCGGCTTGGGTATAGGTTAAACTTTTAGGTTTATGGCCGACAATTCGCTCATCAACCAATTGATATTCTGCATAACTTCCACTGCGACTGATATCGCCCGCATACCACACTTCATCGCCAACGTTGAAAAGACTGGCTTTCTCACCAACGGCTTTGACGACACCGACCGCATCCCAGCCGATAATTTTGTATTCGCCTGCAGACGCTGAGCTAGATGCACGGATTTTTGTATCAACCGGATTGACAGAAATGGCTTTGATTTCCACTAAAAGGTCAAAACCTGTCGCAGTTGGCTCGGCTAGCGTGATGTTTTCTAATGCATTGGGCGCTGTGATTGCACCTGCTGTCTGGTAACCAATGGCTTTCATGTTTATTCCTCTGGGTGTACTTGCTGGAGTTTACTTGTTTGAGTGTACTTGTATCGTGTAGCCATTGTGTGGAATATTAGCCAAGAGATAAACAGGATAAAGTTTGTAATTTTTTCAAAGGATTTTTGATAATCATGCTAATTAATGATTTAGCTTTGTTCGTGCGAGTCGCTGATTGCGGCAATATATCTGCCGCAGCAGCCGAGATGGATATCTCGGCTGCTTCTGCCAGTGCAGCAATAAAACGGCTTGAGAAACAGCTCGATACTAGTTTATTTATCCGCACGACACGCAGCTTACGTTTGACTGTGCAAGGTGAGCGTTATCTTATTCATTGCCGACGTGCGCTAAGCGATTTAGCGCTTGGCGAACAGGCTATCGCCAGTGATAAAGGTAAAATATCTGGCACCTTAAGCCTGTCGGTTTCTTCAGACTTTGGCCGTAATCTGTTTGTGCCTTGGCTCGACGAGTTTTTGCTCGATTTCCCTCAACTGCAAGTGCGCTTGCACCTTGGCGACAATATCAGCAGTTTTTACCACGATAAAATTGATGTTGCCGTGCGCTATGGAAAACCGCAGGATTCTAACCAAGTGGCTTTCCCTATCTGCAGTGTTGATCGTGTCTTGTGCGCTTCACCTGAATATCTCGTCAAGTTTGGTGCGCTTGATTCATTAGAACAATTAGTTGAGCATAATTGCTTGTTTTATAAGTTAGATGATCGCACCCACGATCAATGGCTATTTAGGCGTGATGCTCAAGAATTCAAAGTGCGTGTCACGGGCAATCGTAGTGCTAATGATGCCGAGATTGCCCGCCGTTGGGCTGTGGCTGGCAAAGGGTTGGTATTTAAGTCGAGTCTAGATCTGGCCGATGACTTAATCTCAGGGCGATTAGTACGTTTGTTGCCTGAGTATCAGGGGGAGCCCGTCGATTTGTACTTAGTGTGCCCAGGACGTGAACATGTCACGCCTGTCGTGCTCTTACTACGGGAAATGCTCCGGCAGCGAACACAGGCTTTGAGTAAAAACTTGAGTAAAATATTAGCAGTGAAAAAATCTTAGATAACAAAAAAGCCGCATAATGCGGCTTTTAGTTTAGAGACTCACTGAGTGAGATTTAAGACTTAGTGCGTTTCATGGCGGTAAAGAACTCTTCGTTAGTCTTGGTCATCGCCAATTTATCGATTAAGAATTCCATTGCGCTGACTTCATCCATAGGATTGAGGATCTTACGCAGGATCCACATTTTTTGCAGTTCTTCTTGAGTCGTGAGTTTTTCTTCACGACGGGTACCGCTGCGGTTGAAGTCAATGGCTGGGAACACACGCTTTTCTGCCGCTTTACGTGACAAATGTAGCTCTTGGTTACCTGTACCTTTAAATTCTTCGTAGATTACTTCGTCCATCTTAGAACCCGTATCAACCAAGGCTGTGGCGATAATGGTCAAGCTGCCGCCGTGTTCGATGTTACGTGCCGCACCGAAGAAGCGTTTTGGACGGTGTAGAGCGTTTGCATCCACACCACCAGTTAACACTTTGCCCGATGACGGGATAACAGTGTTATAGGCACGGGCTAAACGGGTAATCGAATCGAGTAAGATAACGACGTCTTTCTTGTGCTCAACCAAACGTTTTGCTTTTTCAATCACCATTTCGGCAACTTGAACGTGACGGCTGGCTGGCTCATCGAAGGTTGATGCGATAACTTCGCCTTTAACGAGGCGCTGCATCTCTGTTACTTCTTCTGGGCGTTCGTCGATAAGCAATACCATCAACACCACTTCTGGGTTGTTGTAGCTGATGCTTTGAGCAATACCTTGAAGTAATAGCGTTTTACCGGCTTTTGGTGGTGCAACGATCAAACCACGTTGACCTTTACCAATCGGTGAGCATAAATCCAGAATACGCGCTGTAATATCTTCAGTTGAGCCGTTGCCGCGCTCCATACGCATACGTTCTTCTGCGTGGAGTGGAGTCAAGTTTTCAAAGAGGATTTTATTACGGGAGTTTTCTGGTTTATCGAAGTTAACTTCGTTGACTTTCAATAGAGCAAAATAACGCTCGCCTTCTTTTGGTGGGCGAATTTTACCAAAAATGGTATCACCCGTTCGCATGTTGAAGCGGCGAATTTGGCTTGGTGAGACATAGATGTCATCTGGACCAGCTAAATAAGAACCGTCTGAGCTGCGTAAGAAGCCGAAACCGTCTTGGAGTATTTCTAATACCCCACCACCGAAAATGTCTTCTCCACTTTTTGCGTGGGCTTTAAGGATTGAGAAAATAATGTCCTGCTTGCGAGCGCGGGCCATATTTTCGAGCTTCATATTTTCAGCTAGCGAGACTAGGTCAGAAATCGGCGTGTCTTTTAATTCAGTTAAGTTCATTTTGGGGGTCTTGTGTTACGCGACAAAGCTTACCGCGATCAATCAGTAAGGATGTAATTCAGGATAGTGATTGACGAGCGAGAAGAGGTTATTAGAAAGAATCTGGTTATTAAAGTAGCACTAACAAAGCGGGGCGTCCAGAAATTTAGGGAAATTCCGGCACAATTAATTTATAGCTTGTGCCGGAGGTCACTCATTACGACGTCAAATTAGATTTGAGCGTCGATAAACTCTTTCAATTGCGTTTTTGAGAGTGCGCCAACTTTAGTCGCGGCTAATTCGCCGTTCTTGAATAGCAGTAAAGTTGGGATGCCACGAACGCCATATTTCGCTGGAGAAACATTGTTTTGGTCAACGTTTAATTTAGCGATAGTCAAGCGACCTGCATATTCTTCAGACACATCGTCTAAAATTGGAGCGATCATTTTACAAGGACCACACCACTCGGCCCAGAAGTCTACCAATACTGGCAAATCAGACTTTAATACGTCGTTTTCGAAGCTGTCGTCACTCAGGTATATAATTTTATCGCTCATGATGTTCTCCAGTTTGGGTGCCATTGCTGGTTTGTTAATGGCTTACCATGTATATTGGGGCTGAAAAATAGCTTTTCAAGTTACCTTTTTACAATGTGGCTATTTCAAACGATCGAGTATCTTATTGCAACCTCAACAGGTAAGCTTGCGCTATGAGCGAAACACATCTATCTACCCAAAGGTTTGCCGACCTACCTCTACATCCTGAGGTTAAACAGGCCCTTGCCGAGAACGGCTTCGAATTTTGTACGCCGATCCAGGCGTTATCACTGCCTGTATTACTCCAATCAAAAGATATCGCAGGCCAAGCACAAACGGGCACTGGTAAGACAATGGCCTTTTTGGTCGCCACGTTTAATCATTTATTATCGACTCCCATACCTGAAGGTCGACTGATTAATCAGCCCCGCGCCATCATTATGGCCCCGACTCGCGAACTGGCGATTCAGATTGCCAAAGATGCGATTTTACTCGCTAAGCACACGCACTTAAAGGTGGGTATTGTTTATGGCGGTGAAAGTTACGATGTGCAGCGTAAAGTATTAGATCAAGGTGTTGATATCTTGATTGGTACAACGGGTCGAATTATCGACTACGTTCGCCAAGGTATTATTGGCTTGAATTCAATTCAGGCTGTGGTACTTGATGAAGCCGATCGTATGTTTGATCTTGGTTTTATTAAAGATATCCGCTTCTTATTTAGACGTATGCCTGAGGCAAATCAACGTCTTAATATGCTATTTTCGGCAACCTTGTCCATGAAAGTACAAGAGCTGGCTTATGATCATATGAATGAGCCCGTTAAAGTCGAAATCGCCCCCGAAGAAAAAACCTCCAAAAACATCAAAGAAGAAATCTTCTATCCTTCCCAAGAAGAGAAGATGCGTTTGCTGTTGACCTTGATTGAAGAAGATTGGCCAGAAAAAGCCATCGTTTTCTCCAACACTAAGCACAGTTGTGAAACGCTTTGGTCTTGGCTTGAAGGTGACGGACATCGCGTGGGTTTATTAACGGGTGATGTGCCACAGAAAAAGCGTATTCGTATCCTTGAGCAATTTACCAGTGGCCAGCTAGATATATTGGTTGCTACTGATGTTGCGGCTCGTGGTTTACATATTTCTGACGTTTCACACGTGTATAACTATGATTTACCTGATGATTGCGAAGACTATGTTCACCGAATCGGTCGTACGGGTCGTGCGGGTAACAAAGGCATGTCGATAAGCTTTGCCTGTGAAGAGTACGCATTGAACTTGCCTGCAATCGAAAGCTATATCAATCATTCGATTCCAGTAAGTAACTACGACAGTGAAGCTTTACTGGCCGATATTCCTACGCCAGCGAAGATCCACCGTAAACACCCTAGCGGCACTCGAAACTTGCGTGATCGTTCAGGGGCAAGCCGCCCAGGTGCTCAACGCAGTGGTGCTCGCCCTCCTCGTCATGATAGGACACGTAGACATTCGTAAATGCCAACACCCGCTTATGCCGCTATAACATTAGGCTCAAATAGTTTTAATATGCTGATCGCCAAAACGCGTGGTGGTCAGCCGCATATTATTGCGAAATATAAACGCAAGGTGAGGCTCGCCGAAGGCATAGGCAACGATGGCAAATTAAGCCCCGATGTCATGCAGCGCGGCCTCGACTGTTTGAGTATGTTTGCCCAGATGTTGGTGCAACATAAGATTGAAGCAAACCATGTTGCTGTGATTGCAACTGCAACTCTTCGCAGTATTAGCAATGCTGATGAGTTTAATCAGCGTGCATTGCCACTCTTAGGTCATCCGATCGAAATTATCTCTGGTATGCGTGAAGCAGAGCTTATCTATCAAGGTATGGTGGCGACCACTTGTGGTCAAGGCCGTCGCTTGGTTATTGATATCGGTGGGGCGAGTACAGAGTTTATCATTGGCGATGGGCATCAAGTGCTGTTCAAAACCAGTTTGCCCTTTGGTAGCGTGACTTATAATCGCCAATTTTTCAGAAGTTTGCCGCTGCAGCAGTTAGATTTCGATGATGCTAAGCAGCAAGTGCTAACCACATTAGCTGAGCATAGGCAAACCCTACGTGATCTAGGTTGGCATTGTGTCGTTGGTGCCTCCGGCGCTGTACAGTCCGTGGTAGAAGTGCTACTTCACCGAGGGTTATCTGAAACTATCACACTCGATGTGCTTACTCAGTTGAAGGCTGAGATCCTCGCTCAAGAAGATATTAGCTTAATGGGGATTGCAGGGCTTTGCAGTGAGCGAGCACCGACTTTTGCTGCGGGTGTCGCTATTTTATTGGCCTTGTTTGAGTTGCTGGGGATCGAGCATTTAGCCTTATCTGGCGGCGCGTTACGTGAAGGTGTTTTAGTGATGTTAGCTCAGCGGATTATTGACGAAGTCAGCTAATTTTTTATTGAAACATGATAAAAACCAAAGGCCGCGATGCGGCCTTTATTGTTTGTACTGTGGCGATTATTTCAATAAATCGGCGAGATCTTTTTCTAAGGAAACCGTTGGACGCTCTACGATGCGGCCAACTTCTTTACCTTGCTGCAGTACAATAAAGGTTGGAATGCGGGTAAAGTCGTATTTTGCGGCTAAGCCTTCGGGATCTTTTTTCGTTCGGTCGACACCAATATAGGTCACTTTAATATTGGGATTAGCGACTTCTTCCATAATACGGATAAAGCGTGGTGTTTCCCGGTGACAATCTGGGCACCAAGTACCAATGATCACTACAATTTCTGTAGGTTTAGTGATGCTTTTAAGTGGGGTGATTGCAGTGGTATCGACTTGATAGGTTTTATACCCTTCGGCAAACTCATTGAGATCTGTGACTAAATGTTGTGCTTCTACTATGCCAGTTAAAATCACTTCTTGTTTCTCCTCACTGCAGGTCGCAATTAAACCCTGTTGTTGTTCTTCAAATCCACAGCCACCATTGGCTAGTACCTGACAACTAAAAAATAAGGCGGTAGTGGCTAGGAATGCCTTAACGTTATTGTGCATGATGCGCCCTCGAAATCGAAGAGAAAGAATGAAATTCGATTCAAACATTATTCTGGATACGATTAAAGCGATTAATTGATTTGCTGCAAGCAAGATCACGCATTGCTAATATCTATACCCAAGCTACCTGAAGATACGAGTTTCAGAGCGCCTAGGGTGCTTCAATTCAAGGCGCATCAATGACAGAATGTCGGCCACCTTTTGAATTGATGCAACACGGAAGTGGAGTGCCCTAGGCGCTCCGTCTCGGCGTGTTTTAACGCACTTTATGCTGTGTTGATTATTTTTAACTTAGCCCGCTAGGTCTGCAAATAGCCGCCTTGCCTAAAGTGCGTAAAATTCCCGCTGAATCCTGCATCTTCAGGTGGTTTGGGTATGTAAGCTTAACGATCACAGAATTGCTTAGTTTGTGGAGTTAAGGCATTGAAAAATTTCATCCCCGAATCGCGATTCGGGGACAGAACACATTGAGAGGATAAGGTAAATTGCTGGATTACTGATCCAGAATTTTTTCAAGAATAGGCTTATTAGCTTCGGGGAAGTCGTAATTGGTTAAGTCGGTTTTAGTGACCCAAGCGATAAGCTGGCCTTCAAGGCCTTGGGCTGTGCCGTTAAATTCTGTGACTGAATGGATATCGAGTAGCACTTGTTTATCGGGATAGTCGAAACTCAACGCCATAAATGGCTGACTATCAGTGACATTGAGCGCGACTTCCTCTTTGAGTTCACGGATCAATGCCTGAGTGACAGTTTCGCCTGTCTCAACCTTACCACCAGGAAATTCCCATTTTCCACCTTGATGTAAATGATCTGGGCGTTTTGCCAACAGAATTTCACCGGCCGAGTTAGTAATAATGCCGACGGCAACATGGATTCGTTTAGTCATAATATTTATCGATTAATGAGTAGGAAAAAGTAAGTGCATTAAAGGCTTGAGCTGAGTGATTCGTGTGTAAACCCCAAATTACTCTTTAAAAAAATCGCCTTCATCGAGATCAAATTCATCAAATGCTTCTGGATCAAACTCGGCTTTGACTGGGATGACGTGTTTTTCTGACGCCCAATCACCGAGGTCGATCAACTTACAGCGCTCGCTGCAAAAAGGTTTAAATGCAGATTGTGGCACCCACTCGACAGGGGCTTTGCAAATAGGGCAGTTAACGGTCAATGGCATAATTGTTCTCTTGGTTAACGGCGATAAAGCGGCCGCTAATACTAATGTCTTTCAGGCCATTAGTGTAAAGGCTTCATGCACAGGTAGCCAGTAAGAAATCAATTGAACGGTCGGAGTGGCGTTGTTGTTCAAACTGCACAAAATGGATAGCGAAACGGTTTTTATGGCCGCTAATCGTAGGATAACACCCGTGGGAAGCATCGACTTTAACCCTTACCAAAGCAAGTGCTTGGGCACTGTCACCTTGATAAAAGCCAGCATGGGCAACGGCATTGTCGTAATGGGCTGTACTGCGGGTGAGTTGGAGTAATAGTGTGATGGGGGTGAGCAAAGGTTCGAAATGCGTTATCCAAGAGCGATAATCGTGCTGTTTTTCTTCCCAAGGTTTAGATAGCCAATAATGCAGTTGCGGTAGGTCGAAGTTACAGCAAGCACCTGGCATGCCGAAGCGTTGTCGTAGTGCGGAAATAAATTTGTCTTGTTTTAATTGGCTGCCGAAGCGTTCAGGCTTTTGTAACGGTTCGCGGGCTTGGGTGAGGGCGTTGATATAGATATTGATTTGCTGGTGGTCGACGTGATCTAATTCTTGCCATTTGTTCAGTTGCAGCAAGTGCCGCTCAATATCTTTTAATACTTCATTGCGATAATCGCAGCGTTCAGACAATTCACAGAGGGAAAACAGCGGATAAAAACATCTATGTTGGTGGTCATTGCTTAGGTTACTTTGCAGCTGTTTATCGAGGTATTCGAGCCGCAAGTAGCTGCGAATTTTCTCGTTTAGGGGCTGTTCGTAAACTAATTCAGTCATGGGCGTTATGAGTACCAGATAGTTGTAAATAGCGTTGGTGCAATGCTAGCACCTCTCGTTTTAAGGTTGATATCTCTCCCTGATTATCAATAATGTCGTCGGCTCGGGCGAGTTTTTCGCTGCGGCTCAATTGGCTGTTAATGATGTTATTTACTTGAGATGCATCAACATTGTCCCTTTTTATGGTGCGGCTGATTTGCAACTCAGGCGAAATATCCACCACTAAAGTCCGATTGACTAACCTATCTAACCCGTTCTCAAATAGCAAGGGCACGACCATAATTACATAGGTCGAGGTTGCTTTTTCTACCTGCGCTAGCATTTCTTGGCGGATCATGGGGTGCAATAGCTGGTTTAACCATTCACGTTCTTCAGGGTGGCTAAATATCCGTTGCCGCAGTTTGGCGCGATCGAGTTCACCTTCTGGCGTTAACATCTCAATGCCAAAATGGCTAACGATGGCCTCAAGCCCTTTTGAACCCTGAGCGACAACGTCGCGGGCAACGATATCGGCGTCGACTAAGGTAATGCCTTCTGCGGCGAATAAATTGGCAACAGTCGTTTTACCGCTACCAATCCCACCCGTTAAACCAACAATAAATTTAGACATAAAACTCTCTTAAAAGCTATGAAGGACGCTATGCTGCTAGGACGGACTTCGTCCTTACAGTCTACGGAACGGGCTTCGTCCTTACGGTAAGCGAAGCGTTCAGTGAGTGAGCTTGCGAACGTTCCGTTATCCTTAAGTGAAGCCTGTTCTATAACGTACTTAAGTACCAATCCACTATAGGTTGACCCCATATTAGGGCTATCCAGCCTGCGGCAGCAATATAAGGCCCAAATGGGATGGGATTACCTTGTTTGAGGCGTTTACTGACAATCATGGCGATGCCAACCACTGCGCCAACGAGGGACGAAAGTAAAATCACCAGCGGCAGCATTTGCCAGCCGAGCCAAGCACCGAAAACGGCGAGCAGTTTAAAGTCCCCATAGCCCATGCCTTCCTTGCCTGTGAGGATCTTAAATAGCCAAAAAATGGACCACAAGCTTAAATAGCCAGCTGCCGCACCGATAATGGCATCGGTTGGACTCGCAAAGGTATGATTTAGATTGATGATCAAGCCGAGCCAAAGTAACGGTAACGTCATTTGGTCGGGGAGCAGCATCTCATCAAGATCGATGCCAGTAAGTGCGATAAGTACAAATGTTAGTATGCTCGCAAAGACAAATTGCCAGCTTGGACCAAAGTGCCACGCTAAAGTCGCAACAAGTAGCCCTGTGATGAATTCAATTATTGGGTAGCGGGCGGAAATGGGGGCGTGACAAGCAGCGCATTTTCCCTTGAGCATTAACCAGCCGAATACAGGTAAATTATGCCAAGGTTTAATCGTCGTTTTGCACTTAGGGCAAGCAGAGCCCGGCACCACAAGATTATATTTTTCGGGGAAGCTATCTATAGGTTTATTGAGTTTATCAATACCGATTTGTGTGACTATCTCAGCGTGGTATTCCTGCAAATACTGATTACATTCTTGCTGCCACTCCCGTTTCATCATCACAGGAAATCTGTGGATCACTACGTTTAAAAAACTGCCTATGGTGGCGGCAAAAATAAAGCTTAGCGTAATAAAGAGCCAAGGACTCTGGTTTAGAGACTGGCCCAAAAGGGAGATAAATTCTGACATTTGATGTTCTTATTTATATTTTGAGGATGAGAAATTAAACTAGCCGCTAACAACTTTACCCATCTGGAAGATAGGTAAGTACATAGCAACAATTAACCCGCCAACGACAGTGCCGATTACCACCATCATAATCGGTTCTATCAGACTTGATAAGCCATCAACAGCATCGTCTACCTGCATTTCATAGATGGTTGAGACTTTATTAAGCATGTTATCTAGCGATCCGGATTCTTCGCCTATCATCACCATCTGCACTAACATATCGGGGAAGAGCCCTGTGGTTTGCATCGCGACATTCATTTGCATCCCCGCCATTACCTCTTGGCGAATATTCAATATTGCTTTGCGATAAACGGCATTACCCGATGCGCCAGCGGCAGACTCTAAGCCATCAATTAACGGCACACCCGCGGCGAAAGTAGTTGCTAAAGTACGGGCGAAACGTGCCATCGCCCCTTTGTGTAAAATTGGTCCAATGGCTGGGATTTTAAGTACGGCTTCGTCGACTCTATCTCTCACCATTTGCGAGTTTCGGTGCGCGCGTACAAACAAAAATATGCCGCCGACAATAGCGGCTAAAAAGATATACCAAGAGGATTGTAAGCCGCGGGAAATATGCAGTACCAGTTGCGTAAAGGCGGGCAGTTCTGCACCAAAGCCCTTAAAAATATCTTCAAACTGCGGCACCACAAAAAGAAGTAATAAAGCTGTAACTAAAATAGCAACGATTACAACCGCAGCAGGGTAAAACATAGCCTTCTTAATTTTTGATTTGAGTGCTTCTGATTTTTCTCTGTAGGTTGCGACGCGATCGAAAACCAAGTCGAGTGAACCTGAGTGCTCACCCGCGGCGACTAAGTCTACATATAGTTCGTCGAAGTAACGTCTATGGGGGCGCATGGCATCGGATAAGGGAATACCCGATTGAATGTCGGTTAAAATAGTACCCAGTAATTCCCGCATTTTAGCTTTTTCATGGCCACGGCCGAGTAGTTCAAATGTCGTTACCAAAGGAACGCCTGCTGCCAACATAGTCGCGACTTGACGGGTCATCATGGCTATATCCATAGGGGTGATGTTGGCTTCACCTAACTTAAATAGTGGAGATGACTGCTTACGAACGCTCTTAGGGTTTACTCCTTGGGATTTAAGCTGGCTACGGATTTCGGCTGCGGTTGCACCTCTAAGTTCGCCTGCCGTTTTTTTGCCGTCGCGATTTACGCCTTTCCATTCGAAGGTATAGATTTTGGGCTGGCTTTTTTGCTCGTTTTTCTTAGTTCGAGACTTTCTTGTTGTCGTTGCCGTAGCCATAAATTATCCCTGTAAATAAATCGTTCTAGATTTCTAGTTAACTGAACGCTGTGCTAGCGAAATAGTTTGGACTCTAAGATTCAAATATACGAGTAGTAATACGGTATTGCCTAAATTTTAGATATAAAAGATTGGATTTAGCCAAAACTGGTTACGCGATTGACTTCTGCAATACTAGTTACGCCATGAATTACTTTCAATAATCCTGACTGACGCAAATCCCGCATTCCTTGCGCTTTAGCTTGGGAGGCGATTTGTAAGGAGTTACCGCCTTCCATGATAGTACGCGCTATTTCATCGGACATCTTCATCACTTCGTAAATACCAACCCGGCCTTTATAGCCGCCGGAGCAATGCTCGCAGCCCACAGGTTTAAAAGTGGTAAAACCCTGTGTAATTTGTGCTTGGGCAAAACCTAAACGTAATAGTTCGTGCTCAGGGATGATTTCAGCCTGCTTACATTCGGGGCAAAGTCGACGTGCTAAACGTTGGGCAATAATCAGGTTAACTGAGCTGGCGATGTTATAACCAGGTACGCCCATATTGATTAAACGAGTCAAGGTTTCGGCTGCCGAATTAGTGTGCAAGGTCGATAGCACTAAATGACCCGTTTGTGCCGCTTTAATGGCAATTTCGGCGGTTTCAAGGTCGCGAATTTCACCCACCATCACTACATCGGGGTCTTGGCGCAGGAATGAGCGTAAAGCTGAGGCGAAAGTCAGGCCAGCTTTTAAATTAATGTGGACTTGGTTTACACCCTCAAGGTTTATTTCTACCGGATCTTCGGCAGTTGAAATATTGCGCTCTTCAGTATTGAGAATATTTAACCCTGTATAGAGGGAGACGGTTTTTCCTGAGCCTGTTGGGCCGGTCACTAAAATCATCCCTTGGGGTTTTGCTAACATCTCAAGGTAAAGTTTTTCTTGGTCGGGCTCGTAGCCGAGCTTTTCAATGCCCAATTGTGCGGAGGAAGAATCCAAGATCCGCATTACAATTTTTTCGCCCCATAAGGTCGGTAGAGTGCTGACCCGAAAGTCGATGGACTTAGTGCGGGAAAGTTTCATCTTGATTCGGCCGTCTTGTGGCACGCGGCGTTCGGCGATATCAAGTTTCGACATTACCTTTAGCCGCGCCGATAAACGATTTGCAAGGCTTATAGGGGGTTCGGAAACTTCGTGTAAAATACCGTCGATGCGAAAACGAATTCGGTAGCGCTTCTCATAGGGTTCAAAGTGTAAATCCGAGGCACCTTTACGGATAGCATCGGTTAGAATTTTATTGATATAGATAACAATAGGTGCATCATCGCTACTCTCACCTGCTGACTCTTCATTGCGTCTGTCGGTATCTGTTATTTCAATATTGGCTAGAGCTGCTTCATCCATACCGCCTAAATCTAGGCCGCTAATATCTACTTCGAGAATTTTTTCTAGTGCTTTGGCGAGTTTATCTTCTTCAACTAGAATCGCTTCGGCGTGCAAGCCTGCACTAAATTGGAAATCTTCTAGGGCGGCAATATTGGTCGGGTCGGATGTGCCTATATAGAGGCGATTTCCGCGTTTAAACAAGGGTAAGCAGCGATGTTTTTCAATCAGTTTCTTATTAAGGAAATCTTCTGGAATTGAAACAAGATCAAATTCATTGAGGTCGAGTAGTGGCGTGCCATATTCCTCGTAGCAGAGTTCGGCAATAGCACGTGCTGAAACCAGTTTACTTTGAACTAAAGTACTGACTAACGCTTGCTTATTTTGACGGGATTTTGTGATGGCGTTAGCCATCTGCTCTTCATTTAGCAGACCTTTGCGAATAAAAAGCGTCGACAGCCCTAAGTGAAGGCCTGTAGATGGCATAACACACTCCTATCTTGATACAGTAGTTCATAATAGCGCCAAAAAAAACATTTGTCATATATAATAAAGGCTCCATAATTGCAGAAAAATCATGTTCATCATAGAGATGCGGTTTAATGTATATGCTGTCGCGAGCGGATACCGTTAATTTCTATGATTGGATCTTCATTAGTATTTTTATTGGGTGCATTTAAACATCGATTTTTATTATTTTATATGAGTAAAGTCCTTTTTTAAAAATATATGTTCCTTTTAAAATCAATAATATTATTTTTAATAATCATTGCGATGTTATAAGTCGCCAATAAGGATGTTCAAGTTGATACTCTCTCACGCTTTTTCTCGAATAATACTTTTTTTATTTTTTGCCATCTTTTTTATGGGTTCTCTTCTTTCGGGCTATCTCAGTGGTTTCGCTGGACTGAGTAACACTTATGACCTGAAACGTATTTTAGTTATCGTATTTGTGATGGTTGCTATGGTGTTGCTTTCATACAGAAAATCTGTACCGATAGCTATACTTTCTCCTTACACATGTTGGGTTGTCTGTGTAATATTGATTTTGGGTTTTATTTCTGCATTAAATAGTAAACACACATTTTGGTCATTGATTGAGTTAGCCAATTTTTTATTGTTGTTCTGCTTGTTTTATATCGTCGGTGTACTGATTGCGGATATAGGAAAAACAGTTGTACTGCAATGTTTTTTTTGGTTTGCATTATTTTTTTCGGTTTGTTTTTCAGTTAAGTTTTTTTTGCTACTGCTTTTTCATGCCTTAGATGCTAATCGGCCCGATGTGCATTCTTTAGTTGCTGGCTTTATGAATGTCAGATTTTTCAATCAGTTGCAAGTTATGCTGATGCCACTATTGTGCTTATCTTTTTATATTGAACAACTCAAGAAATATAAGCAGGCAGCCATGTTGGCCTTTAGTGTGTTGTGGTTAATCTTGCTGCAATCAGAGGCTCGCGGGGCATTACTCGCAATGGTGGTGGCAGCTTTTGTTGTGTATAGCTTTTTACCTGTCGACCTGCGTAAAGCGTTTATTCGTCCAATTATCAAGGCTGTGGCTTTAGGCACGCTTTTGTGGTTAGTGTTGATCATTATTATTCCACTGTTTATTTTTGATAGCCAAATTTGGCAGCTAAGAACCAATAGCTCAGGTCGCATTGGCATGTGGATTTATATTTTGCAAACGATCCCCGAACATGTTTGGTTAGGTCACGGGCCAATGAGTTTTGCATGGGCAGAAGCAAGACCTTTGCCTAATGCCCATCCTCATAATGCCTTACTACAGGTTTTATATGAGTTTGGTGTATTTGCGTTTATCTTGCTGGTAAGTTGGTCGCTGATAAAATTATGGTCAATATTAAAGCGGCTTAAATTATTAGTGGCAGAGTCTAGTGAACATTTGGCCGAAAAACCACAAAGCTGCATTAACAAAATCCCCGACACAGACTCTGGCAGAGACACGGACACAACCGATATTGTGCTGGTGTTTGCACTGTGCGCGATATGGATTTATGCCATGTTTGATGGGGTAATTGTGATGCCATTATCCCAAGCATTGTTAGTCGCGTTATTGGCGCTTAATTGTCACCAATATCAACCGCGAGCAATAGCACTGCCATTAAAAGTTACTTTGGTGGCGACATTGATAACCTGTAGTGCACTGTTAATCACTAGCCTTGGTGATGAAGCCCTAGATAAGCAACTGTATCCGCGATTATGGTTAACTGGGATAATTAATTGATATAAATAAAAAAGCCCCAAAAAGGGGCTTTTAGAAATATGGTGAGATTTGATTAGCTGCCAGCTTTAGCGCCAGAACCCTTCTCGCAAAGCTCATTATCGGCAGTAGCTTTGCCTTTTGCTGTGTACTCAACGCTACCATCTACATCAATAATACCTGCAATTGTGCACTTATCACCAGCATAAGTAATTGTTGATTTAACTCCTTTTGTTACTGTGCCAGTAACTTTAGCACCTGCAGCGCCGATGTTTGTTGCCACGGTTGTACAACCAATATCAGAGGTAACACAAGCTGAAGCTGTTGATGCTAATCCACTCACGGCCTTCATACCAGCACCCGCATCTGCAGTTGTCACGTAGTCTTTGTATGCTGGTAATGCGATCGCAGCCAAAATACCGATAATGGCAACTACGATCATTAGTTCGATCAGGGTAAAACCCTGAGCTTTTTTATTTAATGCTTTGTTTAATCTTTTGTTTAAATGCATGGCCTTCATTTTTCTCTCCAGCTAACTATTTAGTGACTTACTGTGGTTGAATAGAGTGTTTAACCTAACCGCTGTTTTACTCTATAAATTGTTTTATCTCATCAAACTTTATTACTCATTTATGTCAATAAAATCATTTATATGATCTATGTAACATTAACAGTACACCGATGATCTTGAATGACCCATGTGTAATGACTCATGCTGATTTATCCAAGCTAGCTTTGCTAAATTAGCACTAAGTTAATGCTGGGTTAGCGCTTGTTTGAATAAATTGTTTCGGCAACCGCACCTTAGGCTAACGTTTTCAAAAATATGCCTCTCAAAAAACGTGAACTAGGCAATTTTAAAAAGAATCCCAGTGCTGACCTTAGGTGAGGTTGACCAAACGGCCATCTCGCCTTGGTAAAAGTTAGTACAAAGTTAGGTAAAAGGAAACAAAAATTAAGTATAAAGTACTAATAAAGTGTTGTTTTTGTATAAAAGTCTAACTTATCGACATGTTAGGTTATAACAACTTTTTGACAATATCAGTTTAGCTGGCGTGTCTTTCGATGTTGTCAAATTGGTGACATGAAATGGTGACGGGGTGGGGGAATCGTGAGGGTGAATGCTGAGTATGATAGTGCTGGCACGATTTCACATTTGGTTTGGAGGAGTCCTACAAAAAAATGCATTTCGCCTTAATATTTTATGAGTGGAATGTGCTTACGGTACTTTGCGAGAACATTCCACTACCAGCTAACATCCAGCGGTTTTAAGCTTTTAATCTGAGTGATAAATCTAAGGCGCGAACATGCTTAGTGAGTGCGCCAACTGAGATATAGTCCACCCCTGTTTTGGCGAATTCGGCTAAGGTATCTAAGGTGACATTACCAGAGACTTCGAGCTTAGCGCCGGCGCCTTTAGCTTTATATTGATTGTTCATTTCAACTGCTTCGACCATCTTAGTGATGTCGAAGTTATCTAACATTATGATATCTGTGCCAGAGTCGAGTGCTAAGGCGAGCTCTTCGAGTGACTCCACTTCGACTTCAACGGGTTTATTCGGGTACAAGCTGCGGGCGGTATCTACGGCTTGGCGAATACCGCCACAGGCCATAATGTGGTTTTCTTTAATCAAAAAAGCATCATATAAACCAATACGATGGTTTTTTCCGCCACCGCAGGTGACGGCATATTTTTGTGCCGTGCGTAGGCCTGGAATTGTCTTGCGAGTATCTAACAAACGAGTGTGAGTCCCCGCCAGTTTATCGACATAATGTTTGGTTAAGGTGGCAACACCAGAAAGTGTTTGGATAAAGTTCATTGCCGTGCGTTCGCCAGTGAGAATAGCGCGCGCAGGACCTGATAATTCACATAATAGCTGGTTGGGTAATACTAGATCGCCATCATCCACATGCCAATGCAGTGCGACTTCACCACCGAGTTGGTTAAAAACCTGCTCTGCCCATGCTTTACCACAAAAAACGCCTTCTTCACGGGTGATTAAAGTGGCTTCAGCGTACTTATCGGCGGGGATCAACATTGCTGTGATGTCGCCATAAGCGATGGCTTTGGTTTGATCGTTGATTTCGGTGCCACCTAAGTCTTCACTGAGGGCAGATTTTACTGATTGGCGGATATCGTTTTCTAACATAAGCGGAGTCCTTGCATTACGGCCTACTTGCATTTTAGGTTAAGATTACCACGGCCTTAGGTCTCACGGAACAGGTTGGAAGATTGAGCAAAAGGAGTAAGCTGCAGCCTTATTTAAATTGAGAGTGGATGGTTTGCTCCATGATCTCAATGTTAAAAGATAGCTCAGTCAGTAAGTTCCGTGCGCAGGGTTTCTTCTTTGCTTGGAGGAATACTGTTAGAGTAAGGCGGTATATGTGGCATAGAGGATAAGCTCATCATGCGGTTTGATTCGGGTTGGTGTGATAGTGCGAGGCGTTGTGAGTCGCCACATTTTAATCAACGTCCCTTGAATGAAGTGAGTTTGTTAGTGATCCACAATATTAGTCTGCCCGCAGGCTGCTTTGGATTACCTTACATTGATCAATTATTTCAAGGGTGTTTAGATACTAATGTCGATTCCAGCTTTGTACCGTTGCAGGGCTTGCAAGTGTCGGCGCACTTTTTGATCCGCCGCAATGGCGAGCGTGTCCAATATGTAAGCTGTAATGACAGGGCTTGGCATGCTGGGGTGTCTCGTTATGGTGAGAGAGAGAATTGTAATGATTTTTCCATTGGTATTGAACTGGAAGGCACAGATACTGAGCCTTACACTCCTGAGCAATATCAGTCACTCATCGAGTTAACACAAGCCCTACTGGTAGAATATCCATTGCTGAGTATTGAACGGATTGTGGGTCATTGTGATATTGCACCAATGCGGAAAACGGACCCAGGGCAAAGTTTTGATTGGGAAGGATATTTAGGCAAGTTAAAGGAATATACTCAGGCGTTGCGCCCTTAGTTAATCACTTAACTTTTTGGATTTTAGACGTATTCCATATAAACCTAGACTATTTATGGACAAATTATAGAGGTACAGCCCATGGCATTATTTTCACTCTTGGTCGCCATTTTAGTGGAGCGACTTAAATTTCTTCCTTCATCATGGCAATTTGATCGTTTACTGCAATCTTATCAGACAACATTTTTTGGTGATAAAGCGTCACTGACAAGCGTGATGATGGCGTTGGCGTTAGTGCTGCCAGCCTTGTTGGTATATGTTTTATCTTGGTTAGTGGCGGGAATGTTTTGGGGCTTATTAAGTTTAGCCCTATGGATTGTTGTGGCAGTGGTTTGTTTTAACCATCAGAAACAGCGTGATATTTTCAAAAAATATATGCAAGCGGCTTGTCGCTCAGATGTCCAAGCTTGTTACCATTATGCCGCCGAACTCGATTGTAGTGAGTGTTTAGATGCTGTATCCGAGAAAGACCTTGGTGCCAAAGTGGGTCAAAGTGTTGCTTGGATTAACTATCGTTATTATGGTGCCGTGGCGTTGTTTTTCATTTTTTTAGGTCCAGTCGGTGCTGTACTGTATTGCACTGTACGTTTTTATGCCGAAGAGAATGCCCGTAAATCCCTAGAGCTACCCTTAGTCAACGAAGTGATTACGCTACTGGATTGGTTACCGAGCCGGATTTTCGCCTTTGGTTATGCTTTAAGTGGTCAATTTAGTGAAGGTTTAGCGGCGTGGCGCCGTAATGGGTTGACCTTAAATGCGACCGCTCGCACTGTGGTTGCTGAAACGGCATTAGCGGCACAACCTTTACCTGAGGTCGCAAGTGCACCTATATGTGTACAATCAACCTTAGCATTATTAGTGCTCAGTAAACGTAACTTTACACTTATTGTTGCAATACTTTCATTACTGACCATTTTTGGATTGGTGAGTTAAAAGAAGGATGCTTCGTAGCTAGAATCGAGAACGCTTCGCTGCTAGGGCGTCGCTGTGCTCCTTCTAGTCTAGAACCTAGAATCTATCCGCTGCGCTTTTTGCAGCGCCTAGTAGGGCGAAGCCCGTGCTTTTGTCAAATGGTCTGACCCCATAAACATTTTTTTCCGCTATGCTCTCTCTTCGTGGGTGCTTTTGATCGAGATCGCTTTTAAGGAGTGATCTTCAATCTGGACATCAAAACGCTGATTTGATAAAGTGCTCTCACTCAAAAAAATTGGTAAGACCAATTTACAACGGAGCTGAGCGCCTGATGGCCTATAGTAAAATTAATCAGCCAAAAATTTCTGACGTGATCATGGCGCAATTAGAGCAAATGATCTTAGAGGGTAGTTTACAGCCCGGTCAGAAGTTACCGCCTGAACGCGAACTGGCGATCCAGTTTGAAGTGTCTCGACCTTCTTTGCGTGAAGCTATTCAAAAGCTTGAGGCAAAAGGACTGTTAATGCGCCGCCAAGGCGGTGGTACTTATGTCAAAGAACAACTCTGGCAGACCCTTGCTGATCCTATTGTTGAACTGATGAATTCAGATCCAGAGAGTCAGTACGACTTACTGGAGTTCCGCCATGCCACCGAAGGCATGATGGCCTATTTTGCGGCCCTGCGTGGTACCGACGCCGATATGCAGAATATCAAGCGTATGATCCTCGAGGTGGAAGCCGCCACCGATATCGAACAAAAAGCTGCTGCGATTGTGCGTTTTTATCGTGCTGTGGCGGAAGCGTCACATAACGTGGCTATGTTACACCTCGTTCTTAGTTTAACCCCTGTGCTGCATCAAAATGTGGCGCAAAACCTGGAGCTTTTAAGCCGCCGCGAAGAAGCTTCTACTATGGCTAACGATCACAGACGGGCCTTGCTCGCTGCCATCGTTCGTCGTGATCCCGATGCCGCCAGAGAAGCCTCGAATGAACACTTAAGTTACATCGAAGAGGTGATGTTATCTGTGCGGGAAGAAGATAGCCGGTTGCAGCGAAGCTTGCGCCGTTTAAAGAGTGGCGCTTAAGTTCTGTGATTTAGCTGCCAGCTAAATCGGAATATGCCGCAAACACCATTCATTATCATGTATATAGAGAAGGACAGTGTCATGTCTGAAGATATGCTACAAGACGTAGATCCGTTAGAGACTCAGGAATGGGTTGATGCCCTGCAAGCCGTGTTGGAACAGGAAGGCCCAGAGCGCGCGCATTTTTTACTAGAAAAGCTGATCGATAAAGCGCGTCGTAATGGCACTCACTTGCCTTATAACGCCACAACGGCTTACCTGAACACTATCCCTGCGGGTCAAGAGCCGCACATGCCTGGCAACCAAGAGATGGAACGTCGCATTCGCGCCATCATCCGTTGGAACGCTTTAGCTATGGTACTTCGTGGTTCTAAGAAAGATTTAGAATTAGGCGGCCATATTTCAAGCTTCGCCTCAAGCGCGACTATTTATGACGTATGTTTTAACCACTTCTTCCGCGCACCCAATGAAAAAGACGGTGGCGATTTAGTGTATTTCCAAGGCCATATCGCCCCTGGTATTTATGCGCGTTCATTCTTAGAAGGTCGCTTAAGCGAAGACCAACTGGCTAACTTCCGTCAAGAAGTGGATGGCAAGGGCCTGTCTTCATACCCACATCCAAAACTGATGCCGGATTACTGGCAATTCCCAACAGTTTCTATGGGCTTAGGTCCTATCCAAGCGATTTATCAGGCGCGTTTCCTGAAATATCTGACTGACCGTGGTCTGAAAGATTGTTCAGCACAAACCGTTTACTGTTTCTTAGGTGACGGTGAGTGTGATGAGCCAGAAGCTTTAGGTGCGATTGGTTTAGCGGCCCGTGAAGAATTAGATAACTTAGTCTTCATCGTTAACTGTAACTTACAGCGTCTTGATGGCCCTGTACGTGGTAACGGTAAGATCATCCAAGAACTTGAAGGCGAATTCCGCGGCGCAGGCTGGGAAGTCGTTAAAGTGATTTGGGGTCGTTACTGGGATCCATTATTGGCCCGTGACACTAGCGGTAAGTTACTGCAGTTAATGGAAGAAACCGTTGACGGTGAATACCAAAACTGTAAAGCCAAAGGTGGCGCTTATACTCGCGAACACTTCTTTGGTAAGTATCCTGAAACGGCCGAAATGGTGGCTAACATGTCAGATGATGACATTTGGCGCTTAAACCGTGGCGGTCATGATCCTGTGAAAGTGTACGCTGCCTTAGATCACGCACAAAAAACCAAAGGTCGCCCAACGGTGATTTTAGCCAAGACTGTAAAAGGTTACGGTTTAGGTGATGCGGGTGAAGGTAAAAACATCGCTCACAACGTGAAGAAAATGGGTATTGAGTCTATCCGTTACTTCCGCGATCGTTTCAATATTCCGATCCCAGATGACCAGTTAGAAGATCTGCCTTTCTATCACCCAGGTCCAGATTCTGAAGAAGTGAAGTACATGATGAGCCGTCGTGAAGCGCTGCATGGTAGCGTGCCACAACGTCGTCAAAAGTTCACCGAAGAGATGGAAGTGCCGTCACTGAAGATTTTCGATTCGATTTTACAGGGCTCTAACGGCCGTGAAATTTCATCGACTATGGCATTCGTTCGTGTTCTGACAGCTCTGCTGAAAGACAAGAAAATTGGCAAAAATATTGTGCCAATTATTCCTGACGAAGCTCGTACTTTCGGTATGGAAGGTTTGTTCCGTCAAGTGGGTATTTATGCTCACGAAGGCCAAAAATATATTCCGCAGGATTCTGACCAAGTTGCTTACTACCGTGAAGATAAAACCGGCCAAGTATTGCAAGAAGGGATTAACGAACTCGGCGCTATGTCTTCATGGGTATCAGCAGCGACGAGCTACTCAGTCAACGATACACCTATGATCCCGTTCTACATCTACTACTCAATGTTCGGTTTCCAACGTATTGGCGACATGGCTTGGGCTGCGGGTGATATGCGTGCTCGTGGTTTCTTAGTCGGTGGCACTTCAGGTCGTACAACGCTTAACGGCGAAGGTTTACAGCATCAAGACGGTCACAGCCACGTATTGGCGAACACTATCCCTAACTGTATTACTTACGATCCAACATACGGCTACGAAATCGCCGTTGTGGTACAAGATGGTATCCGTCGTATGTACGGCGAAAATCAAGAAGATATCTTCTACTACTTGACCACAATGAACGAAAACTATGAGCAACCAGCCATGCCAGAAGGCGCGGAAGTGGGCATAGTGAAAGGTATCTACAAGTTAGAAACGGTTGCGGGTTCAGGTAAAGGCAAAGTTCAGTTAATGAGCTGTGGCACTATCCTTGAACAAACTCGTAAAGCGGCGCAAGCACTGGCGAAAGACTTCGGTATTACTGCCGACGTATTTAGCGTAACTAGCTTCAACGAATTGACTCGCGATGGTCAAGCCGCTGAGCGTTGGAACATGCTGCACCCAACCGAAACGCCAAAACAAGCCTATATCAGCCAAGTGATTTCAAGTGATGCACCTGCAATCGTCGCGACTGACTATATGAAGATTTACGGCGAACAGTTACGTGCTTATATTCCTACCGATTACAAAGTGTTAGGTACTGACGGTTTCGGTCGTTCAGACAGCCGCGAGAATCTGCGTCACCACTTCGAAGTGGATGCTAAGTTCATCGTTATTGCGGCACTGAAATCACTGGTTGATCGCAAAGAGCTGCCTGTCGATGTGTTAGCAAAAGCCATTAAAGAATATGGTATCGACGCTGACAAGATCAATCCACAGTACGCGTAAGAGGCAATAAAAATGGCTGAATTAAAAGAAGTTTTTGTTCCTGATATCGGCGGCGATGAAGTGCAAGTGATCGAAATTTGTGTGGCTGTGGGTGATACCTTAGCTGCAGAAGAATCGATTCTTACCGTCGAAAGCGACAAGGCGACTATGGATATTCCAGCGCCTTTCGCCGGTGTTTTAGCCGAATTGAAAGTGGCTGTGGGCGATAAAGTATCTGAAGGTACTTTGATTGCTATGATGCAAGCGGCGGGCGCGGCAGCTGCCGCTCCGGCTCCAGTTGCAGCACCCGCTCAGGCGGCACCAGCATCTGCACCGGTTCAAGCGGCTCCAGCCCCTGTGGCTGCTGCTCCTGCGACGGGCGCAACCAAAGTGGTTGAAGTCACTGTACCTGATATCGGTGGCGACACTGATGTATCGGTTATCGAAGTCTTGGTTGCTGTCGGTGACAAGATTGAAGTTGATAGCGGTTTAATTACCCTAGAAACAGACAAAGCGACGATGGACGTGCCATCACCTTTCGCGGGTGTGGTTAAAGACGTTAAAGTTGCGGTTGGCGATAAAGTGTCGCAAGGCTCTTTAGTTATCATGCTTGAAGTGGGCGGCGCTGCACCTGCAGCAGCGCCAACCGTTGCTGCCCAAGCGGCTCCTGCCACTACGGTAGCGCCAGTCGCCGCAGCACCAGCTGCACCAGCGGCAAGTGTGGTTGCGGTAAAAGAAATTCAAGTGCCGGATATTGGCGATGCCAGCAATGTCGATGTGATTGAAGTGCTCGTGTCTGTCGGTGATGAAATCACTGCCGACCAAGGTTTGATCACCCTTGAAACTGACAAAGCCACCATGGAAGTGCCAGCGCCATTTGCCGGTAAACTGCTGTCTTTGACTGTTAAAGTGGGTGACAAGGTTTCTCAAGGTAGCGTCATTGCGACGATTGAGACTACTTCTGTTGCAACAGTAAGTGCGGGTGCAGCTCCAGCAGCGGTAGCTCAAGCTGCTGTTCCAGCTCCAGTGAGCGCTGCACCCGTTGCAGCCCCAACACCTGCAAGCCGTCCACCAGTACCCCATCACCCAAGCGCAGGTACACCTGTGTCTACTGGTGCGGTACATGCGTCTCCTGCGGTACGTCGTTTAGCCCGTGAGTTTGGTGTCGACTTGACCCAAGTGACAGGTTCTGGCCGTAAAGGTCGCATCATGAAAGAAGACGTACAGGCGTATGTGAAATACGAACTGTCGCGTCCGAAAGCGACTGCGGCAACTTCTGTTGGTTCAGGTAATGGCGGCGGTCTGCAAGTGATTGCAGCACCTAAAGTTGATTTCAGTAAGTTTGGTGAAGTGGAAGAGATTCCATTAAGCCGTATCCAGAAGATTTCTGGCCCTAACTTACACCGCAACTGGGTGACTATCCCTCACGTGACTCAGTTCGATGAAGCTGATATCACTGAAATGGAAGAGTTCCGCAAGCAGCAAAACGATGTAGCGGCGAAGAAAAAAGCCGATTACAAGATCACGCCTTTAGTGTTTATGCTGAAAGCTGTGGCTAAAACGTTGCAACAGTTCCCTGTGTTCAACTCGAGCTTAAGCTCTGATGGCGAATCACTGATCCAGAAAAAGTATTTCCACATCGGTGTGGCGGTTGATACGCCAAACGGTTTGGTTGTGCCAGTCGTGCGTGACGTGGATAAGAAAGGCATTATCGAGTTATCTCGTGAACTGGCTGATATCTCTATCCGTGCCCGTGATGGCAAGCTGAAATCTGCTGATATGCAAGGTAGCTGTTTCACCATTTCAAGTTTAGGTGGTATTGGCGGTACGGCGTTTACGCCTATCGTGAACTACCCAGACGTGGCGATTTTAGGTGTGTCTAAATCTGAAATTAAGCCTAAGTGGAATGGTAAAGAGTTCGAACCTAAATTGATGTTGCCGCTGTCACTGTCATACGATCACCGCGTGATCGATGGTGCCATGGCTGCACGTTTTAGCGTAACGCTGTCAGGAATTCTGTCCGATATTCGTACTTTGGTTCTGTAAGCATATAAGGCTGCTCATCTTGAGCAGCCTTTTGTTTATTGTGATCAGTATCAAACACAGGTTAAAATGCGCCCACCTTACGCGCTGGCGCATTTTCGGTTGGCAGGATAGCTCCTCCAACGGATTGAATGAGAATTAGAGGAAAACATGAGTAACGAAATCAAAACTCAGGTAGTGGTATTAGGTGCAGGTCCTGCAGGTTATTCTGCGGCTTTCCGTGCTGCTGACTTAGGTCTGGAAACCATCATAGTTGAACGTTTTAGCACTTTAGGTGGCGTGTGTCTTAACGTGGGTTGTATCCCATCTAAAGCCTTACTGCACGTTGCTAAAGTTATCGAAGAAGCCAAAGCGGTTGCCGCTCACGGCGTGGTCTTCGGCGAGCCAACTATCGATTTAGATAAGTTACGTGGCTTTAAAGAAAAAGTCATTGGCCAATTAACTGGCGGATTGGGCGGTATGTCCAAAATGCGTAAAGTTAACGTGGTTAACGGTTTTGGTAAATTCACTGGCCCTAACACGCTAGAAGTGGTTGCTGAAGATGGCACTGTGACTAAAGTGACTTTCGAGCAAGCGATCATTGCAGCGGGTTCTCGCCCAATCAAACTGCCATTTATTCCGCATGAAGATCCACGTATTTGGGATTCGACTGACGCATTAGAACTGAAAGAAGTTCCAGGCAAGTTGTTAGTGATGGGCGGCGGTATTATCGGTCTAGAAATGGGGACTGTGTACGCTTCTTTAGGCAGCCAAATCGACGTGGTTGAGATGTTCGACCAAGTGATCCCTGCGGCTGATAAAGATGTGGTTCGCGTATTTACTAAGCAAATCAAGAAGAAATTCAACCTGATCCTTGAAACTAAAGTCACAGCGGTCGAAGCCCGTGAAGACGGTATCTATGTTTCTATGGAAGGTAAGAGCGCGCCAACTGAAGCAGTTCGTTACGATGCCGTATTAGTGGCTATTGGCCGTGCACCTAATGGCAAGTCGTTAGATGCTGAAAAAGCAGGTGTTAACGTTGATGAGCGTGGCTTTATCAAGGTTGATAAGCAACTACGTACTAACGTACCGCACATCTATGCAATTGGTGACATCGTTGGTCAACCTATGTTGGCTCACAAAGGCGTGCACGAAGGCCATGTAGCGGCTGAAGTTATCGCTGGCATGAAGCACTACTTCGATCCAAAAGTCATCCCATCAATTGCTTACACTGACCCTGAAGTAGCTTGGGTTGGTCTGACTGAGAAAGAAGCGAAAGAGCAAGGTATTGCTTACGAAACCGCAACTTTCCCATGGGCTGCAAGTGGTCGTGCGATTGCGTCAGATTGCTCTGAGGGCATGACTAAGCTGATTTTCGACAAAGACACTCACCGCGTGATCGGTGGTGCTATTGTGGGTGTTAACGGCGGCGAGTTGTTGGGCGAAATCGGTCTAGCGATTGAAATGGGTTGTGATGCTGAAGATTTAGCATTAACCATTCACGCTCACCCAACACTGCACGAATCAGTAGGCTTAGCGGCTGAAATGTACGAAGGTTCTATTACTGATTTGCCAAACCCAAAGGCAAAGAAAAAGTAATTTAGCTGTCGATTAAAAAAGCGCTCACTTGAGCGCTTTTTTATTGCCTGTATTTTTTTGTAACTTTTATGTAAACAAGCGGATGAATTGAAGGGATTGAGCTGCTACAGTACAACTATGGTATGCGGTAAGTTGTCACATGCAAACAAAAATAATTAGAACAATTCTGACATGTTTCATCCTTTCACTGATTAGCGTCCATTCGGCTTGGGCGGGCGGCTTCGTGCAGCGTGTTTTTACCGATAGAGACGGTTTAGCTGTCACCAGCATCCGAGGTTTAGCCTTAGATGACTACGGTTTTGTATGGGCAGCTACTGAGCAGGGCTTGTATCGGGTCAGTAATTCTAAGGTGCGGCGCATTGATAAAATTGGCACGGAATCACGGCTTGCGGATGACTTTTTAACGACAGTGGTGAACATCGACCGAGACAAGTTATTGGTCAGTACCAATGCCGCGATTTACCTTTACGATATAGTACAAAATCAATTTACCGCGTTTGGTTCTCCCTATCTATTCCCGCAGTTTCCAGGTGGTGCGCTGATATCGGCAGCCCGCAAGAATAGCAAAACATGGCGATTATTAATTGATAATGGTCAGATCTATGAGTTTTCCCCTTCAAAGTCAGAACTTCGCCTTATCACTCAATTAGCTGTTAATCGCGACCTTCCTTGGCGCAAGTTATTGCTTATGCCCAATGGACACATGTTGGTTGCGGGGCAGTTGCAACTAGAGCTCCTCGACAACAAGGGCGAACGGCTATTTCAATACCCTTGGACCGAATCTATGGGCAGTATTCTCGATATGTTGGAGGATACTCAACATAGGATCTGGATTGCGACAGGGCGTGGTGTTTATCAATTAGATCAAATCGCTCATCAAATTACACCTGTGCCAGAATTACCCGATTGGAGCACAGCGATCATTGAAGATGCTAAAGGGTATTTGTGGTTTGCCAGTCGTATTGGCTTGTTAAAATGGTCGCCTGAGACGCGGTTGATTGAGAATTATCAGCAAGAGTTGAAGGCTGAGGCCAACATGGAAACGCTGAAAGCCATGTTGTTTGATGATGCAGGCTTGATGTGGGTTGGAGGCTCTGGTGATGGATTGGCATTGTTAGCGTCACCGCCTGATTTCATTCTTGATACTTATGCGGCAGATGAACCCTATCAGCTGAGCGATGCCATGACCTGGTCTGTACATGCCAGTGATGAAGGGGTTTGGCTCGGTTCTTCCAGTGTAGATTTTGTTGCTAAGGGCAGTAAAAAAGCGGTTAACATTCCGATTGAGGGGTTTAATCCCCACGAAAGTATTTATGATATTAGTGAGTTTGAGGACCATTATTTACTGATCTCAACAACCAGTGGTCTTTTTGTTATTGATAAAGAGACCTTGCAAGGAAGCAGTTTTTCTAAATGGACTCACGGTCAGGATGACTTTAAAAATAAGCTCATATATAAAACTTATCGGGATCCCAAACTGAAAGGACGCGTCTGGATTGCGACTACCACGGGACTCTATTTTTGGGAAATGGGACTCTATGAGCCCCAGCCATTTGATATTGATAAGTCATCGAACGAATTTGATGGCCCCAAGCGGCCTGTGATCCGCACTATTTATCGCAGCTCTGACGGTCGTCTTTGGGTTGGCGGTAAAAAAGTCTTTGGTTACATAGACAGTCAAAACGAGTTTCATGATCAACGGCACTTATTTAATGCTTTTGCGGCACAACCAACGATTAGCCATATTGAAGAAATGTCCCCGGGAATTATCTGGTTTGGTTCCTATGAAAAAGGTTTGTTTGAATATCAGCAGCAGACGGAATCGTTAGTTTCACTGACTTCCGAATGGCAATTAAATTGTAGTTCAGTGTTTTTTATTCAAAAGACCCCTAAGTCAAATCTTGTGGGTTGTGCTGATTCTTTGATTCGTCAGGATATTCAAACGGGCAATATCGCCATGTTTAATCAACTCGATGGTTTGATTTCCGATGAAATGAACGAGGGCGCTTATTTTTATTCGCCAAAAACAGGCTTTTACTTAGGAACACCTGAAGGTGTGATGCGACTCGATGTCAATAGGCTGGTCAATCGTATAACCGATGACCATGTGATGCTTGAATCTGTCTCTGTGTACTATAACAACACGACAGAAGTATCCTTGTTGCCGCGTAACCTGATGACCATCAAACCCGATGCGAATATGGTGAGTTTTCAAATCACTAACTTAGATTATCTCGATGATTCGCCAATCCAATTTAAATACCGATTACGTTATCAGGATGAAGATAGCCATTATGTCTTGTTGCAGGGGGAATCTCAGATCAACCTCGCAGGATTAGCTGCGGGTGGCTATGTGCTAGATATTTTGAGTCAAGTTAACGGGATATGGTCAGATAAGCCGTTCTCTTATCCTTTTTATGTTGAGCAGCATTGGTGGTTATCCCAAGGTTTTAAAGGTATTTTGCTGCTGTTATTTTCTATTATTGCTTTAAGTCTTGCTTGGTATCGACAACGACAGATCAATACCTTTAAGCAGATGAATCTGGCATTAACGGAGAGTGAGGACAGGTTAAGGCAGTCTTTGCGCGGCAGTGACTCAGATCTCTGGGAGTGGCATAAAAATACTCAGGCATTTCACCTTGATAATCGCGGTTCGGTGCTTGGTACACATGCTAATGAGATTGTGGTGAGCTTAGAGGATTTGCCAGTGCATCCGCAGGATAGGGAGAAAGCTCTCGCTCAGTGGGACAACATGATGGCGGGTGAGATTGACCGATTCGAGGCCGAATATCGCTATCAGCGTAAGGACGGTAATTGGGGATGGCTGAGGGTTAGAGGGCGGCCAGTTGCTCGCAATAAGCACTCAAATGAAATTGAACGGGTCGCGGGTATTTATAGCGATATTACTGTGCAACGCCAGCTAGAAGATGAAATTAATTTATTGGCGAAAGCGTTTGGCAATACCTCTGAAGGTGTGTTGATTTTAGATGTCGAAGGCGGTATTCGCGTTGCGAATTACGCTGCGCAACAAATTATTGGTATAGATTCTGACGACTTAGTCGGGCAACCATTTGCACAATTCGTACAGATGAATGACGGATTAGCATCGGAGATTAAGCAACTTCTCCGTGATAGTCAGTCTTGGACCGGAGAGCGGGAGTTAATCCGCGCCAATCAGCAACTTTGTCCTGTGTGGCTAAACGTGTCGGTGATGCAAAGCATTAACGGGAAAGTAACCCACTATGTGGTGGTATTTTCTGATATTACGGAGCGTAAACGTACTGAAGCCGATTTACGCCGTTTGGCTAATTACGATGTGCTTACTGGGTTGCCAAATCGCTCCTTATTTTCTAGCCGTCTATTACAGTCGATTCAAGCTGCGCAGCAAACAGGTGAGAAACTGGCGCTACTGTTTTTAGATCTCGATAGATTTAAGCATGTTAATGATTCCTATGGTCATAGCATGGGCGATGCACTGCTGGTCGAAGCATCAAGTCGACTGCAATCTTGTATTTCCAGCGAGCATTTACTCTGTCGTTTTGGTGGCGATGAATTTGTGATTTTACTCCGCAATGCAAACAGCATTGACGATATTAACCATGTCGCCGAGCGCCTGTTGGAGCAAATTGTCGCGCCTTTTAAGTTGTATGGTCGGGAATTTTATATTTCGACCAGTATAGGCATCAGTATTTGGCCCGACGATGCGGTGCAGCCTGAGGCTTTTATCAAGAATGCCGATCTTGCTATGTACCATGCCAAAGAAGAAGGGCGAGGCAATTTTCAATATTATTCCTCGGAGCGTAATGCTCAAGCCCTCTATCATTTACGGCTTGAAGCCGATTTACGCAAAGCTATAGAGCGGCAAGAGTTCGAGCTTTATTACCAGCCGCAAATTGATATTTTGCGTAATGATAGGCTCATAGGAATGGAGGCATTAATTCGCTGGAAACATCCGCAAGACGGATTTATTCGCCCCGATATTTTCATTAAAGTTGCTGAGGCCTGCGGTTTAATTGTTGATATTGACCGCTGGGTATTAAGACAAGCCTGTGTGCAGGGCGCCAATTGGACTAACCGCTATGGCTCGGGCTTTAAGTTGTCGGTTAATATTTCGGCGGTGCATTTTAGGCAGCCAGATTTTATTGAAGATATCCAAAGAATTTTACAAGAAACCCAAATGCCAACAGCATCTTTAGGATTAGAAATCACCGAAGGCGTATTGATGAAGGAGTTGCATGTCGCTAAAGACCATCTGACTCGATTGAAATCTTTGGGGATCGAGGTTGCCATCGATGACTTTGGTACTGGGTATTCTTCACTGGCTTATTTGCGTAATTTTGAGGTCAATACTCTAAAAATTGATCGCTCCTTTTTGATTGATATCGCCACTAATACCGCAGATCAGGCGATTGTGAGTAGTATTATTGAATTAGCCCGTAACCTTAAATTAAATGTGGTTGCTGAAGGGATTGAGACGGTTGAGCAGTTAGAGCAAGTCTTTAGCCGTGGCTGTTATATTATTCAAGGGTATTATTTTGCTAAACCTATGTGCGTTGATGATTTTGAGCGCTATTTAGAGACAGATAACAAAATCGTCTCTATTGATCATTAAGCTAGAAACATAGTCTATTATTGGCTCGCGAATACTTAATATTTGTATCGCTGATGGGTAATCGTCTGCACGATATAAGCCAGTGAGCTTGAGATGTAAACGTTATCGTCTTCAGTGGTGATGGATATTTTGTTTAGCGGTTTATTCAATTAAACTTCATCTTTTTGTATAAAGAGTACACAAACTTATCACTAGTCGGTCCAGATAAAATATGACTGACGGTTAAATCGATAAGTTTGTTAATATAACTCGGATTTTTATCCCATAAAAAGTAGCCTCACATGATGCGCCAACTACTCGCTTCTATTATTTTGTGTTTGTGTGTTACCCCGTCTTTGGCTGCAGAGCGCCTTAAAATTGGTGTCGTACTCAGTGGTGGTGGTGCTAAAGGCGCCGCCCACGTGGGCGTGCTTAAAATATTAGAAGAACATAACATCCCAGTCGATTATATCGCGGGCACCAGCATAGGCGCCTATGTCGCTGGCATGTATTCACTGGGTTACAGTGCGAGTGAAGTGGAAACTATCATGATGGGGGTCAACTGGGACAGTGGCTACTCGGACACCATACCGCGCAATATTTTGAGTTACAGGGATAAACAGTTACGCGACCGTTACAATATTCCATTAAACATTGGCTATAACGAAGGCCAAGTGAGGGCGCCAAGTGGTCTGCTACGTGGACAGACTATGTCACAACTTTTACGTCAGTCGACAGATCTGGTACAGCAATTTGGTCATTTTGATGATTTAGCCATTCCCTACCGAGCGGTTGCAACCGACTTAGAAACTAGCTTACCTGTGGTGATTAGTCACGGCAGTATGGTTAAAGCCATGCAAGCGTCTGCAACTGTACCTGGTGCACTTCAGCCCGCACAAATTGAAGGCAAGTTATTGGTCGATGGTGGTATTGCTAATAACATGCCCGTCGATGTGGTTAAGGCCATGGGAGCCGATATTATTATCGCCGTCGATATTGGCTCGCCTCTGGTCAAAAAAGATAAATTAGACAGTACTATCGCAGTGCTCGATCAGCTCTCTAATTTTTTGACCAATGCCAGCACTGAAAAACAAAAACAATTACTGACAGATAAAGATGTATTGATCCGACCCGCGATTGACGCCCTCAGCACCACTGATTTCACTATTATGCCGCTGGCATTAACCCTTGGAAAAGAAGCCGCTAATGGTCAGCTTTATAAGTTGAGCAGTATGAGCGTGAGCCCTGAGGAATATGCTGCCTACGTCGAGGCTAAAAAAGCCAAAGGTAAATTATTAATGGCGGATGTACGTCATCCCATTAATGAAATCGTATTTGAAAACCAATCTAAGGTGAGTTTGAATCTCTTGACGGAAACCTTGGATATTAAACCTGGGCAAGCTGTATCTAAAGACGAGCTTAATGAGGCGTTAAAGCGTATTTACTCCCTCAATAAATTTGAGCGTGTCGATGCTGAATTTGTAGAAGGTGAGGATGGCCGCATACTCACAGTCACCACTAAGGCTAAGTCTTGGGGGCCGAATTATTTCCAACTGGGCTTTAATTGGGAGGATGACTTTAATTCAGAATCTGCCATCAGTTTTGACATGGCTTATACCATGACCGATTTGACCTTTAATGGTGGCGAGTGGCGTAATGAGGTCAAACTCGGCATTGAAAAGTTGTTTGCAACTGAGTTCTATCAGCCTTTAGACAGGGACCAACAGTTCTTTAGCCGTGCCCGTTATCAATACGATACCCGTGATTGGGACTTATACGATAATAACAGTCGTATCTTAACCTTCGACAAGAAAACCCATACGATTGAATTAGGCATAGGTTATAACTACACCTTACAAGGGATGATTGAGTTAGGCTTAGTCGCAGAGAAGGGGTCGATAGTCAATGATGTTTGGTTAACGCAGGACTTAGATTTTAGTTCCTATGGTGCTTACTTTAGGTTCGGTTACGATAGCTTAGATAGCATTAGCTTTCCAACATCAGGTAATCGCGTAACCTTAAACGTCTACGTGCGTAATGAAGATTTCAATGACAGTATCGACGATAATCAAAACCAATTTAGCGTGCAAATAGAGGCCGACTGGAAAGGTGCCTTGAGTGTCGGTAACCACGCTTTTGTTGGTAAGGCATCGATTGCTACCAACAATAATGATGGTGTTAATACGCTGCATTTATCCGAATTGGGAGGATTCTTAAACCTGTCTGGTTACCATAAAGACTCAATTATGGGCGCACATAAAGTGTTTGGGGCCTTTATTTATCAATATGATCTCGGGCGTGATGCGCTAGGTATGACAGATTATCCTCTATACCTAGGTTGGAGTTTAGAGGCGGGGAATGTCTGGGACGAGCGCACTGACGTCACCCTGACCGATCTGATTTATGCATCGAGTCTTTATATCGGTACAGATACTTCCATGGGACCCGCGGCACTTGGTTTTGGGATCACAGATCTTGGCGATAAGTCTTTCTATTTATTTGTGGGTAAAAACTTCTAGTTTGAGATTGGTGTAAAGAACTTAAGGGCATGACTGAGGTTGTGCCCTTACTTTTTGGTCGATGGAAAAACCATAAGCGTCATCCCTATGGAAGTTATCTTGCCGAAATAGCTAAGAGTGTCGCTAAAGTGTCATATCCTTTTACAAAATCTTACTACTGTGAGGCGTGTCAAGATGCTAAGGTTTTGCGGGAAAAATAATAACTCTCAACGGAAGCTGGGGAAAACAATGAAGAAGATAAGCACACTGGCACTGAGTATCGCCTTGAGTTTAGGTTTAGCGGCTTGTAGTACTGAGCCTAAAACTGAAGCCGTCGCGGTGTCTGGCATTGAATTGCAAAACTTTGATGCCTCAGTTCGCCATCAAGATGATTTCTATTACAGCGTTAATGGAAAATGGTTGGCAAATACGCCTATTCCTGCTGACAAATCTAATTATGGCGCGTTTTCTGTGTTGTACGACCAAAGCCAAGATGCATTGAAGAAAATTATCGACGAAGCGGCCGCTAAAAAGAATCCTGCCGCAGGCTCGAATGAGCAGAAAATCGGTGATTTCAATGCTAGCTTTATGAATACCGATTTGCTTGAAACCTTAGGTGTTACTCCGCTTAAGCCATTGCTGGCCGATATCGCTGGCGCAAAAACGCACGCTGACTTACCCGCTGTTATGGGCAAATTACTGACGACGGGTTCTGGTATTCCTTTTGGTTTTTACGTCAATAATGACGCTAAAAACTCAACCCAGTATGCGGTGTATTTAAGCCAGTCAGGCCTCACGCTACCGGATCGTGATTATTACCTTAAAGATGACCCTAAATTTGCCGCTAATCGTCAAGCCATGGCCAAGTATGTGACAGACATACTGACCGAAGCGGGTTACAAGGATGCTAAACGCGCGGCTAAAAACGTCGCCGACATCGAAATGATGATCGCTAAAAGTCAGTGGAGCCGAGTCGAATCCCGTGATGCCAACAAGGCATACAACAAGTTAGATCGTGCTGAACTGCAAAAGTTAACCGGTCAATTCGATTTTAATGCCTTTGCTGCGAGTGCGGGCTTAGGCGATAAAGTGACTGAAGTGATCGTGCGTCAGCCCTCTTATTTTGAAAAACTCGGCGCCAGTTTCGAGACATTCCCTGTATCGGCTTGGCAGGATTATCTTGCGTTCCACTTAGTGGATAGCTACGCCGAGTTACTGAGTAAAAACTTTGTTGATTTGAACTTTGCCTTTAAGAGCAAAACCTTAATGGGTATCGAAGAGCAGCAGCCACGCTGGAAAAAAGCAGTTGATGGCGCCGACCAAGTGATTGGTGAGTTAGTGGGTGAAGAGTACGTTAAGCAATACTTCAAGCCAGAAGCTAAAGCACGCATGGAAACCATGATCAAAAACTTGATCAAAGGTTTTGAAGTCAGCATTAATGAACTTGAGTGGATGACGCCAGAAACCAAAGTCGCCGCCCAAGAAAAACTGGCTAAATTTACCTACAAAATTGGCTATCCAGATAAATGGAAAGATTACTCAGGTTTAGATATCAAGGCTGACGAGTTAGTCGGTAACTACATGCGTTACGCTCAGTTTGAATATCAAGATATGATCAACAAGCTAGGCAAGCCAATTGATCGGACCGAATGGGGCATGACACCACAAACGGTGAATGCTTATTACAGTCCAGTGAAAAACGAAATCGTCTTTCCTGCTGCGATTCTGCAACCGCCATTCTTTAATATGGATGCCGATGATGCCGTTAACTACGGTGGTATAGGTGCAGTGATCGGCCATGAAATTAGCCATGGTTTTGATGACCAAGGCGCTAAATACGATGGTGATGGCAACCTGCGTGATTGGTGGTCAGATAAAGACAGAGAAGAGTTCCAAAAACGCGGTAAGCAGTTGTCTGCCCAATACTCAGGTTATGAGGCAATGCCCGGCAAGTTTGTTAACGGTGATTTGACCTTAGGGGAGAACATCGGCGACTTAGGTGGTTTAACTGTAGCGGCACGTTCGTATTTGATGAGCCTTAACGGCAAACCTGCACCTGTGCTTGATGGTTTAACGGGCGAGCAACGCTTCTTTGTGGGTTGGTCGCAAGTATGGCGCCGTAATTACCGTGATGAAGAGCTGAGCCGTCGTTTGCTGACAGATCCGCATTCACCGAGCCATTATCGTGCCATGGGTACACCACGTAACGTGGAAGCCTTTTATAAGGCCTTCGAGATGAAAGAAGGCGATAAAATGTATTTAACACCAGATGAGCGTGTGAAAATTTGGTAATACATTCAGTAGATTGAAATAAGAAAAGCCAGACAATGTCTGGCTTTTTTATTGATGACCATAATCTATGATGCTGCCGATTAATGTCCATAACCTAAGGATTCAATTTTTTGTGACTTTATTATCAGTGGCATATAGGCGACGCATTAAGCGTGTTGGTCCAAAGTCATAGGTCCATTCTTGATACTCAGTTGGCAACTTGCTGGGATCGATCACCCTGTCTCCGTTAGCGTTGAGATAAGTCGCGGGCAAACTGTATTCTCGAATATCACTGGACGAGCCGCATTTATCCTGCACAGTCGTTAAAGTATCGCCCGTATTGATCACTTGTTGTTTACAGTGCATGGTCTCACCTGCACTAGCGGGTAAACAGGTGGACATGAGTATTAAACCCATGGGCAGTATTAAGGATAGGTACTTCACATTGCATTCCTTCTGGTGCATACACCATTCTGGCATTTATCCGTAGGGCAAAGACTAAGCTTATCCGCCCTGCAGAAACTCGGTGTGTTGTGACGTTATTTCGCCAAAATTGTTGCTAATGCCAACAAACTCTCGGCCTGATGATGGGCGATAATCCATTTAGCATCGCCTCTTTGTTCTGGCGCAGGGATCGCGACCGTTTGCATGTTGGCTGCTCTGGCGGCAATTAAGCCGTTAAAGGAATCTTCGATGGCAAGACAACAACGGGGATCAACATCTAACGCCTTAGCGCAATTCAAATAAACTTCTGGGTGGGGTTTGCCATAGATTAGGTGTTCAGCCGATTCTATCGCCATAAACTTTTCACTGAGATCTAACTTCGTTAATACTGCTTGGATAATGGTGTTTGGGGATGAAGTCGCTAAGCCGATTTTAAGGCCAAGCGCTTGGCAGTGGTCAATCGTTTCGTAAACGCCCAGCATAGCTTCGCCGCTAACCAGAATTTCATTTGCAACTTTATCAACAATCGTTTGGCTGACCTTGGCATTATCATAGTGTGGCCAAGGTGCCTTGTGGTACCAATAATCGACGCATTGATCGATGCGTAAGCCCGTGGTTTGTTGAATCGTCTCTACCGTCACTGGCACGCCGAGTGCGGATAACACTTCATACTCGACTCGTTGCCATAGGGGTTCTGAATCGATTAAAACGCCATCCATATCAAAAATAACGGCTTGAATGCTAAGGGATGTCATTGGTACTCCGATGGACTAAGGAAATAACTGAGATATGCAGTAAATTAAGCCTGAGTGTAAGTTCTCGCACTGCATCTTAAAAGCCAAAATGCAGCAAGATGAGAAAAATTTATACCTATTTGCTCTCTGACACGGAAAATTGCTTGTTCGATTTAAAATTAATGAAACATTGTTAACTATTTGTAGTGTATGGTTTTTTGTCTGTTTTCAAACTATTGTCTAATTTCACTTGTTTTAATCTTCCCGTAAGTTGGCATTCGCCGCCGGATTTAGTCCTTATTTCGCTTTTTGCCGAGTGTGACCTGATTCATACTTTTGCAAAGCTGTAGTATACTGCAGGCCGGAAATACGGGTCGATCATGTCGGACTGTCAGCTTCAATTAAGAAGACGTGCAGTTTCGTTGTTAGAGCGCCAAACAAAGAGGAATGTTGCCGTGCTAGAAGCATATCGTAAACACGTCGCAGAACGTGCTGCAGAGGGCGTAGTCCCTAAGCCATTAGATGCACATCAAGTGGCTGAACTGGTTAAGTTAGTTCAAAACCCACCCGCAGGTGAAGAGGCTTTCGTTCTCGACCTGCTTGAAAATCGAATTCCCCCAGGTGTTGATGAAGCCGCTTACGTTAAGGCTGCTTTTTTAGATGCGGTTGCCAAAGGCACTGAGAAATCACCGATTCTGTCTGCTGAGCGTGCTACTGAGTTATTAGGCACAATGCAAGGCGGCTACAACATCGAACCTCTGATCGCGCAGCTGGATAATCCAGCGTTAGCACCTTTAGCCGTTAAAGCGTTATCTCACACTCTGCTGATGTTTGATTCTTTCCACGATGTGGTTGAGAAGATGGAAGCGGGCAATGAGTTTGCAAAGCAAGTGGTTGAAGCGTGGGCGAATGCAGATTGGTATTTAAGCCGTCCAAAACTGGCCGACAAAGTCACTCTGACAGTATTTAAAGTCTCTGGTGAAACCAACACCGATGACTTGTCACCTGCACCAGATGCATGGTCACGTCCTGATATCCCATTGCACGCGTTAGCTATGCTGAAAAACGCCCGTGATGGTATCGAGCCTGATGTTGCTGGTGCCGTTGGCCCAGTGAAAAAAATCGAAGCATTAAAAGCACAAGGTCATCCATTAGTATATGTGGGTGACGTTGTGGGTACGGGTTCATCACGTAAATCTGCGACTAACTCAGTACTGTGGTTTATGGGCGATGATATTCCATTCGTACCTAACAAGCGCGCTGGCGGTTTCTGCCTTGGCGGTAAAATTGCACCGATTTTCTTCAACACTATGGAAGATGCGGGCGCACTGCCAATCGAGCTTGATGTGAACAAGATGGAAATGGGCGATGTGATTGACATCTACCCATACGCCGGTGTGGTTAAGCGTCACGATAGCGACGAAGTAATTTCAGAATTCAGCTTAAAAACGGAAGTCTTGTTAGACGAAGTTCGTGCTGGTGGTCGTATTCCATTGATCATCGGTCGTGGTTTAACTGACAAAGCCCGTGACGTATTAGGCTTAGGGTTATCTGACGTCTTTGTACGTTCTCAAGATGTCGCTGATACTGGCAAAGGTTATACACTTGCGCAGAAGATGGTCGGCAAAGCTTGTGGCGTAGCGGGTGTGCGTCCTGGTCAATACTGCGAGCCTAAGATGACGTCTGTCGGTTCACAAGACACGACAGGTCCTATGACCCGTGATGAGCTGAAAGATTTAGCTTGTTTAGGTTTCAGTGCTGATTTGACTATGCAGTCATTCTGTCACACTGCGGCTTATCCAAAGCCAGTGGATGTGAACACACATCATACTCTGCCTGATTTCATCATGAACCGCGGCGGTGTATCACTGCGTCCAGGTGACGGTGTTATCCACTCGTGGTTAAACCGTATGCTGCTACCAGATACCGTTGGTACGGGTGGTGACTCACATACGCGTTTCCCAATCGGTATTTCATTCCCAGCGGGTTCAGGCTTAGTAGCGTTTGCTGCTGCGACTGGCGTTATGCCACTCGACATGCCTGAATCCGTATTAGTGCGCTTCAAGGGCAAAATGCAACCGGGTATCACACTGCGTGATCTGGTTCATGCTATCCCATTAAAAGCCATTGAACTGGGCATGCTGACTGTTGAGAAGAAAGGTAAAGTAAACATCTTCTCTGGTCGAGTACTGGAAATCGAAGGTCTTGAAACCTTGAAAGTTGAACAAGCTTTCGAACTGTCTGATGCTTCAGCTGAGCGCTCTGCTGCTGGTTGTACCATCAAGTTAGACAAAGAACCTATCATTGAATACCTGAACTCAAACATCATCATGCTCAAGTGGATGATTGCTGAAGGTTATGGCGATCGTCGTACGATTGAACGTCGTATCAAAGGTATGCAAGAGTGGTTAGCCAATCCTGAGCTGATGAGCGCCGATAAAGATGCTGAGTACGCTGCAGTAATCGAAATCGACCTAAATGACATCAAAGAGCCAATCCTGTGTGCGCCAAACGATCCTGATGATGCCGTTTTACTGTCATCTGTTGCGCAAACTAAGATTGATGAAGTGTTCGTAGGTTCTTGTATGACCAACATCGGTCACTTCCGCGCAACTGGTAAGATGCTAGACAAGTTTGCTAAAACTCTGCCAACACGTCTGTGGATTGCACCACCGACTAAAATGGATAGAGATCAACTGACTGAAGAAGGCTACTACGCGATTTTTGGTCGTGTAGGCGCGCGCATCGAGATCCCAGGTTGTTCACTGTGTATGGGTAACCAAGCACGTGTAGCTGAAGGTTCAACTGTGGTATCGACTTCTACCCGTAACTTCCCTAACCGTTTAGGTACAGGTGCTAACGTTTACTTAGCCTCTGCTGAACTGGCTGCGGTTGCTGCACTGTTAGGTCGTCTGCCGTCACCTGAAGAATATCAAGAATACGCTAAAGAGTTAGACGCAACTGCGGCTGACACTTACCGTTATTTGAACTTCGACCAAATCGAGTCTTACACCCAAAAAGCATCGGAAGTGATCTTCCAGACTGCCGTGTAATCGATTGCCGTTAAGGTAACTTGATGTAAAAAGCCAGCGTAAGCTGTAATGCCGATCAGTTAAGACAGATCGCTTGACGATCTCGCTGAAAAGATCAAAATCCGATGACCTCATGTCATCGGATTTTTTTATGCAACTCTCAGAAGCACTCGCCCGTACTCATATTACCCGCCTAACCGAATTCACCTGCTTAGCAGATGTGTTAGAACCTGAGTTAATTCAATCTTGCCTAGACTCTCAGGGCGTTGCGACGTTAAGACGGCGTAAATTGCCGATGGACGCGATGATTTGGGC
>NZ_JAKKRN010000025.1:0-66908 GCF_025654245.1 Shewanella sp. SM29
GGGCTTGGGTGGCCTGCTGAGCTGCGGCTACAGTGGGATAGAACTTATCTGCTGTCCCTAAAAACTGGGGCCAAGATTGCCAGTCGGCGGAATAGGTTGCACTAGGGCTGCTGGGTAAGCGTGGGTCTTCACGGTAGCGCTGTTGGTAGTTTGGCTGTGAAGTGATGCCAAGTGCTTGGGTGGCCTGCTGAGCTGCGGCTAAAGTGGGATAGAACTTATCTGCTGTCCCTAAAAACTGGGGCCAAGATTGCCAGTCGGCGGAATAGATTACATTAGGGCTGCTGGGTAAGCGTGGGTCTTCACGGTAGCGCTGTTGGTAGTCTGACGGTGAAGTGATGCCAAGGGCTTGGGTGGCCTGCTGAGCTGCGGCTTCAGTGGGATAGAACTTATCTGCTGTCCCTAAAAACTGGGGCCAAGATTGCCAATCGGCGGAATAGGTTGCATTAGGGCTGCTGGGCAAGCGTGGATCTTCACGGTAACGCTGTTGGTATTCTTGGTAAGAGGTGATGCCGAGTGCTTGGACGGATTGCTGTGCTGCGACTAGAGAAGCATAAAAACATTTTTTCATAGGCCTAACTCCCTAGCTTTTTCTCTAATTTCATCGTCTTGAGGTTTTATATACACCAAGCAACTTTCTGGGTTTTTATGGTGCATTGCTTTTTGAATTTCTAATTGAATGAACCCCGAGGTCGCGAGCCTATAACCATACGAGTGTCTGTGAGAGTGTGGACTGGTTCCCTGATGTTTATCCGAATCTAGTCCTATACGTTCTATTGATTTTTGATACTTTTTGATAAAGTTTTTTTTGGATTCGGGTTGCCCTTTGCTGTTGGTAAAAAGATAAGGGTGATCGCCATTTACTCTGACAGATAGATAATCTTTTAGCAGACCAGTAAATTCGACCGCTTTAGTGTAGGGAAATATCATGACATTAAATGAAAGGTTACGAGCAGTAAGCAGTGATCCTTTCCAGCCCGAAAAAAGTCTGTGTGAGCGTGGATATTCATTTCGGGGCTTAAGATGAAACTGTAGATTTAAATAATCGCGACGGTTAGTAAAATTAGGCAATGGACTGGCCCCGTCGCTTGGGTGAAACACTGAAATGATCGTAGCGCCAGTTTTATTATCAATCGCAACATCATGAGTATAGATGTGGAAGCATTCGGATAGTCTTAGGCCACCATAGTGCATAAGCATCACGATGAGTATGCTGCCTAAATCGAATTCTCCTGCAGGTTTTGTAAATCCGTATTGTAAAAATCGTTCAAAGTGCTCGTCTGGAAAACGGGACACGGATTCAATCGAAAGCATATGAGAGGTTGGCGCTTGCACTCTACGACTCATTACAAATTTGTTTGGCGATGGGTGATTTAAGTGGTTTAAAAAGCAGTTCGATTGACGTTTGTAGTAGGCACACCATCGGATTCTTTCTTCTGCCTTAGTTGACCGCCTCAGGGGATTTAAGTTGGGTAATTCGTGCCCATAAATTCCATCAATGTAATCGCAATACAAGTTGATATGACTTAGCAGAGTATTCACATCAGCAACTCTTCGAGGGAACCAGTAAAGGTTTAATTCATCAATTTGTTCGTTGTCTAAAGTTCCAAAGTTTAGGGCATGAACGAAAGATTGGAGCAACTCAGTTGCAGACATGTCTGAATGTTGATGGGCATCAACGAACTTCAAAAGTAGCTGAATTGCAAACGTATTCCGTTCAATCCAAGATTGGGATTTATTTCGTTTTGAGCAAAGAAATCTTAAATGGGAAATGAGCAAGCCATTTTCAGTGAAAAGGGCAGGAAGTTGTATCGCTGTAGTTGCATGAGAGGCGGTAAATGCAACATTGCGCTTTAGAACTGAAGGCATTTTTATACCAACAAATTAATAGTATAAAGTATATAGTTGGGGATTCTTATTTTGTCAAAGTAATAAAGATTAGTAAGAAAAATGATCTCATTGAGAAGATAACGATGTATTTAGTATGATGTTGTTAGGGGAACTAATACACCTACAACAAGCGTTTGTTAAGACAAATTGATGGCCGAGTCAGATACTTAGTTAAGCGGTTAGAAGAATTAAAAATCGTCGATTACTCGCCGCAGCAGGAAGGCAAAATATTCTTTGGCGCTTGGTTTGAGCTTGAAAATGAAGCAGGTGATCGAGTGCGTTATCGGATCGTCGGTAAAGATGAGCTCGATACAAAATTAGGCTATATCACCATCGACTCGCCCATGGCGCGTGCCTTAATCGGCAAGCAAGTGGATGATGAGGTGCTAGTGCAAACGCCATCGGGTCCAAAAGAGTGGTATATCAATCAGATCCGTTATACCCCTTTTGAAACTACTCTCGCCAGCGAGGCGAATTAACCACAGACTTGCCGCTCTTAAAATAGCGGCGGTAGTCACTGGATTGCGGGAAAGATCAAACTCTCTGATTTGACCTAGGCTTTAGCATGAAACATACGGGGCGCCTGTGGTATCTTTGGCGCAATAACGATTTACTTTACAGTTAGGCACGACACTTTATTTATGCAAACTAATGCACATAACATCGCTCTGATTATCGCTCAAGAACTGAATGTTCGTGAGCAACAAGTTGCCGCAACCATCACTCTGCTCGACGATGGCGCGACAGTTCCCTTCGTTGCCCGTTACCGTAAAGAAGCCACAGGCGGTTTAGACGATACACAACTGCGTACCTTGTACACACGTTTAGGTTACCTGCGTGAGCTGAACGACAGACGCCAAGTGATCCTGTCTAGCATCCAAGCTCAGGGTAAGTTAACGCCAGAATTACAATGGGCGATTGACGAGGCAGACAGTAAGACACGCCTCGAAGATTTATACCTGCCCTTCAAACCTAAGCGTCGTACTAAGGGCCAAATCGCTATCGAGGCTGGGCTTGAGCCATTAGCCGATGCATTACTGGCTGATCGTAGCGTAGATGTCGAGACTACAGCGGCAGGCTATATCAATAGCGAAGCGGGTTTTGCCGATGTTAAAGCTGTGCTCGAGGGCGCGCGTTATATCCTGATGGAGCGTTACGCCGAAGACGCTGAATTACTGCGTAAAGTGCGTGAGCATTTAAGCCAAAACAGTGTGTTAGAAAGCCGTTTAATTGCTGGCAAAGAGAAAGACGGCGCGAAGTTCCGCGATTATTTTGAGCATACAGAACAGTTAGCTAAGATCCCATCACACCGTGCACTGGCTATGCTGCGTGGGCGTAATGAAGGTTTCTTAACCTTATCTATGAATGCCGATCCAGCCGCTGAAGCGGGCCAAGGTAGTTACTGCGAAGTGATTATCTGTGATCATTTAGGGCTGAAATTAGGTGATAGCAGCGTTGATCAATGGTTGAAAACTGTGGTGACGGCGACATGGCGTATTAAGATTGCCCTGCAGATGGAAACTGAGTTTATTTCGCAAATGCGCGAACGCGCTGAAGCCGAAGCGATTAAAGTTTTCGCCCGTAATCTAGGTGATTTATTGATGGCCGCTCCTGCGGGCGCGAAAGCCACCATGGGACTCGATCCTGGTTTACGTACCGGTGTTAAAGTCGCTGTGGTCGATAACACGGGTAAGTTGTTGTGCCATGCGACTATTTTCCCACACGCACCGCAAAATCTGTGGGAAAAGTCGATCCGTACTTTGGCTAACTTAGTCAAAATGCATAAGGTTGAGCTGATTGCGATTGGTAACGGCACTGCATCACGGGAAACTGACAAACTGGCTGCTGAGCTGATTGCTGAAGTGAAAGATACCCATCCACATTTGACCAAAGTGATGGTCAGTGAGGCGGGTGCGTCTGTGTATTCTGCATCGGAATTGGCGGCGTTGGAGTTTCCTGATCTTGATGTGTCGATTCGTGGCGCTGTGTCTATCGCCCGCCGCTTGCAAGATCCATTAGCCGAATTGGTGAAGATTGAGCCTAAGTCTATCGGTGTCGGTCAATACCAACACGACGTGAGTCAAAGCCAATTATCGGGTTCGCTGGAAGCCGTGGTGGAAGATTGTGTAAACGGCGTGGGTGTAGATCTCAACATGGCCTCTGTGCCGTTATTGTCACAAGTGGCAGGTTTAAATAAGACGTTAGCGAAAAACGTGGTCGATTATCGCGATGCCAATGGTCAGTTTAAGAATCGTAAAGAGCTGCTGAAAGTGCCGCGTTTAGGGCCTAAAGCCTACGAGCAAGCGGCGGGCTTTTTGCGTATTCGAGAAGGGGACAATCCACTCGATGCCTCGTCTGTGCATCCAGAGGCTTATTCGCTAGTGGAAACTATCGCTAAGACTAAGCAAGTAGAGTTGGCGAGCCTGATGGGTAACTCAGATTTGCTGCGCAGCATCAAGGCTGAAGAGTTTATTACGGCGGAATTTGGCCTGCCGACGGTCACGGATATTTTAGCCGAACTGGATAAACCAGGACGCGATCCCCGCGGTGAGTTCAAAACTGCCAAGTTTAAAGATGGTGTTGAAGAACTTAAACATCTGAAACCTGAAATGGTACTCGAAGGCGTAGTGACCAACGTGACTAATTTTGGTGCCTTCGTTGATATTGGCGTACATCAAGATGGGCTCGTGCATATCTCTTCTCTAACCGACAAGTTCATCAGCGACCCGCACACTGTGGTGAAAGCGGGAGATGTGGTGAAAGTCAAAGTGATGGAAGTTGACGTTGAGCGCCGCCGCATCGGTTTGAGCATGCGTTTGGATGAAGCTATCGACCAGAGCAAGCCACAGCAAAGACCACACAATCCTGCCAGAACTAATCATGGTAAAACACCGCAGTCAGCGAAACCGGCTGCGCGTCCTGCGCAAAAGCAAGCACCTAAAGCGCCAGCAAACGCGGCCATGGGCAATGCCTTTGCCGATGCCTTCGCTAAGCTGAAAAAGTAGACGCTGTAATGTAAATACTCGGACATACGTCATGTCCGAGTCGACTTTTTAACCTGTTACTCACAAAATTGTTGCATAAATGTCGTCTTAGGGAATATAAAGTCGGCATTTAATGCAACGTTAAGCAAAATCGGTTGTCATAGCACAGCTTATTCACCGATTTTTCAATATTGACACTCCAAAGCAGAGTGGCTCTTTTTACACGTTTTGGGGTAACACATGCAATCTGGTTTATCACCTCGCGGGCGAAACAATGCCCATGGGCCTTTTCGCGCCATCTTTATCTTTTCGTTATTAGTGCTTTTCATTGCCACCGCGAGCCGTATCGCTTTAGGGCTGTGGCAAGCCGATCGCGTGGCCGCTGTTGATGGTTGGTCGCATCTCTTAATCCAAGGTTTACGCGTCGATATTGCAACTCTGTGCTGGTTATGGGGTATTGCTGCCTTAGGAACCGCATTATTTTCAGGTGATCATTTTATTGGCCGTCTATGGCAGCCGATTTTACGGGTGTGGTTAACCGTCGGTCTGTGGATCATGCTGTTTTTAGAAGCATCGACCCCCGCTTTTATTGAAGAATACGGTTTTCGTCCGAATCGTTTGTATGTGGAATATCTGATCTACCCGAAAGAAGTGCTTTCTATGCTGTGGGCGGGTCGTAAGCTTGAGCTTATTTTCTCAATATTATTAACCATAGGTACACTCTGGGGCGGTTGGGTTCTCAGCGGTAAACTGACGAGAAACCTGCGCTTTCCACGCTGGTATTGGCGTCCAGTATTAGCGTTAATCGTTATCGCAATTACGATATTAGGTGCCCGTTCAACCTTGGGTCATCGTCCGCTTAACCCCGCTCTGGTGGCCTTTGCTGACGATCCATTAGTGAACTCTTTAGTGATTAACTCTGCTTATTCCTTGGTGTTTGCCATCAAGCAGATGGATAGTGAAGAAGATGCTTCTAAAGTGTATGGCAAGCTAGATAACGCGGAGGTTATTGCAACGATTAGGCTGGAAAGTGGTCGCCCTGAAAGTGCCTTTACTTCAACGGATATCCCATCACTGAGCTTTAACCAAGCCAGTTATACTGGTAAGCCAAAGAACTTAGTGATCCTACTGCAAGAGAGCTTAGGCGCCCGTTTTGTCGGTAGTTTAGGTGGGTTACCCCTGACACCGAATATCGATGCCTTGTCTAAAGAAGGTTGGTATTTCGATAACTTGTACGCTACTGGTACACGATCTGTACGCGGAATCGAAGCCGTGACAACAGGTTTTACGCCAACGCCAGCTCGTGCTGTGGTGAAGCTAGGTAAGAGCCAAGTTGGCTTTTTCAGTATTGCTGAATTACTTAAAAATCATGGTTATACAACGCAGTTTATTTATGGTGGTGAGAGCCATTTCGACAATATGCGTAGCTTCTTCTTGGGCAACGGCTTTAGTGACATCATAGATCAGAAAGATTACAAATCTCCGGCCTTCGTGGGTTCGTGGGGCGCGTCAGACGAAGATTTAATGCGCAAGGCGAACAGTGAGTTTGAGCGTCTGCATAGCGAAGGTAAGCCTTTCTTTAGTTTGGTGTTTAGTTCGAGTAACCATGATCCATTTGAATTCCCAGATGATCGTATCGAACTTTATGAACAACCTAAGCAAACTCGCAATAATGCGGCGAAATATGCCGACTATGCGGTTGGTGAGTTTTTCAAATTGGCGAAAAACGCGGACTATTGGAAAGATACGATTTTTATTGTAGTTGCCGACCATGACAGTCGAGTGGGTGGTGCGGATCTGGTGCCAGTGTCACGTTTTCGTATTCCGGGATTAATTCTTGGGGATAATGTTGCACCAAAACGCGATCATCGTATTGTGAGCCAGATTGATTTACCGCCAACACTGTTATCATTGATTGGTATTTCAGATTCTTATCCTATGCTGGGCCGAGATTTAACCCAAGTGAGTGATGATTGGCCGGGGCGCGCGTTAATGCAATACGATAAAAACTTTGCACTGATGGAAGGCAAAGAGGTTGTGATCCTGCAGCCAGAAAAAGCGGCTCAAGGTTTCGAGTATAACGAAAAAACCGAGCAGTTAACGCCTCATCCACCCGCAGCTGCCGCGCTAGAGAAGAAAGCCTTAAGTTGGGCATTGTGGGGCAGTTTGGCCTACCAGCAAGAGCTGTATCGTTTGCCTAAATAAGCGTTAAACAGAATGGAAAATGCCGCTATTTTTAGCGGCATTTTTGTTTATCATTCAGGTTAATTTTGTGCGCAAACGGATTCATACGATTGGAATAGGTTAAATCCACGTCGACATAATAGATTCTTGCTCTGGCTGAGTCTGTTGTTGATAGAACTGACCAATGCGCTGCCCAAGTTGTTGATAAAATTGACTCGATTCGCCTTGAAGCGATTGCCTTGCCGTACTGCTGGTATTCGCTTTAGCGCTACTACTGGCATAACTTGTTGCACCTTGACTGACCTTTAAGCGTATATCCTTACGTTGCAGCGCCGCTTGGCCTCTTGCTGCAATTTTTAGCGTTTTAGGTAAAACACGCTCGGTCACTACAAGGGGCGCTTTTTTCTCTTGCTGTTGTTGGTTCTGTTGCTGTGAGGATTGCTGTTGCTGCTGTTTTTCTTGAACTTGCTGCTGATTATGCTCGAGCGTTTTTGCCTGTTGTTGAGCTTGATCCGCAGTGCGTTCATTCTGTGGATTAAAGGCGCGTTCTTCGTGACCTTTAGTTGCCGCTTGTGGTGGGATGACCACAGGTTTCAGTTGGTTGTCGACCCGAGCCGAGTCCGTCGCGACATTACTGGTCGCTAGCGGGACTTGGGGGTAGTTACTGACAACTAACATGGAAAATTCCTTGGCACATTAATGGTTAAATACTAGTCATTAATCGCTCAAAGATAAAGCGTTAACGTGTCTGTAACGTTAACCAAGGCATAAATACCTGCAAAAACTCCTGCTGATGGGAAATAAAGGGCGCGTGAGAGGCTTTGGCGAGCATCACATCCACACTTTGAGCTGTGATGGGCATTTTAGGTGGTACGCGTTTGGGCACTAGCCCGTCGAGTCGGCCCCAGATCCTTAGCCAAGGTTGTTGCAACTCTATCAGTTGCTGCCTTAAGTCGACGTCGGTTAGCATATTTAGGCCTTGAGTTAAGGCTCTGGTATTGGGTAAAGGACGTGCGAGGACAAGATCGCGCAGTTGTTTGATATCTTCCTTGGCGGTTTCGCTACCCATGGCTTGAATCGCCAGAAATCTCTCTATAGTTTTAGGTAAATTTTGGCCGAGTTGTTCTCTAAATTGATTAAGGACTTGTGGCGGAATGCCCGGCCATGCTTCGTCTTCCCTTGCCATAAAGCAAGGGGATGAGGCAATAGTAATCAAGCCTTTGATTTTTTGTGGATAACTTAACGCTGCCTGAGTCGCAACGAGCCCACCGAGTGACCAGCCGGCCCAAATAGCGTGTTCAGGTAATGCAGCGACTAAGGTATCGACCCAGGTTGATAGGCCACCTTCAACCATTTGGCTATGGCCGAAGCCCGGCAAGTCTACATAGTGCACCCTATACTGAGACAGTGACTCATGTAATGGCGTAAACACAGCGCTATTCACTCCCCAACCGTGAAGCATCACCAGATCTGGCCCTTGGCCGCTGATTTCAATATGCAAATTTGCTTGGTTTGTGGATGTGACTTGGCTCACTTGAGTGCCTCAAAAATGGATTAGGTGAATGTATGCCGCACTTTGTCAAAAGGATTTGGCCGCAATCTGCTTTACGGATAATGCGTTTAGGCTATCAACTCGGTACAAGGTGGTTGGCGGGCAGTTTACCTAACCGTTGCCTGCTGTGCCACCAATCCATATCACTTCCCGAGACTGGCATTTGCGCCGTTTGTCTTCAATCTGGCTTATATCATGGGCCTATTTGCTTAGGTTGCGGTAAGTCGATGCAAATAGAAGTCGATTATTGCGGTGAATGCCAAAAGCGCCAGCCACGTAAAGTCATTGCGCCTTGTAGTTATCATCAAGGTTTGGGTGCTTGGGTTGGTGCGATTAAATATCAAGGTCAACTTGCCGCTTTGCCCGTGCTGTGTAGCGCCTTAGTGGCACGCATTAAGGTATTAGAACAGCAAGGATTAATCTCGCTGCCTCAAGCGATAGTGCCAGTCCCATTGCATCCAAAACGCTTACAACAACGGGGATTTAATCAGGCGTGGTTAATTGCCCATGAGTTATCACAGCTCTTGCAACTGCCGTTAGTGAGCGAAGGGTTAACGCGCCAACAAGACACTCGATCGCAGGCGGGGCTTTCGGGTGCACAGCGACGACGCAACTTACATGATGCCTTTATGTTAGCGGATGATTTTGCGTTCCAGCGTGTTGCATTGGTGGATGATGTGGTGACCACCGGCACTACAGTCTCTGAAATTGCTCGCTTATTCGAAGCGCGTTATGTGCATGTTCAAGTATGGTGTTTGGCAAGGGCAGAGGCGCCAGGCTTGTTGGATGATATTTAAAAAGGTTAAAAGCATTGCTCCATTATATCTTTGTGTATGTCAAAATTATGTCAAAAATACTGCGTAAAAATGAATAAGTTTTAATTTTGCGACAAGATGTAAGTATCTGTATCAATGGGTTTTGTTTATTTTTGTATTGAGATACCTTTCTATGTTATTTCGTTTGGAGGGTATTTATGGACGCTAAACTGGCGCGATCAAATGCAGATACGGCATCAACGCTGAAGGACGTTATTCAGGCGATAAACTACTCTTTGAAGCTACATGGTTTTTGTGGTTTCTGGTTTCAAGGAGTCCCTCATTGCGCGTATGAAAACTATCACTTTCCAAAAGAAACCAATCTGTTCTCACAAGCTTCGCTGCGTAAACCTAATGCCAGCGTAGCTTCATCACCTGTAGTTGCTGAACTGCAGCGTTTTTATCTAAGTCAGGTTGCCGCTAATGATTTTAATTTTGGTTTTTCGTTAGATACTTCAAAATCTTATATGTATCGCTTGTCGTGTGATAAAGGTGATAAAGCTAGCCTACTTTTTAGTAAGCATCATATTCAAACCGTATTAAGTTGGCCCGTTACATGTCATAGCAATCGACATTGGGCGGGTCGTTTTATATTGCTGAGTCATCTGAGTGATTCAGACATCCTATTAACGGGTTTGAGTGCAACCTTAAAAGAGGCTCAAAACAAGCTATTTGAATGTAATAAACAATTGTTCAATCCATTTCTACAAAGCTCTCTGCTTAAAGATAATGCGAGAGATATCCTACTTATGGTCGCAAACGGTCTTCAAAACGACGAAATTTCAACTCAGCTCCCGATAAGTGTCAGAGGAGTTGAATATCATATGGAATCCATGCGTAAGAAATTTGGGGCTACAAATAGAGCAAATTTAATCCATTTAGCCCATCAATATGAGTTGATCTAAATATGTTGATATTACTGGTTGAAGATAATCGACTTCTTTCTAACAACATCATTCAATATCTTGAATTGAGTGGTATAGAGTGTGATTACGCTTTCAACCTGGCACAAGCGGATATGCTCATTAGTCAGCAGCAGTTCGACGCTATTATTCTCGATCTAAATTTGCCGGATGGTGATGGGATTGAAGCGTGTGAACGCTGGAAAGGACAGTGCATTACCTCACCAGTAATCATGTTAACTGCACGTAGTAGTCTGAATGATCGCTTGAGTGGGTTTGCTGTGGGCGCGGACGATTATTTAGTAAAACCCTTTGCAATGGAGGAACTGGTCGCGCGATTGAAGGTGGTTGCTCAGCGTCGTCCCGCGCCCCAAAGGTTGACTATTGGCGACCTAGAAATCGATTTTGCAAACCACATGGTGTATCGGCAAGGGCAACTGCTGGCTTTGTCTAAAACCGGATGGCAGATCTTGGCTTTATTAGCTAGGCGTAGTCCAGAAACGGTGAGTAGAGAAGAGATTGAGCGAATGCTTTGGCCCGACAGCGCACCTGATAGTGACAGCTTGCGCAGCCATATTCATCTTTTGCGTCGAGTGATCGATCGCCCCTTTGAACGGCAAATATTACATACGATTCGTGGCGTTGGTTTAAGCCTTAGAGATGATATCAATGCAAGCGCCTAAACTTAGCCTCAAGCGTAGCTATCAAGTGTGGGGAGTTATTTTTCTATTAATAACCTTAGGCGTGAATAGTTTTATCCCGCTTTGCATGATGTGTGCAGGTATGATTTCTATGCATGAGGTCACAATGCACAATGCAGGGCAAGCGGCAGAAGCATTACTGAAGATGGCGGAGCCAACTCAGCAATCATTACTTCATCAACCACTTCTAAAAACCGATAACTTAACTGTCTATCCTCATTGGCTAGATATTCCGCTGCAAATTCGTGAGTTAAGTAACAATGAAGTCTTAACTGATGCGAGCAAAATTCACTATGAGCATGCAGAAGGTCCCATTGTTAACGCGTTAAGTGTGTACTACACCCAAACTGGCCAGCCGCTCTACGTTTGGCTGCAGTTTAGTGTTACCCATGATTTGCAATTTGCCCCTAAAAATATGACGGCGATCTTGCTGCTTGTCTTGATAACCTTTTGTGCCAGTGCAAGTTTAGCGTTTTATATGCAAAGCAAAGTGATTACGCCTGTTCATCAAATTAGTCATGCGATTAAACAACATGATTGGGAAGGAGGAGGAAAACTGAGTTTACCAGAACAAGAATATGCTGAATTAAAGGCAATTGTTGATGCTTTAGATAACTCGATTTTACAACTTCAGGAGGCTCAGCAGCGAGAACTCAATTTTTTACGCTTTGCTAGCCATGAGTTACGTACGCCAGTCGCCATATGCCAATCTTCATTTGAAATCCTCGCATTACAACAAGGTGAGCTTACGGGGGCAACTCTGTATGCTTCCCAAGCGACCAATCAAATGAAGTCACTCATTGAAACCCTACTATGGTTAACTAATAAAGAGTGTTCAAACCTAGAAAAGGAAAACGTAGCATTATCGCCTTTACTTGCCAGTATTATCGAGGAGCAGCAACGGGTACATGGTTATGAGCAAAAAATTCAATTATTGTGTGACGATACTTGCTTGCCCGTCCAGCTTCATCCGCTAAAAATAATCTTAAGCAATTTATTAAGGAATAGTATTGAGCATGGTGGGATGGATATTCGCATTACTCAAGATGCTTGTTGTATAGAAATAACCAATTCCTACAATAGTAAGGGCCGTCATGGATTTGGTTTAGGGCTTTTACTGGTGAAACGTCTCGCTAATCAACTGGGTTGGATTTTTACTAGCTCATCTGCAAATAATTTATTTACAGCTAGGCTGGTCATATCTAATAACTAAAGAATGGGAACTATAGATTTACTGCATTAAACCACACACTTTTAAAATGCAAAAGCGCCGTTGGGCTTAGATCACATAGTCATCATGCTATTCGTAGTAACTTTATTATATAAAGTTTACTGGTCGAGAAGTATTTTAAAATACTTCCTAGAATACATGGTTGAGAGGGGCTCTATGTGTAAAAAAAGTGTGGCATCTATTTTAGTCAGTGCAATTATTTTTAGTGGTTCAGTATATGCTGATGTGAATAAAACGAGCGTGGATTTAGGTTATAAGTTTTATACTAGTGCCGCAAAAAATGATAACCCGGGTGTTTTTAATCAACCTTTTGTAAAGTTGAATCATTTAGGTATTGCTGATTGGGGTACTTACTTTGCTAATCTTAAGCTCGAAAACCCTGCTGAAATCGCGGAAAATCAGAAGAACCTTGATGGTAAAACTACCATTAAGTCATTATTGATACTTGAAAATAAGCTGGGAGAGTCGCAGTTCAACTTCTGGACTCAGAACTTTATCTCTGCGAGTGAAACGCTAGTTGAAGATAATCTTTACTTAGGTATTACCCATAATGCAAAAATTCAAAATTTATCAGTAAACTATGGTGTCGGTTTAAATTATACCATTGGTAGCTTTTCCCCCACATCAGAGAAGTTTAATGATCTGTCAGGTTATGCCGTGGTTTTAAATGCAAAGTACCCATTTGAGTTGCTAGGGTTAAAACATAGTTTAAGTTTGAATTATGAAGCACAAATTGATAGGGATGCAGCGCATCAAGCATTATTTTCATATGACAGCTATGGCCATCAGATAATTACAACATTACAAACAAGCCTCACGGATTCAATATTTTCAAAGTTATATATCACTCATTATGATAGCTGGGGTTCGCAATATAATGATGGGGTTGAATACGGTATATCTGTTGGTTATCAGTTTTAACGGTTTATCAAATAGGTTGAAATTTTGATAAGTAGAATCTCATTTAATTTGGTGCTGTTCTAAATTTTATCAAAAATAATAAGGGAATTGTAATGCATTATAAAAAATCCATTATTGGTATTGCTGCAACGGCAACAGCAATTATTGTCGGCTGTCAAGTTACCCATCAAATAGTAAAAAGCCAGGGAACCGCTCAAGGCAAGCATGGCGAAGTGCAGGTCGAAACCACATTCAAAGACGGACACATTGTGGCGATTGATGTACTAAAGCAAAAGGAAAATAAGGTCCTTGCTGGTGCCGTATTTAAAGATGTGAAACAGGCGATTATTGATAATAACTCTATCGAGGTTGACGGTATTGCAGGCGCAACCGTAACGTCTAAAGCGCTTAAAGAAGCCGTGGGTAAAAGTATTGAAGCCGCAGGTGTTACGTTAGTTGCTGTCGCTTCAGCTAAAAAAAATGAAGCATTAACACCAGCAGAATATACCTATGATGTGGTGATTATTGGCTCGGGTGGTGCAGGTTTCAGTGCTGGTTTAGAGGCTATGACTGCGGGACGAAGTGCAGTGATTATTGAAAAGATGCCTATTATCGGCGGTAATTCTTTGATTTCTGGCGCTGAGATGAATGTGGCCGGTAGTTGGGTGCAAAAAAATATGGGAGTGACCGATAGCAAAGAGCTGTTTATTAGCGACACGCTAAAAGGCGGCGATTTCAAAGGTGACTCTGAAATGGTTAAGACCATGGTCGATAATGCGGTTGATGCTGCGGAGTGGTTAAGGGATTACGTCAAAGTAGAATTTTACCCAGATCAATTATTTCAGTTTGGTGGACACAGCGTGAAACGGGCGCTAATCCCTAAAGGTCATACCGGAGCAGAGGTGATCAGCAAGTTTTCTATTAAAGCTGAAGAAGTGGGCTTACCAATTCATACCAACACTAAGGCTGAAAAGTTAATTCAAGATCAAACGGGCCGAATTGTGGGTGTAGAAGCGACTCATAATGGCAAAACGGTAACCTACTATGCAAAACGCGGTGTTGTGATTGCCACGGGTGGCTTCTCGTCTAACATGGAAATGCGTAAAAAATATAACCCAGAGTTAGATGAACGATATGGCAGCACTGGTCATTCAGGTGGTACTGGTGACGGTATTGTGATGGCAGAAAAAATACATGCAGTAGCTAAAAATATGGGATATATCCAGTCATATCCTATTTGTAGCCCAACCTCGGGTGCAATTGCCTTGATTGCAGACTCTCGCTTCTTTGGTGCGGTGTTAATCAACCAGAAGGGTGAGCGCTTTGTTGAAGAATTGGAACGCCGAGATGTGATTTCACAGGCCATTCTAGCCCAACCAGGCCGTTATACTTATGTTCTCTGGAACCAAGCTATTGAAGATGTTGCCCATACTGTTGAAATGCATCAAGGTGAACTGAAGGAATTCACAAAAGACGGGCTAATGTATAAGGTCGACACCCTAGAAGAAGCCGCTAAAGTCTTTAATATTCCTGAAGACAAGTTGTTATCAACGATTAAAGACGTTAATCGTTATGCCGTAACAGGAAAGGATGAAGCCTTTAATCATCGCTCAGGATTGGTTGATTTAAGTAAAGGACCTTATTGGATTTTAAAAGCGACACCTTCTGTGCACCATACAATGGGTGGCCTTGCGGTTGATACACGTACTCGTGTACTTGATGAACAAGGAAAGGTGATTCCGGGCTTGTTTGCTGCGGGTGAAGTGACTGGTTTAACCCATGGAACCAATCGACTCGGTGGAAATGCTTACACTGATATCATTGTCTTTGGTCGTATCGCTGGACAAGAAGCGGCTAAATAGTTTGTATTTTATGTCTGGCTTAAAGCGACCCAATTGGGTCGCTTTTGTTTGTAAATGATGCAGTTCACTCGCGTACAACACATTCGTTTAAAGCTTGTTTATGATGAATAAATCGTGATCGCTATGGCAAAAATCCATAAACTTGCTATCCAAAGGACTACAAAGCGAAGGTGAGTCGGAGTATCATACGGCTAATTCTTACTAAAACACTCAGGTATCCCCTGACGGAGCAGGTTTTCATGATTACCATTTCCGATGCGGCTCAAGCCCATTTTGTTAAGTTGTTAGCAGATCAACCTGAAGGCACTCATATTCGTGTATTTGTGATCAGTCCTGGTACCTCGCAAGCCGAGTGTGGTGTGTCTTATTGTCCACCGGATGCAGTAGAAAGTGATGATATTGAAATCGAGTTCACTGGCTTCAATGCTATGGTCGATGAGAAGAGTGCACCTTTCCTTGAAGATGCCACTATCGATTTTGTGACTGACCAATTAGGTTCACAACTCACGCTCAAAGCACCTAACGCAAAAATGCGTAAAGTGTCTGGTGATGCACCTTTAGTCGAGCGTATCGAATACGTGATCCAATCTGAAATCAACCCTCAGTTAGCTGGCCATGGTGGTAATATCATGCTGGTTGAAATTACCAAAGAAGGCGTAGCCGTACTGCAGTTCGGCGGTGGATGTAATGGTTGTTCTCAAGTTGATATCACCCTGAAGGATGGTATCGAAAAACAATTGTTAGACATGTTCCCAGGTGAGTTGACTGGCGTACGTGACGTGACAGATCACCAACACGGTGAACATTCTTACGCTTAATCTTGTTTGTTGAGCTGAATGAAAAACGCGACCTTGAGTCGCGTTTTTTATATTTGGCTTTCGCTTTAAGTGCAGCTGTTAAGTTATAACTTAGGGTTGAGATTATCAGCTAAGAACTTATCTAAGGCTTTAAACGTCGCGAGTCTGTTGTCGTTATTGCTCAGGTAATGATCACCATTTTCCAACTCAATATACTCCACTGGTTTATTTAGTGATTTGAGCTCGTCATACATTTCTCGGCTATGTTGAACCTTAACGACTCTGTCTTTATCGCCATGAAGCAGCAATACTGGGATGTTAATTTTATCTGCTTTACTGATAGGTGAGCGCTCATAGAGGGCATCGAGATCATCTCCTATTTGCTCTTTAACCACTTCATAGTTGGTATGTCTGCGGCTTGATTTGACTAGGTAGGCCACATCGGTCACACCAGCCACACTGATGGCGCAACGGTAAAGATCGGGAGTCATAGCTGCCCCCATTAAGGCCGCGTAACCACCATAACTCGCACCGGCAATACAAATGCGTTTAGGATCGCTAATCCCTTGAGCAATTAGGTAACGAGTCCCGTCTTCAACATCGTTTTGCATTTCGAGTCCCCAGCTTTTTAGGCCAGCCTTCATAAACTCATAGCCGTAACCTGCCGAGCCTCTGAAGTTCATTCGAAATACCGCATAACCCCGATTAGCGAAAAACTGTGCCCAATAGTCAAAGCCGTTACTGTCGTAACTGATCGGGCCGCCATGGGGGAAAATAATCGTCGGTAGCTGTTTAGCTTCGAGTCCCTTTGGCACTGTTAGGTAAGCATCGATTTTGAGCTTATCCCTTGCTTCGTAAGTTAGATGTTGGGTGTTGGCGAGTAGCTCACTATTGAGCTTGCCGTATCTGTTCGCGATGGGATATAACGTTTTTTCGTCCCTATCGCCGAAATAATAAGTGCCAGGCTCGGTCGAGCTGGTGGAATACACTATGTAGCGGCGTTCATCTGCACTGAATTGAGTAATATAGTTGTGAGCATCGGGTAATACAGCCTTAAGACCATTTTGTAGTCCAACATATTCTGTTTCCCAGAAGGTGTATTCCTCGCCGTCGCCTTCACTGATACCAATGACTTTTTTCTTTAATTGCGAGTAGAGTAAATCCCCTTCGACGTCAGTTGCTTCATTGGCGTAAACCAACTCTTTTGTAAGATTAGGGTCGGTCAGGTTCACTTTAAAAATGGCTTCGAAACCTTGGTGATAGGCGCGAACGTAGAGGATATTAGGGTCTGCATCAAAACCTAATGGCCAAACAGTGTCCTCAGAAAAAGCTTTAAAGGTCCAAAGCAAGCGTGAATCACTCTTTTGCTCGGCCTGTTCATAAATACGGTACTCAGTATCATCGTTGTAGATAGAAATTCGGACTTTGTGCTGCCTGTCGGTAATCCAACTTATAATCTTCTTTTTAGCATTTTGGGTGTAACTGGATTTCCCCTGCGCTAAATTGACTTTCAGAACGCTGTCTTCGCCTACGTTTTCGCCCATTCCGTCTAATGACAGTAAAATATTATCGGGATCATCTGGCATAAGATCGATAATTTGCCCCTGATGTTGCGGGATCCAATTAAGACGGTCTAAGACGCTGCGCGGAAGGACACTCGAGGTCTTTTTCGTGGTCAAATCATACTTAACAAGGCGGGTTTCGGTTGTAGGTGTACCGTAACGGTTAGCCGGAAACTTAGCACTGATCAGTAAGATATTATCGTTTGCCCACTGCAGAGACAGGATGACAAATTTTTGATTATCCGTGTGCAGCGGAATGCTTTTTTCGCCTGTTTCTATATCTTGGATACTAACGACAGTACCTTTGAGTTTGGCTTGATCGACCCGTACAACAGAAGCGATTTTTTTGCCATTAGGCGAGAGCTGCACAGAGCTAACATCTGGGATGCTTGCAAAGGCTTCAACGGGTAATTGTGGCGCAGTGTTGGCAACCGTATAGTTACATAGCCACAGCAATAGCAGCGGTAAAATCCTTTTCATTATCGATTCACATCTTCGTTACAATTGTAAAATCAACATAATAATGATTTTGAGATTAGTAAACTACTGTCTTTACAGATTTATTTATGTAAAAAGGCCTGACTGAAATAATAATGCCCTGCGAGCGTTAGGCTTCTGATGATCATAAAGACACTCATCGCGGCCCAGAGGGCATGGTTGCCTTGCTCTGGTAGTAATAGCAGCTGCAGTAAATACCATGTTGGGAAAAACGCGCCAAAGGTGGCGAGTATCATGCTATTGCGCATCACTTTTCCTTTAGCGGCACCTATGTAAACACCATCGAATAAATACGAGCTAAAGGACCATAAAGGCAAGAATATTAGCCAGATAAGATAGGTTTGCGCAGTGGCTCTGACCTCATTAATGCTGGTCAATAACGCGATAATATTACTGCCAAAAAGACTAAATACAGCGCAGAATCCTAGTGCCGTTATGGCCGACCAGCACCAAGCTAAGATCACAGCTTCCCTTAATTGTTCTGCCTGTTTTTGCCCATAAGCTCGACCGACTTCTGCCTCGGCATAATAGGCAATGCCATCGAGTGCATAGGAGATTAACAGCAGTAAATTCAATAACACGGCATTGGCCGCAACGGTATTATCACCTAGACCTGCACCATGGAATGTCATAAAGGCAAAAGCTGCCTGCAAGCAGAGGCTACGGACAAAAATATCGGTGTTGAGCCTCAGTAATTTGCCATAACCCGTTAAGGTGACATGGGGAAATAGCTGAGATAAGTGAAACTCGGGTGCGCGCTTGAGTTGTTGCAACACCATAGTGAGTGCGACTGAGAAAGCGGTGATATCGGCAAAGACTGAGGCGAGGGCAGCGCCTTTAACGCCCCAACCCAAGCCGAGGACAAACACCACATCGAGAATAATATTGGCAAGGTTGGCTAAAATCAGCTGCCACATGGCGGCTTTAGGTTGTTGTCGCCCTAAGAGCCAACCTAACATCACTAAATTGAGCAGGGCGAAGGGCGTTGACCAAATCCGTACCTGAAAATATTCGCGGCAATAACGCTCGACCTCGCTACTCGCTTCGGATAATCCCAACGCTAAATTCAATATCGGGACTTGCAGTGCGATAACGCCTACGCCCAATAACATCGCTAGCATAGCGCCTTGGACTAAGAGTTTGTGCTGGGCGTGAAGATCGTCAGCACCAAAGGCTTGCGCGACTAAACCTGTCGTCGCCATACGCAAAAATCCCAATAACCAAATGATTAATGTGATAATCGTTGACCCGACAGCGACTCCCCCTAAATAATAGGCTTCACTCAGATGACCTATAACAGCCGTATCCACTAAGCCCAACAGCGGGATAGTGATATTGGAGAGTATCATCGGCAGGGCGAGCGCCAGTAACTGGCGATTTTTCGCGCCGTTGAGCATGAGGTCGAGCCAAGTTGATTTAGCAGTATTCATTAATTTCAGAGGTGTTCACATTATGGTTAAACGTGTGCTGTTGGCACTCATAGGGCTAATGACGTTTTCTGCCCATGCCGTGGTCATTCTGCAATATCACCATGTGTCAGAAACCACTCCGGCGGCAACCAGCGTTACGCCCGCGCAATTTCGTGAGCAAATGCAGTTTCTCGTCGATGACGGCTTTAAGGTGATCCCGCTTTCTAAAGTGGTTGAAGCGATCAAGCAAAAACAAGATTTACCCGCTAAAACAATCGCAATTACCTTCGATGATGGTTATCGCAGTATAGCGACTACTGCGCATCCTATCCTAAAGGAATTTGGATTCCCCTACACCTTGTTTGTGGCAATTGAGCCGATTAAACAAAAGTTTACCGAGATGATGACTTGGGATGAACTCATCACACTATCCAAGGAAGGCGCCGATATTGCTAACCACAGTTGGGCGCACGAACATTTGATCCGCGCCTTAGAAAATGAATCACAGGCGCAGTGGTTAGCGCGGATAAAAGCCAATATCTTAGATACAGAAAAAGCGATTGCAGATGCCACAGGGCACAATTTTAAAATGTTGGCGTATCCATATGGTGAGTACAATCAAGCGTTGCAGGATATGTTAACTGAGAACGGCTTTGTCGCTTTTGGGCAACAGTCCGGTGCCGCGGGGCCCTATTCGCCATTAACGGCCCTGCCGCGTTTCCCCGTTGCTGGACAATATGCTGACCTAAAAAGCCTTAAGGCAAAGTTATACAGCTTAAATATGCCTGTGATTGCACAAACCCCAAGTGATCCTGAGTTAAAGGGTGGTCATTGGCGTCCAGAGCTTAAAGTGACCCTCGATATGAGTGATATATCTGCTAAGCAAGTGATGTGTTATATCCAAGGTCAAGGCTCAAAACAGCCGACTTGGCTCAATGAAAACGAGTTTAGTGTTCAAGCGGATTTAGCCTTGCCCGCGGGGCGCTCGCGTTATAACTGCACAGCGCCGAGTAAGGCGCGTAATGGCTACTATTGGTTTTCTCAGCCTTGGGTAAGGCCAAAGGACGATGGCTCTTGGGTCAAAGAGTGATCAACGGCTAGGTTTGTATTGCGCCACTATTTTTTCAAAATCGCTAATTAATTTATCATTTAATACCTGCGGCGGTTTGCCTAACGCTGCCGTAGGTTTAAATACCGCAACTCGCGTTCCCTGCGGCGACACCAACACATAACCCGCACTATGGTCGACTTGGTAATTTTCTCCTTCACCCACCATGGCATAAGTGAGTCCTAAGCTGCGTGTGAGCGGGAAGATTTGCGTTTGTTCACCCGTTACAGCTTTAAACTCTGGATTGAAAAAATTCACATAGGTTAAGAGTTTATCCTGTGTATCCCGTTTGGGGTCGACGGATAGAAACACCACTTGCAATGGCGCTATTTTGTTTAGATCAGGATAAGCTGCCGCAAGTTTATTTAAGGTCGTAGGGCAAATGTCGGGACAAAAGGTAAAACCGATAAAAAATAAGCTCCATTTTCCCTGCAAACTGGCATTGGTAAAAGCTTGCTTGTGTTGATCAATCAATTCAAAGGGCGCTAATTCATAGGCCTGTGGAAACAGAAAACCGCTCTCTAACTCGATAGGTTTTGGTGGATTAAATTTCACCGCAAATAGGCCGCCAAGACCGAACAACAAAATGGCGATGACTAAAATTCTTTTCTGCATTATTCGCTCCATAAATACAGGTTAGCGCGACAAACTCGTTCCATACACTAGTTCCACAAATAGTGGTCTAGCAGTAATGTCATAAATAACAACATTAAATGGTAGATAGAGAAGCGGAACACTTGCATCGCTAAGCCATCATGATCCCGATATTTAAGTTGCCATGCTTTATAGATAAATCCCGTACTGAGTAAACTCGAGCTGACGAAATACACTGGCCCACACATGCCAACCAGCACAGGTAACAGGCAAGCAATCGCCAGCAATACTGTGTAGAGCAAGATGCAGGTTTTAGTAAATTCGACACCGTGGGTGACTGGCAGCATGGGAATATCTACTTTGGCATATTCGGCGCGTCTGTGAATGGCCAGTGCCCAAAAATGTGGTGGCGTCCACGTAAAAATGATGATCACTAGCAATAACGCATGGCCGTGAAATTCGTTCGTCACTGCCGTCCATCCCAGCAAGGGTGGCATAGCTCCCGCAAGGCCACCGATCACAATATTTTGTGATGTTGCGCGTTTCAAATAGGCAGTATAAACCAAGGCATAGCCAATCAGGCTGGCAAAGGTCAACCAAGCTGTGAGTGGATTGACTAAGGAATATAAGACGATAAAGCCAAAACTACCTAAGCTAGCGGCGAAAATTAACGCGCGCGTGGCCGAAATGCGTCCCTTAGGCAGTGGGCGATTGTAGGTGCGCGCCATTAAGCCATCGATACGGCGATCGATCAGATGATTCAACGCCGCCGCAGAACCCGCCATCATAGCAATACCCAGCATACCGGCGATTAAAGGTTGAACGGGGACTGCATGGGGCACAGCAAGACACATGCCGACTAAGACTGTGAGCAGCATCAGTGCAACCACTTTAGGTTTGGTCATTTCAAAATAGGCGCGCCATGTTACGCTGAAAGTGGGCAGGCTACTGGTGATTGAGAGTGGTTTTGCCATCTTGGATCCCTCGCTTATGCTTTGCGCCATAAAAAATAGTTGATTGTGACTAAGGTCAGTAGCAGTAGTGCCGCACCACCGTTGTGAGACACGGCAATACCGAGTGGTAAATGCATCACTACGTTAGAAATACCTAAGCTCACTTGTAGTATGACTAGCCCCACTAATAAAAGGCTTAAAGCCTTAAGTTCCGTAGCGCCAACAAATAATCGGTAGGCGAGCACGAGTAACAAGCTGGCAGTGACGATAGCGCCAATTCTGTGGGCTACGTGGATAGTCATTCGTGCAGGGTAATCGAGCACACCAAATTCGAAGCTAGGGTGTTGGCCTTGGAACGGTGAAAATGCCTCGGCTATTGCTAAGTTATCTACCCAATTTCCCTCACAGATGGGTAAAGAGGTGCAGGCGAGCGCCGCGTAATTCGATGATGTCCAAGCGCCCAGCATGATCTGACCCACAAGGACGAATAGGCTCACCAATGCTAACGGTGCGAGATGTCGAGCATGAGTTTCGCTATTAAATATACGCCGAGGTCGGGTTCGCAGGTAAAGGAGTAACAGCAGCGAGATTAGGCTAAAGCCACCAATAAGATGCGACATCACAATTATTGGCATGAGTTTCATGGTCACTGTCCACATACCTAGCGCTCCTTGAAAAAGGATCAGCAGCACTATGATGATCGGCAACTTTTTGGGTGCTTCCGGTGTTTTTAAGCACAAAATTAAGATGAACAACACCAGTAAGCCAAGTCCGCCTGCGATATATCTGTGGATCATTTCCAGCCAAGCTTTCTTTGGATTGATATCGTGATCTGGGAATATAGTTTGCGCATGGGCGATTTCATGGTCTTGGGTGGGCACTTTAATATGGCCGTAGCAGCCTGGCCAATCGGGGCAGCCGAGCCCTGCATCCGATAGGCGGGTGTAAGCGCCCATTAAAATCACCAATAGGGTAAAGACTAAGGTTAAGCGTAGGGTCCAAGTTAGTTGCATCAATCTACCCTCGACAGTTTTAACAACTTACGCAGATCCGCAATCAGTGCCTTGCCTTGAGCTAAATGTGCTTCTTTGCCCTGCACTTGAGGGTAGCGCAGTACTAAGCTGCCTAAGGGATCGACTATGATTAGCTGCTGTTCATCTAACCATTTGCTTAAGTCTGCATTGGCGGGACGAGTATTGAAGTTAAAGGTGCTTAAGGCGTTAAGATCGCTGTCGGGATGGGTGAGGATAAGCGGTTCTACTCGCGCCTGATCTGGCCCTAGCGCTGTGTGGCTTTGGCGCAAAATATACAGGCGTTCACGGCAAGCATCGTTGCATTTGGTGGGTAATAAATACAGTAATTGCCATTCTTTGGGATTAGAATTTTCAACCCCAAGGCTGGCATAACTGGTTTCGGGACTGATCAGCTCGCCATGATTGGTGGCACCGCCATGGTATAAATTGAGGCTCAGCACTAGCTTAGCAATCACTACGGGTGCAATAAACGCCAGCAGTAATAGCCCTAATGCTTTGTGTTTAGATTTGTTTTGGGAGTTCATGCTTGCTCCTCTCATTCAAATTATCCCTAATTTATTGTTTTATATTTATTTAGTTTTATTAGTGTCTTGCTAAGTATGGTACGAATTTCCCTATTTGCTCCTTGAGTTTGCGACTGTTTGGGTGCTATGGCGTTTTACATATTTAATCCCTTGCCACAGCATTAGCCCTGCAAATACGGCTGCCATCGAAAACCACTGCAATGCATAGCCCCAATGTTTTTGTGCTGACAGTGGGAAAGGTTGCCAAGGATGGGGCAATGTGAGGGAAGGTAATTGCTCTGGTTGCAACACGACAGGTAACACTGGGTGCCCTAATACCTTAGCCATTTCGGGCATATTTAAATTTTGAAAGCGAATACTTGTCCCTGTTTCTGCCATTAAAGCTTGGCTCAAGGGATTGATTTGCTTTTGATAAAGCCTGCCTTCGATATTTAATGCCCCGCTTAGGGGAGTGATGTGGGGCAACTCATCCCGATGGGAGCCTGCGGCAACAAAGCCTAACTCGACCAGCAACCAAGGTTTTTCAACTTCTACTTGCAATGGTTGGAAGGCTAAATAGCCCACTTGACCTTGATAGATTTGATTATCCAGTAGCCAGATTTGTGAGCTTGCGGGAGTGGCGCGTACTTGCAGTCGATAACCCGTTACGCCTTCTTTGCTGACCTTGAGCTGGAGCTGCTCAAAACTTAATGGCAGCAAAGCTTGCCTTGCTTCCATTTGGGCTAAAAGCGTCGTTTTATCTTCACCACGGGCTAACTGCCATAAACCCAACTTGACCAATATAGTTAATACAGCCACAGTCAATATCAGTAGAAAAACCGTTAATTTATTCAGCAGAACATGAGGATATTGTATGAATAGCCTGTTCATTTTTAAGTTGGTCTTAGTTCTGCTGTTGCTATTCATCATTTTTAATCTAGGTCGCGCCTTGTTTATTATGGGGAAAGGTGATGAAAAAGTGTCTATGAGCCGTTATCTTGGTCGGCGAGTGATTTTTTCCGTGCTCGTTATCCTGTTATTGCTGGTGGCCTTAGGGACTGGGTTAATTAGCCCCAATCCCACGCCTTACTAAAGCACTAGAGAACGTAAACGAAAATAAACAAACACAGCCAAACCACATCCACAAAGTGCCAATACCAACTCCCCGCTTGGAACGCAAAATGTTTATCTGCGCTAAAGTGCCCCTTCAACACTCTGAAAAACAACACGAATAAAAAGAGAGTCCCCAGAGTGACATGCATGCCGTGAAAGCCAGTTAACAGGAAGAAGGTGTTGCCATAAATCCCAGAGGTCAGAGTGAGTCCCATTTCCCGGTAGGCATGCATATATTCTTCTGCCTGTAAGGCAAGGAAACCCATACCCAAGAGTATGGTGATACCAAGCCAGAGAGTAATGGCAGAACGTTTACCTTTTTCTAGGCTGACATGGGCGAAATGTAAGGTAACTGAGGAGGTTAGCAGTACGATAGTGTTGATTAATGGCAGTCCAGTCCATGGCATAGCTTGGGTTTTAGTGCCATCTGGCGTAGTAATGAGCGGCCAAATAGCTTCAAACTGAGGCCAGAGTACTTCGTGGGTCATGGCATTATTCGATGCGCCACCGAGCCAAGGCACTGCGAACATGCGGGCATAAAATAGTGCCCCGAAAAAAGCCCCGAAAAACATGACTTCCGAAAAAATAAACCAGCTCATACCTTGGCGAAACGATCGATCCATTTGGCTAGAATAGAGCCCTGCCATCGACTCTTGGATCACGGTTCTAAACCAACCTACCAGCATGAATAGGATCACAGCTATCCCAACCAGCAGCACATAACCGCCACCGGATGCACCTGATTTCAACTGTTGCACGAAAAGGCCTGCACCAGAGGCGATTAAGAACAAGCCAATGGCACCTACAATAGGCCAGACACTTTGGGATGGAACGTAGTAAGACTGATGTTTCGTTGTCATTTTACAGCTCCTTGCTCTATGGCAGACGCTAACTGCTTGTCGGTAATGTCGTAGAGAGTGTAAGAGAGGGTCAGAGTGTGGATAGACTCAGGTAACTGAGGATCCACATAGAAAATGAGCGGCAGCTCAGCGCTAGTGTCCGCCGCTAAGGGTTGTTGATTAAAGCAAAAGCATTCTGTTTTATTGAAATAAGCGGCACCTTGGCCGGGCGAAACTGAAGGTATCGCTTGGCCAATCGTTGCTTTAGCGGACATATTGCGCGCCAAAAATGCCGTATGGATTAGCTCGCCAGGGTGAACTTCGAGCCGTTTGGTTTGTGGCGCAAATGTCCATGGCATGCCTGTTTGTACCTGAGAAATAAATTCCACAGTCACTATTCGGCTTGTATCTACTGTGATTGCTTGATAACTACTCACGGTATTGGAGGGTTTTCCATTGATACCGAGTTGCTCGCACAACACATCGTAGAGCGGCACCAGCGCGAATCCAAAGCCAAACATGCCAATACAGCCGATAACTAACATGCTGATAAGTTTACGATTTGACTTAGGTTTATCTTGCTGGTGTTGGGTTGCCATTTCATTTCACCTCAGGTGGTGTCGTGAAGGAGTGGTAAGGCGCAGGGCTTGGCAATGTCCACTCTAAACCCTCGGAACCTTCCCAAGGTTTAGCGGGAGCTTTTTCGCCGCCACGGATGCACTTAATTACTAATACTAAGAAAATCAATTGCGATAAGCCGAAGGCGAACCCACCAATCGAGACGATTTGATTAACATCGGCAAATTGAATCGAGTAGTCAGGGATACGCCTTGGCATTCCTGCCAGCCCAAGGAAATGCATCGGGAAAAATAGCACATTGACTGAAATCACCGAGCACCAGAAATGCCATTGTCCCAGTCGTTCGTTGTACATGTGTCCCGTCCACTTAGGTAGCCAGTAATAGGCCGCTGCCATGATGGAGAAAATCGCACCAGTCACGAGCACATAATGGAAATGTGCCACAACAAAATAAGTATCGTGGTACTGGAAGTCGGCGGGTGTAATGGCGAGCATTAATCCCGAAAAACCGCCAATAGTGAAGAGTATGATAAAGGCTACAGCAAACAGCATGGGCGTTTCGAAACTGAGTGAGCCGCGCCACATAGTGGCAACCCAGTTAAACACTTTCACCCCAGTTGGCACAGCAATCAACATAGTGCAATACATGAAGAACAGCTCGGCAAACACTGGCATACCTGTGGTGAACATATGGTGCGCCCATACGAGGAACGACAGAATTGCAATACTAGCGGTAGCATAAACCATGGATGCATAGCCAAATAAGGGTTTACGACTGAAGGCTGGAACTATGGCAGAGATGATGCCAAAGGACGGCAAGATCATGATGTAGACTTCAGGGTGGCCGAAGAACCAGAAAATATGCTGGAACATCACAGGATCGCCGCCGCCAGCCGCATCGAAGAAACTCGTGCCGAAAAACTTATCGGTCAGCACCATAGTCACTGCGCCAGCGAGTACGGGCATAACCGCGATCAGTAGGAATGCCGTGATAAGCCAAGTCCACACAAACAATGGTAACTTCATCCATGTCATGCCTGGCGCGCGTAAATTCACTATGGTCACAATCACGTTGATTGCGCCCATGATCGAACTTATCCCCATGATGTGAATAGAAAATACAAAGAGCGCCGTGCTATCTGGGCTATAAGTTGTTGATAGTGGTGCGTAGAAGGTCCAACCAAAGTTAGGTCCGCCACCTTCCATAAATAGCGAACTGAGAAGGATAGTGAAGGCGAAGGGGAGTATCCAAAAACTCCAGTTATTCATCCGTGGCAGCGCCATATCGGGCGCTCCTATCATCATAGGGATCAGCCAGTTAGCGAGCCCTGTAAAGGCTGGCATTACCGCACCGAATACCATGATCAGCCCATGAACAGTTGTCATTTGGTTGAAAAAGTTGGGCTCGACCAATTGTAATCCAGGTTGAAAGAGTTCAGCGCGGATCACCATGGCCATAGCGCCACCGGTTAAGAACATAATAAAGCTGAACCATAAATACAAAGTACCTATGTCTTTATGGTTGGTGGTTAGCAGCCAGCGCATGATGCCCTTTGGCGCACCATGATGATGGTCATCATGGGCTGCGGTTTGATCTTGAGTCGTAGTGCTCATCATTATCCCCTACTGTCCATGACTTGCGATATCAGCAGGTTGCACTGTATCGCCGGTATTGTTACCCCAAGCATTGCGTTCATAGGTAATGACTGCTGCAAGTTGCTGTGGGCTAAGCTGTTTGCCAAATGCCTGCATAGCCGTGCCCGTTTTGCCGTGCATCACAATATCGATGTGATTGGCGACTGGTCCAATGGCGATAGCACTACCCACTAGCGCGGGGAAGGCGGGTGGTATTCCTGCACCTGTCACTTGATGGCAGGCAGCACAGAAGGTCGCGTAGACAGTTTGACCTTCGGCCATGAGGGCGTCATGGCTGAGTGTGGGGAGGCTTGCGGGATCGATTGCAGCTGAGACGTCTGCAGGTGCGGGTGTCGGAGTTGTACTGCTTGGTACCGCGGCGGATGTTTGTGCAGAATTGCCGTTCATGTACTCGTTGACGTCTTTGGCTTGCACTGCATCGCCAGTATTATTGCCCCAAGCATTACGCTCGTAGGTAGTCACTGCCGCGATTTCTTGTGCAGTCAATTGCTTACTAAACGCTTGCATGGCTGTACCCGTTTTACCGTTGAGCACAATTTCAAGGTGGCCGCTGAGCGGTCCCGTTGCAATCGGGCTACCTTTAAGGTGCGGAAATACGCCTTGCAACCCTTCGCCATTGGGCTGGTGGCAGGCTGCGCAGTGCCCGAGGTAAACTTGTTCACCTTGAGTCATCAACTCTTCTTTACTTAGGGTTTGTGATAAAGCGGCTTGAGCGGCTTCAGCCGCAGCACCTGCGGCTTGTTTCTGCTCTGTGACCCAAGCCTCAAACTCGGCTTCGGGTAACGCTTGTACTACGATAGGCATAAAACCATGGTCTTTACCGCAGAGCTCGGCGCATTGACCACGGTAAATGCCGGGTTTGTCGATGCGAGTCCAGGCCTCATTGATAAATCCTGGATTGGCATCTTTCTTAATGGCAAAGGCGGGTACCCACCAAGAATGGATGACATCCTCTGAAGTCATCAGAAAGCGGATTTTGCGGTTTATTGGTAGAACGAGCGGTTTATCGACTTCCAATAGATAGTTTTCACCCTTGGTTTCGGTGCCTTCGATTTGTGCTCTGGGTGTTGTCAGTATGCTATAAAAATCAATATCTTGATCGAAATAGCTGTAATGCCATTTCCATTGGGACCCCGTAACTTTTACGGTGAGATCGGCGTTGCTGGGATCTTCCATTGCGATTAAAGTTTTTGTCGCTGGAATCGCCATTAAGATCAAAATGATAAATGGCAGAATCGTCCAAGCGATTTCAACTTTAGTGCTTTCGTGAAAGTGGGACGCGACAGCGCCTTTGGATTTTCTGTGGTTGATCATGGCGTAAATCATGACGCCAAAGACCACTAGGCCTATTGCGCAGCAGATATACAAAATGGTCATGTGCAAGTGATAAACCTTGCCACTGATCTCGGTCACGCCAGGGGTCATGTTGAACCGCATGTCCGCGGCGGTCAACGGTGGTGCGAAAAGCACCACGAGTAAACAATACAACAATTGCTTCACAAGACTTCTCCTCTGCCAATTGCGAATAGCAACTACAAAGAAGAGCAACACAGTAAGTCTCAACTCTATGCAAACTCTTCAGTTCCCAAAAAAGCTTTTTTGACTTCAACGTGCGTTGGCGGCTGTTACTTTTAATCAAGTATTGTTACTGCTGGTAATTAGCCACGCTGGCACATACTGCTGAAATAAATCTGTTCTCTATTTTTAGTGGCGCTTCGAGTTCGATAAATACTCGATTCATTGACCACGGAAGGTGATATATCATCACCGACTTATTGACCACGGAAGGTGATATATCATCACCGACTTAACCAACCATACTTGCTGTTTAAATATTGATCAAGATCACTTATTTATCTAATTATCTGAAAAATTGCCAAAAAAAAGCCTCACATTCATAGGTGAGGCGGCTTTCAAGGTAAAAAATTAAATGAATATTTAGTGTACAGAGCTAAAAAAAGATTGCTGACCGAAGAGATTGCCTTGCTCAATGCGTACGTCGGCATGTAAGTGACTGTTTACGTCTTCAAGCACTATGCCCATAGCTCGGGCACTTTTAGCCACGATTTGTAGGCGTCGATTATCCCGCGCATCCAATGATTGAGTCCAAGTAATGACTGCACTGGACGTACCACTTGTCAGGGCTTTCTCCATCGCCCACAGGGTTTCGACTTCATCTTTAGCATGTACCAGCAAAACTCTATCCATACGCACACCTGCGCTGGCGAGCATTTGCTTGTAGCCAATACTTGGAGGGTTGATGAGCACTAACCAACGGCCCTGTTGGCTTAACTGAGCGAGTTGTGCACTCAGATGAATTAATTCTTGGCGACCTTGAGTCTTAGTTGGCATGCAGGCGATGGGCGCATGGTGCCAGTCATAGTCAGCATCACGGACTTCATCGAGCCACAGGCCCGGATGGCGGGGGGCATTGCCAAGTAGTTTATTCATAGCCAATCTCCATTACGGATCACACCGACGGCGAGTCCTTCAATTGTTAAACTTTGGAAGCCTAAATCCACTTTAATCGGGGAGTAATCTTCATTTTCGGCATGTAGATAGACTACATTACCTTTTTTTTCGAAACGTTTAACAGTGACATCGTCATCGACTCTAGCGACAACCACTTGACCATTTCTAGCTTGTTCTACTTTATGAACTGCCAGCAAATCACCTTCGAGAATACCGATATTTTTCATGCTGTCGCCCTTTACTCGCAGTAAAAAATCGGCGGCGGGATGAAACATGCTTGGGTCGACTTGGTAGTACTGTTCAACATGTTCTTGGGCGAGGATAGGTTCACCCGCGGCCACTTGGCCGATGAGCGGTAAACCTGTTTCAGTCAAATCTTCGATTTCCGCAGGTAGACGAATGCCTCGAGATGTGCCTGGCATGATCTCAATGCAGCCCTTTTTTGCCAACGCTTTAAGATGTTCTTCAGCCGCATTGGCGCTCTTAAAACCTAAACGGGTTGCGATTTCTGCCCGAGTGGGTGGCATGCCAGTATCGGCAATATTTCGTTTAATTAGCTCTAAAATTTCAGCTTGGCGTGGCGTCAAAGGTCTCATGGTGTTTCCTGTTTTTCTATACAGTTACTGTTAGTATATACAGTATTATTTGCAGCGCAAGTATTAACCACTTTTTAGCTATTTTGGAGAGAATTAGCGAATATTGCCCATAGTCTGGTATTCTATCGGGCTAGTAAACGCACTTAATTGCATAAGAATAATGCCTAAACACGACTCTCTTTGGTTGAAATCATTACGTTGGATCCAAAAACACTTAGTGCACACTATTGTGGTGCCTCAGGATCCCTTTGCCGATCTGAATCTGGATGCTTCCAGACCCCTTGTTTATGTGATGAAAACAGAATCCCTTAGTGACATAGCTGCTTTGAGCGAAATAACGGCTAAGTTAGGTTTACCAAGCCCTTATGAGCCTCTAGTGGCTAATGGTGTGACTGCGCCTCGGGTTGTCTGTCTTCAAGGGCGTAAGCCACTGTTTGGCGAACGTGCTGGTAATGAGCCTTTCCTCGAATGCTTTATGCGTTTGTTAGCCGTGCATAAGGAACGTCCTGAATTGGATATTCAACTGGTGCCCGTGAGTTTGTATTGGGGTCGCACGCCAGGGAAAGAAGACGACACTATGAAGGCGGCCGTATTTGAGCGGGAAAACCCGACTTGGCTACGCAAGTGCTTGATGATTCTGTTCTTAGGTCGACATAACTTCGTGCAGTTTTCGAATGCCGTATCCCTGCGTTACATGGCTGACGAACATGGCACCGACATGGGGATTGCCCATAAGTTAGCACGGGTTGCACGCGTGCATTTCCGTCGTCAACGTAAGGTAATGACAGGGCCTGTGCTGCCAAACCGCCAAGCACTGTTTCATTCGTTACTCAAATCTGAGTCGCTGCGCAAAGCGATTCAAGAAGAAGCCGCCAGTAAAAAGATTTCTGAGACCCAAGCGCGCGAGACGGCCATTGAGTATCTCGATGAAATCGCTGCTGATTACTCAGACAGTTTAGTGCGTATTGCCGAGCGTTTCTTAACTTGGCTGTGGAACAAGCTTTACAGCGGGATCAACATTAAAGGCGCCGAGCAAGTTCGCCAGCTGCACCACGATGGCCACGAAATTGTTTATGTGCCTTGCCATCGCAGCCACATGGATTACCTGCTGTTATCGTATATTTTGTATTATCAAGGCATGGTTCCGCCGCACATTGCTGCCGGCATTAACCTCAATTTTTGGCCCGCGGGACCTATGTTCCGTCGCGGTGGTGCCTTCTTTATCCGCCGTAGTTTTAATGGCAACAAGCTGTACACCGCAGTATTTCGTGAGTATTTAGACCAGCTGTTTGCTAAAGGTTATTCGGTGGAATACTTCTCCGAAGGTGGCCGTTCACGTACTGGCCGTCTGTTGGCGCCGAAAACTGGCATGATCGCCATGACGATGAACAGCGTACTGCGCGGTATTGAACGTCCTGTCACACTTGTGCCTGTGTATTTAGGCTATGACCATGTGATGGAAGTGGCGACTTACCATAAAGAGTTAAGCGGTAAGAAAAAGAAAAAAGAATCTGTGTGGCAGGTGTTCGGTGCCATTCGCAAATTAGGTAATTTTGGCCAAGGTTACGTGAATTTTGGCGAGCCTATTACCCTGCAAAATTTCTTAAATGAGCGTGCGCCAAACTGGCGTGCTGAGTTGGCCGATGATCCCGAACAGAAACCAAGTTGGTTAACGCCAGCGGTAAACGTGCTGGCTAATCGGGTGATGACGCGTATCAATGATGCCGCAGCCGCGAGTTCGGTGACTTTGACTAGCTTAGTTTTGCTGGCGACAGATCAAAACGCCTTAGAACGTAGTCTGCTGGAGCGTCAGCTTGATTTGTATCTGACCCTACTCAAAAAAGTGCCTTACACTTCTTATACATCTGTTGCCGAAGGTGATGGTAAGCATTTAGTGCAGCAAGGTTTAGAGCTGAACAAGTTTGTTGTTAGTGCCGATCCTTTAGGGGAAATAGTGTCTATCGAAGCGAGTCAGGCAGTGTCTATGACTTACTATCGTAACAATATCATTCACTTATTTATCGTACCGTCATTAATTGCGAGTTGTTTAACCCATAATGAACAGATCCTGCGCCAGCAAGTCGTTTCAATCGTTGCCGATTTTTATCCACTGCTGAAAGCCGAACTCTTCATGGGAATTAAAGACTTACCAGCCTATGTTGAGCAAGTGTTGGATTTCCTGATTGGGCAAGGTTTAGTGGTTGAGACTGATACTTTAGCTGTCGTGCCTGAGCACTCAAGCCAATTATTGTTGTTAGCCAGTTCAGTGAGTGAGACTCTGCAACGCTACGCTATTATTTTCAATCTGTTAGCGAACAGACCTAAGATGGAGCGCTCAGAACTTGAGTCTGAGAGCCATTTACTCGCCCAGCGTTTAGGGGCTTTACATGGTATTACCGCGCCTGAGTTCTACGATAAAAAACTCTACGGTACTTTGAGCGTGAAGCTCAAAGAATTGGGATATCTGGCGGATAGTGAAGATAAGTCCAATATCAATCGCATACGAGATCAGGCCAATAGCTTATTACGTCCGTCAGTGAGACAAACGATAGTGGCGAGTGTCACCGCGGAGCACACAGTTTAATGGCAAATCATATGAATGCGGCTAAGCATAAGCCCGCAGGTAAGTCCTTGCTTGGTGGTGCCATGATTATTGCTGGCACGACCGTAGGTGCTGGGATGTTTTCTCTGCCCGTGGTCGGTGCAGGTATGTGGTTTGGCTATTCGATTTTAATGTTATTGGGTATTTGGTTTTGCATGTTGATGTCGGGCTTATTGTTGCTCGAAACCAATTTACATTTCGAACCTGGTGCTAGCTTCGATACCTTAAGCAAGCAAACTCTTGGGCAGTTTTGGCGGATAGTGAACGGCGTTTCTATCGCTTTCGTGTTGTATATTTTGACTTATGCCTATATCAGCGGCGGTGGTTCGATTGTGAATCACAGCTTGCAGGGCATGGGAATTGAGTTACCGCAAAGCGTGGCAGGGCTAGTGTTCGCCATAGTATTGGCGAGCATAGTGTTGATCAGTACTAAAGCCGTGGATCGGATTACCACGATTATGCTCGGCGGTATGATCATTACCTTCTTCCTCGCGATCGGAAATTTATTGATCGAAATTGATGTGACTAAGTTGCTCGAACCCGATGGTAATAACAGCTTTTCACCTTATCTGTGGGCGGCGCTGCCCTTTGGTCTCGCTAGCTTTGGTTACCATGGTAACGTCCCCAGCTTAGTGAAGTATTACGGCAAAGATTCTTCCACCATTATCAAGGCGATTTTCGTCGGCACCTTTATCGCGCTGGTGATTTATGCCTGTTGGTTAGTGGCGACTATGGGTAATATTCCCCGCAGCCAGTTTATCGACATTATTGCTCAAGGTGGCAATATGGGAGTGTTGGTGGGCGCTTTGTCTGAGGTGATGGCGAGTAGCTGGTTAAACAGTATGTTGACCCTGTTTGCTAACTTAGCCGTGGCTTCATCTTTCTTAGGGGTGACCTTAGGTCTGTTCGATTATCTTGCCGATTTATTTGGTTTTGATGATTCACGCTCTGGCCGAATGAAAACCGCGTTAGTGACCTTTGTGCCGCCAACGATTTTAGGATTACTGTTTCCCGATGGCTTCTTAGTAGCGATTGGCTTTGCGGCATTAGCGGCGACAGTGTGGGCGGTAATCGTCCCGGCGCTGATGGCCTATAAATCGCGGCAGTTGTTCCCCGATAGCACAGGTTTTAGAGTGATAGGCGGTACACCGCTGATTATTCTTGTGGTGTTATTTGGCATAGTCACGGGTGCATGTCATCTGCTCGCGATGGCAAATTTACTGCCGCAATATTCCTAATTTGTTGTGATGATTTAAGCCCTCCATGTGAGGGCTTTTTTGTCTTTAGCGGTTGAGTTTTGTCTTACAGATCTTTTTAACCTGAATACTGGACAGAAATACAAACTCAGGCTTAACTCGAATGATTGTTAAAACAAAGGAGCCGATAATGAAAATGACTCAGTACGCACAAGGACATGCATGTTGGGTTGAACTTGCAAGCCATGATTGGCAGGGAGCTACAGCATTTTACCAAGCGTTATTTGGTTGGAACTCGGTCGAAATGCCGATCCCTGAAGGTCACTTTTCGCTATTTAATTTAGCGGGAGATGACTTAGGCGCCATGTATCAAATCCCTGAGTCAGAAGCACATATCCCCAGCCACTGGCGTATCTACTTTGCCGTCGATGATATCGATGCCAGCATTGCAGCGATTCAAGCGGCGGGCGGCCAAGTGCACATGGGGCCGCATATTGTGGGTGATGCGGGCGTGATGGCGCAGGTGAGCGATCCTGAAGGCGCACGCTTTGCCTTATGGCAAGCAAAGAACCACATAGGTGCTCGCCGTCAGGGTGAACTCAATACCCTTTGCTGGGTTGAGCTGGCTTGCAAAGAGCCGCGTACTGAAGAAGCCTTTTACTGCAAAATCTTCCCTTGGACCAACATGCCAAGTGACATGCCTGACATTGAATACTCAGAATGGCAGCTTGATGGTCAATCCATCGGCGGCATGATGACGATAATGCCTGAATGGGGCGATATTTCTCCCCACTGGTTGCTCTATTTTGTGGTGGCGGATTGCGATGCGTTTGCTGAGAAAGCCCAAAGCTTAGGCGCGCAAGTGTGCATTCCGCCTAGTGATATCCCTGATGTGGGACGATTTTCTGTCATTGCTGACGCCCAAGGCGCTACCTTTGCGGTGATCAAGCTTAATCAGATGTGACTGGCATATTAAGGACTGTCATTAAGGTTAAAAACGGCGACGCTAAATCGCCGTTTTTATTTGTCTAACCATTTGTTTAATTAGCGTTATCAATCATGATTGTTTCAGGGCAGGAGCCTTTTGAGGCCTTATTGGCTTTGGCGAGTAGGCTAGGTAAGGAGTCAGAAGTTTTAATGACTTCGGGCAAGTTAATGCGGATTTCACTTAGTAATCCCTTGCCACATTCTAGACTCATTTTAGTGTGAGCGCCTTGACCGAAGCTGCCATCAAAACTTTGGTTTAACTCACTTTTACTGACACTCTTACCTATGTTGTCATGCATAAATTTTTGTACCCATGCCGAGGCATTGACCGCTTGGGTCAGTTGGGTTGCCAATAAAAAGTACTCGTTAGGGTCTTGGCTACGGCAAGTGCCGTGTTTCCACCATTCGTGGCGTTCTAAACAGGTGCCATATTGGGCGCTTGGCATGACTTCTTCTAAATTTTTGCGCACCGATGGATTCAGTTCAAACTCAGGATAAGTACAGAAATCATTCGGCTGCAGTTTGACTGTGCTGCAATAACCATATCGTGTGCCGCATTGTTGTTTATTCGGCCACAGCCCGTGCAGGCTGAAGTGTTGCCATTGGCTCGATTCTGGCGTTTGGCTGAGGGCGCGGCATTCGGCTTTACGGCGGCCATAGAGTTCACAAAAGGTGCTTTGCCAGCTTAATGCGAGCACGTTAGCATCGAATTCGCCACCGATTTGACATTGATTCCCTTGGCGTTTCTCTGGGGTACCATGCTCTTTAAGGCTATCTCGGCTTTTTGCTTTGATGTCCGATGCCGTGGTTGTTTGCGCCGGTTCCGCCGCCGTTGCAGGTGTTGATAAATTACTGCCAGCAACATTAGATAGATATTGACCACAATCACCGCTGATCCAACGCATGGGAGACTTCACCGCATTGGTGCGCACTCTTAGCCAATCAGGTTTAGCGCTATTGCCGAGGATTTCAAGTACAGGGTAGCGCTCACCAATATTGCTCTGCCATTGGTCTGGATTCGTCTGCTTATTTTTCGATTGAAATAGCTCACAGCGTTTGTCGGCAACGAATTCACCGGTTGCGGGTGCGGCAAAGGCGGGTGCTGTAATGATGAGCGCAGCGCATAAACCGAATGCAGCAAGTAACGCACGTGAAGGGGTTTTAAGGGAAAGTGCTTGCGGCCATATCCGGCTGATGGTTAAACAAAATGACTTGGTCATGTGATGGGATCCTTCCTACGGCAGTGAATTGAGTCAATTCTGTGTGGCACTGAGTCAATGGTACACATAAGCGCTATAAACTTAGAGGCTTATTTTACCCAGAGTGGTATATGGCACTGTTGTAAAATTAGATTTTTAATCTGATTGAATGAGAAAATCCCCTCAAACTTTAATGGTTTGAGGGGATTTTTATCGGTGTTCTAGCGCCGTACACTCAATTACGCCGCGTCTTTCTTTAATTTACGCGAGTAAATCAGTAGATAAAGTGCGGGTAGTACAAACAGTGACAATAATGGGGCAGTAACCATGCCGCCGACCATAGGTGCGGCAATTTTCTGCATCACATCGTTACCCGATCCTGCACCCCACATAATGGGGAGTAGGCCGAAGAAGATGGTCGCTACTGTCATGGCTTTGGGGCGGATCCGCATAACGGCACCTTCCATTAACGCTTCTTTTAAGTCACTGACGCTGTGGTAATTATCTTTCTCCTGTCTGTGCTTGATGGCGTTATTGAGATACACCAGCATTACTACCCCAAACTCGGCTGCGACACCCGCTAAGGCAATCATACCGACGGCGACTGCCACTGAGATGTTGTAATCCAGTAGGTATAACAGCCAAGTGCTGCCGACCAACGCGAAGGGGAGGCTGAGCATGATAATACTGGCCTGAATGGTGGAGCCAAAGGTCATCATCAGCAAGATGAAGATGACGGCTAATGCCATAGGGATCACTTGCTTAAGTTTTGCATCTACCCGCTGCATATATTCGTACTGCCCTGCAAAAGTGTAGCTGTAGCGCGGGGGCACCTTGAGTTCGGCATTTAAAGCTTGCTTGGCGGTCGTAATATATTCGCCGATAGACGTGCCTTCAATATCGATAAACACCCAAGAGATTAAGCGACCGTTTTCACTGGTGAGCATAGGTGCGCCATCGGTGATTTCTATATCCGCTAAATTTCGCAGTGGTAGATAATTTCCCGATTTAGTGATCACAGGGAGTTCGCGCAGCTTTTCGATATTATCGCGTAGCTCACGGGGATAACGTAGGTTGATGGGATAGCGCTCAGCCCCTTGTACTGACTCGCCAATATCCATACCGCCAATGGCGTAACGCACGACATCTTGAATATCTTGCAGTGACATACCGTAACGTGCGGCGACATCAAGTTTTGGGGTGATATCGATATAACGCCCGCCACCACTGCGTTCAGCATAGGCTGATTTTGTGTGCGGCACTTTGCTGAGGATGGCTTCTATCTTAGCTCCTATGCTTTGCAGCTCGTTGACATCGGCACCAGTGATCTTAATGCCGACGGGGGTTTTTATTCCCGTCGAGAGCATGTCGATACGGGTTTTGATGGGTTGTACCCAAGCATTGGTGAGTCCTGGTACTTTGACGGTTTGCTGTAGTTGGGCAATGATGCCATCTAGGGTCATGCCTTCACGCCATTCGTCATGGGGTTTGAGCATGATAGTGGTTTCAAGCATGGTCAGCGGCGCGGGATCGGTCGCGGTTTCTGCGCGGCCTACCTTGCCAAACACGCGGGCCACTTCGGGCACGGTTTTAATCAAGCGGTCGGTTTGCTGCAAGACTTCGGCGGCCTTACTGGCACTGATACCGGGTAATGCCGTTGGCATGTAGAGTAAATCGCCTTCTTCAAGGGCGGGCATAAACTCACTGCCCATGCGGGTCATGGGATACCAAGCACTGGCCAGCGCGACTAACGCTAACATCAGGGTGACTTTAGGAAATTTAAGCACCAGTTTGAGCGAAGGTTGGTAAAGCGCGATCAAGAAGCGACTGAGGGGATTGCTGCGTTCGCTGGGAATTTTGCCGCGAATAAAGTAACCCATCAAAATCGGCACTAAGGTGATCGATAACAAGGCCGCCGCTGCCATGGCGAAGGTTTTAGTGTAGGCCAGTGGCGCGAATAATCGACCTTCCTGTGCTTCGAGTGCGAACACAGGCACAAAGCTTAAGGTGATAATAATCAATGAGAAAAATAACGCAGGGCCGACTTCAATCGACGCTTCGGTGACGATGCGCCAATGCTCCTTAGTATCGGGCTCGCGATCATGTTCAGCTTTGAAATGTTCTAAATGCTTGTGCAGGTTTTCGATCATCACAATCGCGCCATCCACCACGGCGCCGATAGCAATGGCGATGCCGCCAAGGCTCATGATATTGGCGTTCACACCCATCTTATTCATCACGATAAAAGCGATAAGGATGGATAGCGGCAGGGTTATCACGGCCACGAGTGTGGAGCGCGCATGCAGCAAAAACAGCAGACAGACTAAGCCGACGACCAGCATTTCTTCGACGACCTTGCTAAACAAGTTGTCGACGGACTTAAGAATCAAGTGGGATCTGTCATAGGTTGGGATAATCTCAACGCCATAGGGGAGCCCAGCTTTAAGTTCTTCGAGTTTTGCTTTTACCGCATCAATCGTCGCTAGGGCGTTTTCGCCGTAACGCATCACCACAATACCGCCAACGACTTCACCCTCTCCATCGAGTTCGGCTATGCCGCGGCGTGATGCTGGGCCTTTGCGTACAGTGGCGACATCTTTGAGTAATAAACCTGTTCCCGAAGGGCTAGTGATGCCAAGGGGGATTTCACGAAAATCCTCCAGAGTTTGGCGATAGCCCTTAGCACGCACCATGTATTCGGCTTCGGCCATTTCAATTACTGAGCCGCCGGCTTCGCTATTAGCTTTATCGATCGCTTGTTTAATGCTGGCGATATCCAGTTTATAGATCGCCATTTTATCGGGCTCAAGCACTATCTGATAGGTTTGCTCCATGCCGCCGACAGTGGCAACTTCAGACACGCCCGCCACGCTTTGCAGTTCTAACTTAAGATACCAATCCTGCAGACTTTTGAGTTGCGATAAATCTAAATTGCCAGAGCGATCGACCAGCGCATATTCATACACCCAACCGACACCAGAGGCATCGGGGCCGAGTGAGGGTTGTACACCTAGGGGCAAACGGCTGCTGATTTGACTTAAGTATTCCAACACCCGCGAGCGGGCCCAGTAAATGTCGGTGCCATCTTCAAAAATCACATAGACATAGGAGTCGCCGAACATGGAATAACCACGTACGGTTTTGGCGCCAGGTACGGCTAACATGGCGGTCGACAAGGGATAAGTCACTTGTTCTTCAACCAATTTTGGCGCTTGACCCGGGTAAGGGGTTTTAATGATCACTTGTACGTCGGATAAATCCGGCAGCGCATCAAGCGGCGTTTTGCGCAGCTCCTGTACGCCCCAAACAGTGATCATGATGGCGATAATCAGCACCATCAATCGCTGCCTGATGGACGCCTCGATAATATATTTCAACATAACGGGCTCCTAGTGCTGATGACCGCTGCTTAAACGCATTAAACTGCCCTTGAGGCTGGCTTCGGAGTCGAGTAAGAATTGCCCCGAAATCACCACCCGTTCACCTTCATTTAGGCCAGAGACAATCTCGGCCTTGCCTTGGCTCATCATGCCGACGGTAACGACCTTAGCGGTAAAGCTGTCATCGGCCTGTTTGACGATCACGCGGTTTTCTTTACCCGTTTGGATTAAAGCTTCTTGCGGGATCACGAGCACATCTTTATTCGGGCCACCGAATAGCGAGACTTTCGCGAGGGTTTTAGGCCTTAAATCGACGTCGGTATTGTTGAGCACCACTCGCACACGCAGGCTGCGAGTGACTGGATCAAGCTCAGGGTAGATATAATCGATCGTGCCTTCTATGCCACTGATATTCATGGCGGGAACGGCAATTTCGGCCTTTTGACCTTTAGCAATCCAGCTTTGCTCATTCTCGAATACGTCGGCAATCACCCATACCTTAGAGAGATCCACTAGGGACATGACTTCGGTCGAAGGCTGAATGTACATGCCATCACGAACGTCGAGGGCTTTAACTATGCCATCCTCTTTGGCGTAGAAAGGTACGCGATACTGGGTTTGATGTGACTCGGCTAATTGTTTGATTTGTCTGTCGTTAAAACCGAGGAAAGATAAGCGTAAACCCGCATTGCGCACCAAATCTTTGTAGCGGCCTTGGCCGTTTGCTTTGGCGGTGTCCATGGCGAGCAGGTAGTCATCTTGGGCGTTAATTAAATCGGGAGAGTAGATCTCGTAGATCAGTTGGTCTTTCTTGACGGTATCCCCCACGGATTTGACCATGAGCTTTTCAATCCAGCCAGTGACGCGGGCATGGATATGGGTGATCTGGCTTTCGTCGTAATCGATTTGACCGACGGTTTCGACAAATTTCCACAGTGTGTCGCGTTCAACCTTGGCGACTTTGAGTGCCAGCGCTTGCTGCATACTGCCGGAAACATTGATATTGATTTCTTGGGTATTGCCGCCCGTTTCGACTTTTTCTAAGTTCATGCCGCAGATAGGGCAAGTGCCGGGCACATCGCTGATGATGTGAGCATGCATAGGGCAAACGTACTTGATTGTTGTCACGTGGTTTTGGGCTTTAACTAAGCTGTCGGCCTTAGGTGTTGGGGTATCGAATACCTGGCTCGAAGCTTTCGCTGCCAAGATTTGTCCATGCTCAGAGGCTTGGTGATCTGCGACTTGATGCTGTGCATGCTCGGCCGCAGAGTTTGCGGTATCTTGTTTCTCAACTAAAAACATATTGCACTTAGGGCAGCGACCAGGCTCATGGCTGAGCACTTCGGGATGCATAGGGCAAGTGTAGGTTTTTACTTGATTTAACGAATTATTTTTAGGCGCTGTTGCAGAATTTACTGCAGCTTCGGTCGCCACGGGCTCTTGTGTGCTCGCCAGTTGGGCATGGCTCAACCAAGGCGTACCTAAGAGTAAGCTACTCAAGATCAGTACGGCTTTAGGGGTCTGCTTTTTTACGGTTTTAAATGAATTCATATGCCTCATCTCCAGCCTAGCTTAGTGGTGTTTGTGGGCGTTTTTTGCCGCACCTTCAGCCGGTTTTGCTTCTATTGCCTTTGGCTCTAAGTTCATACCACATTGAGGGCAAGTATCCTCTTTGCTGCCAGTCACTTCAGGGTGCATAGGGCAAACATGGGTATGTGCTTGTTCCTGTGGATTGGCATTGTCGTGTTGATGTGCGTGCGGCGCGGCCGTCGCAAACACGCTTGTGCTGGTCAGCAAGAATGTGATTAAGGCGAGATTAGTTAGTGTTTTCATATTATTCACTCCATCGGATTAACGGCCGAATACGAGCGCATAAACGTCAGTGAGCACAGTGGATCAAAGCGGTTCGCTTCGATAGACGAATTGATGCCACAATTTGGCATTCGGCTCAGTAATCAACGTTTTGCTAGACTCGGGTGCACGATTTAATGATAAGGCACCACAATAAACGGCTAAATAGGGCGTTAGCTTAGGGCTAACAGCATTGTCGTTTTAGCTTGGTCGTTTGGCTTTTTTTAAGGGTTTATTTGCCCAATAAGCACAAAGTAGAGCTAGGCTATCGGTGGTTTAAAGGCCGAAGACAAAGAGATAGAGTGGAAATGAGGCATAGGAGTGGCCATTGCAGTATCGCTCATGCTCACACTTGGCCAGAGGTGTGGGCTGAATAGAGTGCCAGCGACTGAAATCGTCAAACAATGACCACAATCATTTGAACATGATGTGGTGCCATCACAGCAATGCTGTTTCGCGCCGGGAAGCATTTTATCGTTGCAGCAATCCGTGTTGGCCATTGAATGTGAGTCAGAACTGTTCTCCGTGTCCATCTGCATCATTGTAGCGTGGTGCATTTGGGAGGAAACCTCATGATTCATCGCACTCATATCCATAGTGTGTGGCACCATGGCGTGACCATTAGACACGACACTTTGCCCGACGAGTGCGAGTAGAGTGAATATGACTAAAAAATAACGACTGAGTGTGTGATGCATAAGTATTCCAAATGATGAACGGCTCGAGTCTAGCATAGAGGCATTATGCTGTAATGATTTAACTCACATTTCAGCACATGCCTCAGATTAAATATTTAACTCGTCTAAATTAGAAAGCGGGGTTGCTGACTAACATTTTCGCCATCAGTTGGCTGTGGCTTTGCAGTGGATATTCGCCCGCTTTGTCACCATTAATACTGAGTTGAATCGTTGGATATTTAATAAATTGACGCGCTTCAGCTTCAGTCATTATTTTGGGCTGGGTGATTTGGTAGCTATCACTCGCCTTCACATCCAGCACTAAGTAAAGCGGCGCTGATTTAACCCAGTTGCCACTATCATCGGCGCGATAATCAAATATATCCTGATATTTTAGCTCGAGCAGTACTTTCCCTGCGGAGAGTTGGATGGGTTTAAAGGGCGTGGTTGGCACACCATTGATACTGATAACACTGAGCGCATCTGTGCTATTTAAGCTGGCGGCTGTAACTGTGGTGCTACTTAATAAGGCACCGATAACGAAAGTAAGGCCTAGTAAGCTTTTGTTCAATAAAGTGGTTTTCATAATAAACTCCAAAAATTCTCTGTACCTCGTTGCGGTGCGAATATGCAGCGGCGCAATCAAAGGTGTTTAGTCGGTTTTACGTTGTAAAAAACGAAAGACGTTACAGTGAATTGGAGTTAGGAGGCGGTGTGGTGAGCCCGAGGTCGGCAGTTTGCATCGCCCAGCCTTGTATGGCAATACGCTTGCTTGCTGGGTTGGCGAAGGCCAGTTCTAGCACTGCAGGCTCAAGGTAAAGTGATGATAGGCAATGGGTTTGACAATGACTTGTCATACTATCTTGGCAGTGTTGCAAGCAATCGGATGCAGAACAATCTGGCATGGTGCAGTTCATTTCTGCATCCATCATCAGCATGGTTTGACTGCTGTGGCCATTGGTGTTGGCTGAAGTTGGCATAGCACTCACTATCGCCGATTGGGCGATTAGCGAAAATAACACTGCTATGGTGATCCAAAATTTAGCCATGATAACTCTGAAAATTGATTGCTTACCCTTAGAGACCTTAGTTAGCCCAATAAAGTTTCATATACGATTCAAATTTTAATTTTTAATGATTTATTTCTCCGCCTACTTCAATAATTAAACAAAACATCGACTGGATCACATTTCTATTTTCTAGAAATGATTTCAATAGTGATTGATTCTCAAAGGGGAAATCTCATCGCGATAATCGGTAACTTGCGATTATCGGGTGATTGCATTAGCTTTAGTTAAAGTGCATCACAGTTCAGCTAGCGGTTTTTACCAAATGACGTCCAAATAGTTAGAGCTAAGTCTCATTTTGCGCTTTTAAGGTTAATTTAATCAGCAAATTTCGGCTTAAAATCAAATTTCTAATAAATGAAAGAGCATAAACTAGTCTTATAAAAACTAATTTTGACAATTTTGGAGATAGAGTGATGAACTGGCGTGCACTATTTAAACCTAGCGCGAAATATTCAATCCTGGCGCTACTGGTCGTCGGTATTGTAGTGGGTGTTGTGGGATACTTTACCACTCAACAAACATTACACGCGACCAGTACAGATGAGTTCTGTATGTCTTGCCATAGCAATCATTCGCTGAAGGATGAAGTGTTGGCTTCTGCCCATGGCGGCGGCAAAGCGGGGATTACGGTTCAGTGTCAAGACTGTCACTTACCCCATGGTCCAGTCGATTATTTGATCAAAAAAATCATCGTATCTAAAGATTTATATGGTTTCATGACAATTGATGGCTTTAACACTCAAGCTTGGTTAGATGAAAATCGTAAAGAACAAGCGGATAAAGCGCTGAATTATTTCCGTGCGAACGATTCTGCTAACTGTCAGCATTGCCACACTCGTATTTACGAGAATCAGCCAGAAACTATGAGTAAAATGGCTGTAAGAATGCACTCAAATAACTTCAAGAAAGAACCAGACGCGAGAAAGACCTGTGTTGACTGCCATAAAGGCGTAGCACACCCATATCCAAAAGGATAAGGTTTAGCGATTCAGTTTCTTAATTGATAGCCATTAAAAAGCCCTCTATTGAGGGCTTTTTGCTGTCTGTGTGCTCGGTTAATTCGCTTGAGTCATCACTCGTTGCCGATAAGCTAACAGGCTGAAAATTCCGAAGATAAACACTTGTAGATAATCTTGTTGCGTTAATGGTAGCAAGGTCTTAAACAGCATGTGGAAAATCGCGACTTGGAAGCAATGCATCATGCAGGTAATGGCAAACAGGATATTTAAAGTAATCGCCACATTGCCTTCAAAGGGGATGACTAAGTTGTAGGCCATCATCAACCATGCAATCAGAGTGATGGCTTTACCTAAGTTAATTAATAAGGGCATGGTTTTCATCTTCGATGAGCTCAACAGTGGTTTCTGAGTGATATTGATATAAACGGTAGCTCACTTGCCCTGCATTCTTTTCTTTTAAGGCGTGCCAGCGAGAAGGGATAGCAAGTTGCGGCAATTCAGACTCGATTTCGACATAAATCAGCGCACCATCATTGAGCCAACCTTGAGTATCGAGCAGTTGAATCGTCTTTTCTGCCAATCCCTTACGAAAGGGTGGATCGATAAACACCACATCGAAACCTTGCTCGCAGCCCCTTTGCAGTACCACTAACGTATCAGCATTGAGCACTTCGGCCTTATCGCATTTAAGGGTTTGCAGATTTTCTTTTAATTGCAGGGCTGCGCCGCGTTGCAACTCGATAATTTTGGCGAAACTGGCATAGCGGGACAAGGCTTCGAGAGCTAAAGCGCCGCTACCGCCAAAACAGTCGAGTACACGTGCATTGACTAAATCATTCGCCAGCCAGTTAAAGAGTGTTTCGCGAACCCTGTCTGTCGTTGGGCGTAAACCTTCGAGATCTTGGATAGGTAGACGACGCGAGCGCCATTGGCCTGCGATGATCCGCACTTGTCCACTGCCGGGTTTATTTTTGGCTGTTTGACCCTTGGTCACATTATTTTTGACCGTTCGATGATTAACCAAAGTGCCCCCGTGATTTTGCCTGAAGAAAGAAAGTGGTAGACTGTGCCACCTTAATAAAGGCCGCTATTTTATATCAAAGTCTCACTAAAAGGTGAGAAGGCTAACTGAGCTTAGCTAATTGCCGACTTTTTGGGCGTAATTGCCGAGGCAATCTGGTATAACATCAGGGTCTTATTCAAAATTCAATACTGAAGTAGAGCGCTGGAATCACACATGGCAAAGAAAGGTTTTTTCTCTTGGTTTCGTAAAGATAAGTCACAAGATGAGGTCGTCGCTGAAACGCCAGTTGTTACTCCAACACAAGATACTGATGCAGCACAGCGTTTAGCGCAGGAACAAGTAGAGGCACAAGGAGTCATCGAGGCCGAAGCTCATGCTGAAAAACAGGCTGCAGAACAGTTAGCGGCCGAACAAACACAGGCAAAAGCCGAAGCCGAGCAATTCGCCCTTGAGCATGCCCGAATTGAATCGTTGCATTTTGCTAATCAGCAAGCTGAAGCGACACGTTTGGCTGCTGAACAACTTAGTGCACAAAAGCATGCTGCAGAGAAGTTAGCCGAAGCACAGTTAGAAGCAGAGCAACGCATCGCAGAACAATTGGCAGCACAGCAGTTAGCGGTTGAGCAAGCCGCCGCAGAGCAATTAGCTCAAGCAGAGGCGGCGCGTGTAGTTGCCGCTCAGCTAGAAGCAGAATTACTCGCAGCGGAACAAGCTGAACTTGCCCGTTTGGCCGCCGAACAGCATGCTGCTGAAGCCTTAGCGGCAGAACAACTCGCTGGCGAAGCACTGGCACGTGAGCAAGCAGAGGCTTTAGTTCAGCAACAAGCTGAAACTGAGCAAGCTGTTGTAGCAGTTGCTGAATTACAACCTGAGCCGCAGGCTAGACCCGTTAAGGAAGGGCTCTTTGCTCGCCTGAAACGTGGCTTAATGCGTACCAGCGAGAATATTGGCAGTGGTTTTATCGGCCTATTTCGCGGCAAGAAAATCGATGATGATCTGTTTGAAGAACTCGAAGAGCAATTATTAATCGCCGACGTTGGTGTTGAAACCACTACGCGATTAATCAAGAATTTGACAGAGCATGCCTCACGTAAGCAGCTTAAAGATGCCGAAGCTTTATATGAATTACTGCGGGATGAGTTGCAAAAAACACTCGATCCTGTCGCTATCCCGTTAGTGCCAGACAATGCTAATGGCCCATTTGTTATCTTAATGGTTGGCGTTAATGGCGTGGGTAAAACCACCACTATTGGCAAATTAGCCAAACAATATCAGAGCCAAGGTAAGTCAGTCATGTTAGCCGCGGGCGATACCTTCCGTGCTGCAGCGGTTGAGCAGCTACAGGTTTGGGGTCAACGTAATGATATTACCGTGATTGCCCAGCATACTGGTGCCGATAGTGCCTCTGTGTTGTTCGATGCTTTGCAAGCGGCCAAGGCGCGTAAAGTGGATGTATTGATTGCCGACACTGCTGGTCGTTTACAGAACAAAGCGCACTTGATGGAAGAATTGAAGAAAGTCGTGCGAGTGATGAAGAAACTCGACCCAGATACGCCACATGAGGTCATGCTGACATTAGATGCGAGCACAGGGCAAAACGCGATTAGCCAAGCACAATTATTCCAGGAAGCCGTAGGTGTAACGGGTATTACCATCAGCAAGTTAGATGGAACGGCTAAGGGCGGCGTGGTATTTGCGATTGCTGATAAGTTTAATATTCCGATCCGTTACATAGGTGTGGGTGAGCAAATTGATGATTTGCGTACCTTCAATTCGAAAGAATTTATCGATGCCTTGTTCACTCAAGAAAAAGCGGATAGCTAATTTATGATTGATTTTCAGCAGGTCAGTAAGATTTATCCTGGCGGCCAAATGGCGCTGGAGGATGTGAATTTTCATCTACAGCAAGGTGAAATGGCATTTTTAACCGGCCACTCGGGGGCGGGTAAAAGTACGCTGTTGAAATTAATCACGGTAATCGAGCGGGCAACAACGGGGCGCGTCGCGATTAACGGTCACGATATCGCCAAAGTCAGCCCTAAACATGTGCCTTATTTGCGCCGCAATATCGGGATGATTTTCCAGAACCATCACCTATTGATGGACCGAAGTGTGTTCGACAATGTGGCTTTACCACTGGTGATTGAGGGATTCTCCCATGGCGAAATCCGTAAGCGTGTAGCGGGTGCACTCGACATGGTGGGTTTATATGGCAAGGAGCGGCATAACCCGATTATGTTGTCCGGCGGTGAACAGCAACGTGTTGGCATTGCCCGTGCGATTGTGAATAAACCGCCTTTACTACTCGCCGATGAGCCTACGGGTAACTTAGATCCTAAATTATCTATGGATATTTTGCGTCTGTTTGAAACCTTTAATGATGCGGGAACCAGCGTATTAATCGCCACCCATGATTTAGGTCTTATCGCACGAATGAAATATCGCACTTTTACCCTTAAACAGGGCCGTATGTTAGGTGCACAAGAGTTGCATCCTAATGTGCACACTCGCAGTGCACCGACGAATAGAGGTGAAGGGCAATGAGCGATAGCGCAAAATTAACTCGCAGCAAGCTGCCTCTGTCTGGTCGGATTGTGATGTTTTTTATTCGCCATGCGCAGCAAGCAATGGCTAGCATGGGAGAACTCTGGCGCAACCCAATATCCTCTGTGATGACCATGGCTGTCTTAGGTGTGAGCCTAAGTTTGCCTGCAGCATTGCAAGTGTTAGTTAAAAATGCCGAGACCATTACCAGTTCCTGGAACAGCGCGGCAGAGATCTCCTTGTTTATCGACGATAATCGTAGTGAACAAACGATTCAGAGCCTGCTGACGCGCATTCGGACATATCCCGAAGTGGATAAAGTGCAATACATAGATAAAAATCAAGCGCTAGAAGAATTCCAACGCTTATCTGGGTTTGGTGAGGCCTTGGCCTATTTAGATAAAAATCCTTTGCCCGCGGTCATTACCGTTACGCCTACGCCGCGTTACTCAACACCAGTGGGCGCCCGTGAACTCTTAACTAAACTAGAGCGCGAGCCTGAGATTAGCTTTGGCCGTTTAGATATCGAATGGTTAGAACGGTTACAGGCGGTAGTGCGTCTACTCGAACGTACTGTGATGGCGATTGCCGCGTTACTCGTGCTGGCCGTGGTCTTAGTGATAGGTAATACGATTCGCTTAGCGATTATGAATCGGCGCAGCGAAATTGAAGTGATGAAGCTCGTTGGGGCAACCGAAGCCTTTATTCAGCGTCCATTCCTCTACACTGGGATTTGGTATGGTGTCATTGGTGGCATATTGGCTTGGCTTATCATTAACTTATTAGTGTGGTATCTCGATTCGGCTCTTGCCGAGCTGTTGGGCTTGTATGGCAGTCAGCTTGAAATGAAATCACTCACTTTTATTGAACTGCTGCAATTGGTTGGACTTGCCTCATTTTTAGGTTGGTTAGGTTCGTATTTGTCTGTACGTCAGCATTTACGGTCGATTGAACCTTCATAATAATCAGTCGATTAAACTAAAAAAAGTGACGAAAAAAATGCTGAGTAATGAACTTTTGTTCACTTGCAATGTCTACTTCAGCGAGGTAAAAAGGGTACCTGCAAACGAGCTGAGGTTGACATACTCTGTCAATTAGCCGATAGTTCGTGAGCTTATTCTTAGGGTATTTTGTTGTTGAACCTAAGAATGCACTCGTTAAGTAGTCTGATAAATGTAGGAGAGCGAATGACCTTTCAAACGCAATCAATGGCACTGACAGTCCCACAGGGCGCCAGTAGTCTAGAAGCTTATATCCATTCAGTGACTAGCATCAGCATGCTGGACGCTGAGGCTGAGTATGAGTTAGCCAAGCGTTTACAGGAAACTGGTGATCTACAAGCTGCGAAGCAACTGATTATGTCGCACTTACGTTTTGTAGTGCACGTTGCAAAGGGCTATTCAGGCTATGGTTTGCCACAGGCAGACCTGATCCAAGAGGGCAACATAGGCTTGATGAAAGCGGTTAAACGCTTCGATCCCGATGTTGGCGTGCGTCTTGTGTCTTTTGCTGTGCACTGGATCAAAGCTGAAATTCATGAATATGTGCTGAAAAACTGGCGCATTGTTAAAGTCGCGACCACTAAAGCACAACGTAAGTTGTTCTTTAATATCCGTAAAGCGAAAAAACGCTTAGGTTGGTTCAGCGATGCAGAAGTCACTATGGTGGCTGAAAATTTAGGTGTGTCTAAGGCCGATGTGACCGAAATGGAATCACGTATGGCAGCGCAAGATCCGGCATTTGATTTAACCAATGATCAAGACGAGGAGCATGATTTTGCCCCCGTCCATTATTTGGAAGATCATTCATCGGATTTAGCGGAAAATATTGAAAACGACAACTGGGAATCCAATGCTCAAGGTCGTTTATTATCGGCTATCAAAACCTTAGATGAACGTAGCCAGCATATTCTGCGCGCTCGTTGGTTAGATGACGATAAAACCACACTGCAAGAACTTGCAGAGACTTATCAAGTGTCGGCCGAACGTATTCGCCAACTTGAGAAAAATGCCATGAACAAGCTAAAAGCTTGTATGGAAGCCTAAGTCACATCACGTGTAAAATGATTGTAACTTAACCATAAAAAAACCTGCTGCGGCAGGTTTTTTTATGGGTGAAATTTGGCTTGATGACGTTGATGATAAATCAGTGTTTAACAAGATTAGCTATCAAGGCTTTTCTATTTACTTTCAGCCCTGCCTGCTCATGATTTTCTGGCCATACATAATACTGTCTTGGGCGTTTGAAGCGGGCGATTTTGTCGGCGAGGAACAATTCGAGTTCACTTGCAATCGACTCTGGGTGGTGGGTTAAACTGCCGCGAATGATGGCGGCGGGGAGACTGCCAAATTGTGCATCGGGGATGGCGAAAACGATAGCATCATCTATTTGTGGGTGCTGTTTAAGCGCGGCTTCGATTTCTTCTGGCTGGATGTTTTCGCCGCCGCAGATAAACATATTATCGACGCGGCCATGAATGCGCAGATTACCATTTTCGTCCCATTCGCCCATGTCTTTGGTGTAAAACCAGCCGTCTTGTTCAACGCACTTTTGTATTCCATCCGCGGTGAGATAGCCCATAAACAGGCATGCGCCGCGTACCAAAATCACACCATCTTCGATTTTAAGCTCACGCTTGGGGAGTAATTTGCCACTGCTGCCGTCGCTAAAAGCGTGACCTGTGGTGATCTGCGAGCCCATTTCCGTCATGCCGTAACTGGTGTAACTGGCGATATTGCGTTGCTTAAGTTGTTCGAGTAAGTCGATTGAGACTGCGCCGCCACCAAGTAATAAGGCTTTGATACTTTTAAGCTTGCTGCTCGTATCGACGAGTAACTTGCTCAGTTGTGTGGGAACGAGAGATATGTGAGTCAACTGATCTTGGTCAATCTGCTGACCAAGGCTAAGCGCTTGATCTGGCAGGACAACACTGGCACCGACTAAGGCACAGCGGTTTAATATCGCAAGACCGCCAATATGGAATAAGGGCAAGGAGAGTAGCCAAGCATCACCTTGTTCGAGTGGGATTAAGCTGCGGGCACCTTCGGCATTGGCAATATGATTCGCTAAGCAATGCACCGCCGCTTTGGGAAAGCCACTAGAGCCTGAAGTTAAAATCACATTAGCTGGGCGAGTAAAGTCGACAGGCAGGGCTAAGTCACTGCTAACGCGATTGAAATTTAAGCGCAAGTGATGACAATTCTGTAGTTCGTAAACCTCAGTACTCCAAATATAGCGGATCTGATGTTGATCAACTAAGCCTTGGATCTGAGCGAGGGGAAAACGTGGCGAGATAGGAAAAAAGATTGCTCCAATATCGATGCAGGCCCAATAGAGACAAATCATCTCGAGATTATTGCTAGCAATACAGGCGAGCGGCTCACCGTTTGAGATCCCCGCAGCACTTAGCTGCTTAGCCAGTGCGATAACGCACTGGCTAAGCTTTGAGTAACTAATGTCTTCCCCCGCCAACTTGATGGCTGTTTGCTGTGGAAACGCAAGCGCAGCTTGGTGCACGGGTGGCAGTGCAAGCGGTTTTGATAGGCTGGCATTAGACAAACTCGTTTCCCTCACTTTTAGCTGCATCATCATTTTGTTGAGTTGAATCAATGACATGTAGTGCAATGGGCTCAAGTTGCGCGAGTGTGAGGCAGTATTTTTTACCCGATGACACGATTAAATCTTGGCTAAAGGCGCTGAGGGTATCGAGCCCAGGGATTTCATCGGGAGTGAGAATCGCGGCTAAATGAGCCAGATCATTAATGCCTAAACTGCTCTCTAGACTCGAACTGATAATGCAACGTACGCCATAGCTTTGCGCCGTATCGATTAAATTAGCTAGTTTTTCGATACTGCCGAGCAGCATAGGTTTGATGACAAGCGCAGTCAGACCATTTTGCATTACAAACTGGTATTCTGGATCGTTGAGCGATTCATCGAGGGCGTAGGGTATACCAATTGCTTGATAAAATTCATGATTATCATGAGGATTCAGGCAAGGTTCCTCAATGTACTCTATGGTATCTAGGGGTAAGCAAGCAGCAAATTCGATTGCTTGCTCAAGTGTAAACCCTCGGTTCGCGTCCAAACGCAATTTGAGATCGGGGCGGGTACGTAAAATGCCATAAATCAGGCTTAGTTCATCTTCGATTGAAGTTTGCGCGACTTTGACTTTCACCGAACGAACATTCCTGCTAAGGGCGGCAATTTTGCTATCGAGCAAGTCTTTGCTGGCATCCGTTGGATGATAAATCAAAGGGACTGTGGCCGTTTGTGGACGAATGGCATCGAGTTTGCCCATTAACTTGCCATGTAACAGACTTAAACCAAAGGCCAAAGAAGGGTAAGGACTTTGCTCGGCGCATTCTAGCAATGTATCAATATGCTGACCGCAGAGTTGGGGTAATAATCCAGTCAAAGCCGTTTGCACTTGAGTGAGTGTTTCACGGCTGAACCCCATCAAGGCTTGTTTATCGACATCTATGCCAGAGAGTGGGGCAATTTCAACTTCGACTTGTCTATGCTCGCCACCAACATTAGCGCTGGCACTGACACTGGCTTGTATTACTAATCCCGCTCTGTGATCGATACGTTGCTTGCCGACGGGCAATAATACGTCGAGCGGTAGTCGATATTGATACAGGTTAAGCGAAGTTAATATCATATATTACCTACATTTTAATTCTGTCATTACCCTAGCAACTTCACTATTTTTGAGGTTAATGCCTCGGGAGCAGCTTGGTGTATGTTGTGGCCGGCGCCGTGAATACTATGGACGAGGATGGGCGCGTGTAATTGCCACTCTTGGGCGAGAGCGTGGAACTTGGCATCTTGGCTGCCCGCAAAGAAATGGCACTCACAGGTAAGCAGCAAAGGTACATCCCACATCGATGCTTGGTGTGCGAGTGAGGTGGCTATGAATACCTCTTTAAGCCGCAGTTTAGGATGCAGATCTAATGCTGCAGAACGATGCTCTATTAAGGTTTTTCGTTTGGTAGCCGTCATATCGGCAAATACGGGCTGCTGATACCACAAGCTTAAAAAGTCTTTGCTATTCAGATGCAGTAAACGCTCGGCCCACTGGGTATCATTTTTGATTCTGGCAAGTTTTTCTTGCGGGTCTGTAAGTCCAGGATGGCAGGATTCGAGGTTTAGGCTCAGTAGTCTTTCTGGATAGGCTTTGGCAAGGTGCAGAGCAATACGGCCACCTAGAGAATAACCATAGAGATGGAATTGACCAATATGAAGGCCATTCAGGTGTGCCAACACATCTTCAACACATTGGTTAAATCCATCTAATTCGGTTGGCTTCAACTCCTTTTGGTTATCCCCATGGCCCGGCAGATCTAAGCAAATACAGTGAAAGTGCTGGCTTAGCGCAGGCATTAACGGCAACCAGTCGGTCTTAGTGCCTAAAAAGCCATGCAGTAACACTAAGGTCGGTAGTGAAGGATCGCCGTAACGGGCCATGGTTGGCATTAGCTTTGTTTCACCCACAAGTTGAGCTCGGCGATTTGGTCGCTGGCTTGTGTTTGACTTACATTGACTTCAATGATCGAAGCCCCCTGAAAATCCAGCGCTTCATTATAGCTATCTTGAAAATCGGCTAAATTATCCACTTGATTATAGGGCAAATTAAACATAGCTGCGGCGTAGCCAAATTCTAAACCGTGGCTGAGTCGATAATAATCGCTACGGACCTGTTCATTGGGAACGGGCAATAAGTTAAAGATGTTACCGCCATCGTTATTGAGGATCACGATCACCAGAGGACTGGTTAAGCCTTTAGCGATGGCCAGCGAGTTAAGATCGTGCAGTTGTGATAAATCACCGATGATTAAACTCGTGGGTTTGCCTTCATGGGCCGCAATACCGCAGGCGGTGGCGAGTAATCCGTCAATACCCGATGCGCCACGATTAGTATAAGTGGTTGCCGTACAACAACTGACAGGGGCATACATGTCGTACAAGCGTACAGGCAGGCTATTGCCGATAAAAAGCTGCTGTTCTAGCGGACGAGTATTGGCGATGGCACGCACAACTTGTGCTTCACCAAATTCCCCTTGGTCGATATTGCGCACAAATAAGTTATGCAATTCATCGTTATAGGTGATTAGAGTATTCGCCCAGTTTGCAGAGGATGAGCGATACCAATTTAAGGCCGCAAACTGCTGTGCATTCGCGTGCCAAATGTGTTTAGCATTGTGACTAGGGTCAAGCCTGTCTTGTTCTGGTAAAACCTGCCAATAGCTGTGCCAATTTTGCTCGGCGAGATAACCTATCAAGCGTTTTGATAATAAACGGCCGCCGAATACGAGTACACGATCCGCTTCCTGCAATAGATTACGCGCCCTTGGATGTTGCAGCAGTTGATCAATATTACCTATCGCCGCGGGATGCTGACGCAGTTGCGACTGGGCATCAGTAAGTAATGGCCAGCCGATTTTTTGCGATAGGGCAATTAGTTGCTGTGGATCTTGTTCAGGCGTGAGAGTGCCGACAACGATCACCCCTTTACCGTGGACGAACCGCATAATGGCATCGTCACTTGGGCTGCTCACCTGTTTGCTCTTACCGTATTGGGTATACGGGCGTGCGAGCTGCAGCCAAGTTTGCAATGGTTTGAGGTAGGGTGATTCGGCATCGAGAATCGCGCCACTGAGTTCACTCGGATACAAGGGCTCACGGTACATGCAGTTGATGTGCACTGGACGAGTTTGATTCGCCACTGCTTCATCCACTGTGGTAAGCAACGCCTGCGGTGCGATATGTGTATCCGGTGTTGGCAAATTCACTTGAGTGGCGTAATTCGCAAAAATTCCCGGTTGGACTATGGCTTGATTGGCACCGCAGCCGAGTAATTCTGGCGGACGATCGCCACTTAAGACGATTAAAGGTACATGGGTCAGCCACGCCTCCACAATGGCAGGGTACAAGTTGGCGACTGCTGTGCCTGAGGTCGTAATGATGGCGACCGGTGCGCGGCTGGCTTTGGCTAGACCTAAGGCCATAAAGCCGAGCCCACGCTCGTCGAAATGTAAGTGACGCTGGAGTTTAGTTTGCTGGGCGGCGGCGAGGGTTAACGGTGTTGAGCGCGAGCCCGGCGCCATACACACATGTTGCACGCCAAGACGTGCTAACTCCTCAAGAATAAGGGCGCCCCAAATAAGATTAAGAGTGGCTGTATTTTCGGTCCGCATAGCTGAATCTATTAGGATAAAGATGGGCTTAGTGTAACGTGTTTATGCTCCAAGATGTATGCTTGGTTTAACAATTCTCGAGTGGATCGCATGGGGGCTGAGGTGGAGCCTAAGCTAAGGCAGAGGATGCCTGTCACCTCGTGTATCGGTGGTTTATTGTTTGGATATGTTGAGCTATTTGCTTGGCTAGATAATACGATCGACGATTTTTTTAATCTCTCCGCTTAACCATTTCAAGTCCTCATTGATTGCATTAGGCTGATTTTTTTGCACTAAGAAAATCGTTGGGGTTTCTGTATCTGCATATAAACGTTCTGCTTCATACTGCGATAGTTGACACGTATGCAGTTCAGGAATATCGCTCACCATTTCGTAAACTATCCGATAAGGCAATAGGGAGACTGCATTACTTTCGCCTAGATATTCAAACAAACTTGAAATACTGGTAATGGTAATTTCAGTATTGAGTTTAATGCCATTCGTTATGCAAAACTCTTGGTATGGACTCAATTTGGTGCTGGGATTACCAAGATCCGTATTGACATAGGGGTATTCCGCAATCGTTTCTAGGGTGATTTCCCGTTTAAAAATAGGATGATGCCTGCTAGCAATCAGGTAGAGTTTGTCCATACGTTGCAATTCAGTCGTTAGCAGTTTATCGCCGAAGGCGGCAACATCGGCAGCACTTTTATTGCAACAAATACCTAGGGTTGTATCACCATTAATAATGTCTTGAGTCGTATGCATAGACCAAGGGTTTATATTAATGTGCATGGGTTTTTGCTCTTCTTTAATAGCCTGCATCAAGGCTTTAGGAAAGGTGTAGGCAATTAACCCTGGTGCTGCAATTTCGACATGTGTCTTAACTTGGCGAGTGTTTGCTATTCTGGCTTTTTGAAACTTATCAGTACACTCAATTGCTTCTTTTGCAATTGGATATAAATGAGTAGCAAACTCATTTGGGAATAAGCCATATTTACGACGAATAAATAACTCATCACCAAAAATTTCCCGTAGATTTTTAAGGCTACGGCTGATTTTAGGAGCTGGAATGTCTAGCGCTTTCGATACATAGGTTGCTGACTTGTTCTCATATAATGAAACAAGTATTTTTAAACTCAGAATATCGAGGCCATCCATGTTACTAATGTGCATTTTTTATATTCCTTAATATTGAGAAAATACTTAAATCAATGCCTAATTATGGTGCTAATTAATAATTTTAATGTGAAACTAATCCCAAGTTTTGGATCTAGATTTTATCTATGTGTATCAAAGGTTTTTTTTGTTTTATTTTTAATATTTAAAATGGTTTTTCATAAAATTTAAAATTTCAAAAACTGATATTTACATATTTAAAATACAAATACTGAATTATCAAGTATCAATATTTGTATTTAAGATTTACATAATTTTGCAATGTGACGAGCCGTGTAAATCATTGTTTATATTTAAGTTGTTATTTGCAAGTGTGACATGCGTCAAGAAAAGATAAGTGTTTTCAAATAATACTAAAGTTGCTTTAAAGGAGATAACAAAAAATAAATTAGTTTTTGGAGGCGTGTATGAATACTTCAGTCATTCTCAGCTATGCGTTTATGTACTTCGTACTATTCGTAGCAGTACCATTCGTGTTTGTGATGTTTGTCATGACTTGCATTAAGTTTTTTAAAGCAGGTCCTGATGAAGCCGCACATCATGAGATGAAACTTAAACCAGTATTGTTTGATAAACAAAGCTTCAATTTTTTTAAATCATTAAAAACAGTTGTTGAAGGTAAATACGATGTTTGTTGTAACGTGCCATTAGACACTGTATTTGAGATGGACAAACATGATACGGAATTAAATCATGAATGCCGACTCGATTATGTATTGATCGACCATGATTCATCTGAAGTGAAAATGGTGATCAGTGATTTTGGCAAAGAAACTAACTCACCACTGAAAAAACTGTTTAGCAAGTTCAATATCAGTTTCATTGAAATGAACCAGCATAAACAGTGGGATACTCAGAGTCTTAAGCAAGCCTTGGCTGTGTGATCTTGACCGTCGGGTTCGGAATTATCCGAACTCGACCCCTTCTTTACCTTCCTACGGATAAATGTGAGGACTTCCTATGTCCAAAAGACAATGGCTGTGGTCGTTACGCTTAGGTGCTGCTGCGTTGCTTTTAAGCTTTTCTGCAATGAGTGCTGAGCCAGCCAATCAAATTAACAGTGATGCTTGTATGAAGTGTCACAAGCGTAATGGTCAAATGTTAGGGCATCATGGTCAAGATGCGATGAAAATGAGCTGTTCTTCCTGTCATGGAGAAAAGGGCGATCACCCTAAGAAACCGAATGATATGGTGGTCTTTGGTATGGAAGAATCGTCGGATCTGACGGTTCAGCTGAGAGTGTGTCAGAAGTGTCATACCAAGAAAAAACTCAGTGGAGCAGATTGGACGCATAACGTACATGCTCAAAAAGTGCCTTGTGCCGCCTGCCATAAATTACATAGCCCAACGGATCCAATGGCGGATATGACGCCGAAGGTTCGCAGTGAGCTATGTAGCAGTTGCCACACTGGCAAGCAGGAGTAAGGTTATGGAAAATTCAAAAAGAAGATTTCTAAAAGGCACCTGTGCCTTATTTGCCGGCGCTACAGGTGCATCATTACTCGCCACAGTGAATGCATCGGATAGTGTTAAAGCAGAACCTGATGTCAAATATGCACTTATTCATGATGAAACTAAGTGTATAGGTTGCCAAGCGTGTGAGGTGGCTTGTCGTGAAGTGAATAATGTACCCGAAGGTGTGTCTAGGCTTCAAATTAAGCAAGCGGGTCCCTTTGGCGAATACCCTAATCAGTTTTATCACTTTAGTCGCAAGTCTTGTCAGCATTGTGAAGACGCGCCCTGTGTAAATGTATGTCCAACTGGAGCTGCATTTATTGATAAAGAAACGGGTATCGTTTCTGTCGATGCATGGAAATGCGTAGGTTGCCAATACTGTATTGCAGCTTGTCCTTATCAAGTCCGTTTTATTAATCCTGTCACCCATGCGGCGGATAAGTGTGATTTCTGCCGAGAAACTAACCTAGCTCAAGGTAAACAACCTGCCTGTGTTGCTGCTTGTCCAACAAAGGCACTCGTGTTCGGTAATTTAAAAGATCCGACTTCTGAGGTTGTTCAAGTTCTGCGGTCTAATCCAACCCAGCGCACTAAGGTTGATCTTGGAACGAGACCTAAATTGTTCCGTATCGTTGCAAAATCAGGGGAGGTGATACTATGAGTGCCCTACATTTTGATACCTTAGTGTGGCATTGGCCGATTGCAATTTACCTGTTTTTAGCAGGTGTATCTGCGGGAGCCATGTTCTTCGCCGTACTGTTGAAACATTTTGTTTTGAAGCAAAACGCCTATCAGTCTGGTTTTGTGCGAGCCGCTTGTATTGTCGCGCCTGTAGCTGTGATGGCCGGGTTAGGGATATTGGTCGCAGACTTAACTAAACCTCTCGATTTTTGGAAGATTTTGGTGTTCTACAACCCTAAATCTGTCATGTCGATGGGCGTGCTTATTCTGCTGATTTACCAAGTATTCATGTTTATGTGGATTGGTTTAACCTTCCGTAAACCTGTTGATGCTTGGTGTGAAACACGCTTTCCTATTGTGCTTAAGTTGACCGCATTATTGGCTCGATTTGAAGCGACAATTACAGGATTGCTCGTGATTCTATCCTTGGCATTGGGCGCGTATACAGGCTTCCTGCTCTCGGCCTTGCCAGGCTATCCCATGCTTAAAAATCCTGTGTTACCTCTGCTGTTTTTGGCATCTGGTTTGTCTTCCGGTGCGGCATCATCTTTACTCGGTGGCGTGTTGATGAATGGCAAACCTAATGACAAAGAGGTGCACTTTATCCACAAGGTTGAAATCCCACTGATTTTAGTTGAAATCGTGCTGATTTTTACCTTCTTTATGGGCTTAGTGCTAACAGGTGGGCAGAGTAAAATAGCCGCCTTTAATGCCTTAGGGTATGGCTTCTGGGGATGGATTTTCTGGCTTGGTATTATTGGACTCGGTTTGTCTGGACCATTGGCGATGAATCTGTTTATGACGGCGACATCTAAACGGAAATGGGCCTATGTGGCGGGGACGGCTTGCTTGAGCTTGATCGGGGTATTACTGCTACGTAACTTCATACTCTATACAGGACAAATGACGATTGCTTAAGGCGTACCGTTAATTAATGACGAAAAAATCATAATAATCAATGGAATCGACGGATCGCGGAAACAATGTCAAAGGAAAACATTGTAGATGAGGCCCTTGCGGCGCTGGCTGAGCTCTCAAGGGTTAAGTCTAGCCGCGGTTGGTTGTGTAACAGGGAGGTCGCTGGGCAAGGATGCCATATTTTACACTTCAATATTTTGCCCTGCCTCCAAACGGGCCTCGCCACCTTATTCCTAAGGGTGGCGTTTCTTGTTTTAGGGAGGCACGATTTACTCGCCGAGGTTATTAATCCATTCACTCATTACCACATGGGTTTTGATCTTGATGATGTCAGTGTGAGTGTCGATATACTCACGGATCTCATGCAGGCGGCGCATCGAGGGCGCATGCACGTACACGAGTAAATCCATATCACCAGAAATACCACGGCAGGTAATTACTTCGGGAATCGCTTGGAATACGTGTACCACGTCGGCGCAACGTGGACATTGATGCTGGATTTCGAAATAAGCCGATACTCCTTCTTTTTGCGACTCACTCAAGAGCACTTGATAGCCACGGATCACTCCAGTTTGTTCGAGCTTTTTTATGCGCTCGGCAACCGCACTACGGGATAGATTGACCTGTTCAGCGATATTCGACACGCTCTGGCGCGCATCCTGACGCAAACTATGAATGATGGCCGTATCGAATTTATCCAAGGGTGACTCCTGTGAAAATGGCTATATTGAATCTGTGTGTTATTTTGCCATTGGTTTGAATAACCACAGAATTTGCTGAGTATTTTTGCTTAAAATTTTACCAAAATTTAAGCTGGCCGTCATTTTGATGGAAATAACGTTATTTGCCGCGATTTTGCCGGTATTGGACGTGGAGAACACTGAAATTAACGGCAGATTGTAGGGCGAAATCTCATTATACTGACAGCTCAAAAACCACAGAATATTAACAGATGAATTCAAATAGCGGAACTATAGGTCGTTGGCAAGGTGCGGGTTTAATGGCGACCACTTTGCTCGGTACAGGGGTATTTATTTTGCCTCAGATGACTATTGAAAAAGCGCATTCTGGCGCCTTAGTCGCATGGATCTTGTTGACCTTGGCCATTATTCCTGTGGCACTGGTCTTTGGTCGTTTAGCGAGTGTATTTCCCCATGCCGCAGGCCCCGCTTACTTTGTCGAAAAAGCCTTTGGTCGCACTGCTGGTCGAACAATTGGACTGATCTTTTTACTGGTTGTGCCCATGGGGGCGCCGGCCGCGATTTTGATGACCTTTCAGTTTGTGAATGCCTTAATACCGATATCGGGTTGGTCCAAGGTTGGTGTTGAAATACTCGTGATTTTTGGCTTGTTTCTGATTAATTTAAGAGGCATCCAAGTGTCGGCTAAGCTGCAATTTGGCCTGACACTTTGCATTGTCGCCGTTGTTGTGGTCTTGTTTGGTGCGAGTAGTTTTCAGCAAGGTCATCTCACGACACTTGCTAGCCATGGTATGCCTGAAATGCCGACCGTGATGATTGCCGCTGGCATCGCTTTTTGGAGTTTCTTGGGTATAGAAGCTATGACCCATCTTGCCGATGATTTTCGTCGTCCGCAGCAGGATATGATCCCCGCTATGATGATGGGCACAGTGCTGGTGGGCGTGATTTATGTGGCTTGTACACTTTTACTGCTATTAGTGCCGACAGATAAAAGTGTCGCCATGATCGGCGTGTTTGACCAACTGCTCGGTGGTTACGGCGCACAAGTGATCGGTGTGTTAGGTATCGCAAGTGGATTGGCAACCGTTAACGTGTATGCGGCCAGTGCGGCACGTCTGGTCTGGAGTTTTAGTTGTGAAGGCATTTTACCGCGCTTCTTTGCCGTTAAGAATGCTCATGGTGTACCTATTCGAGCACTTGCTGCGCTGTTATCTGTGATGGCAAGCGTTATCGTACTGACTTATTTTACCGGGCAAGAGTTAGAGCACCTTATTGCATGGAGCAACGGCGTATTTGTGGTGATCTATTTGATGGCTATGCTCGCTGCCGCTAAGTTATTACCACGGCACAATTGGCCGCTGGTGGCGCTGGGTTGTGCGTTTTGCTTAGTATTAGGTTTTGCCCTAGGTGCAAGTATGTCCTACGTGCTTGTGTTGATCTTAGTGGTCGCGCCATTTTTGTGGTGGCAAAAGACCCATATTAGTCGCAAACAAAGTTTGGCGTTACCTGAGTAATATTCGCACCCTCTGGGGCTAAATCAACATGATGGGTTAATTAAAAAAGCCCCGAACTCTTTATTGTCATAAGAGTTTGGGGCTTTTTTGTGTGGCTTAGTGGATTTCGAAACTGGATATGATTGAGTGCGATTAAATTGAATGAAATAAAGAGGTAAACCTTAAGTCTGATGGCCGCCAAGCTTTGTTGCCGAAGGACTGCACATTACTGATATTTAATGTATCTCGGTGAGCGAGGCGATAACTTGTGTTCTATATTTTGATCATTCATACGGAAGGAGAATAAATATGGATTCAGCTGCGTTGCTCAATCGTGTCGATGAGTTACCTAGGTTACCTAAGGCGATCAGTGAATTGTTAGATGCGGTCAATGATGACAATGCGACAGTAAAAAGCATTGCCACTAAAGTTTCACACGATCCCTTAATTAGCGCTAGGGTGTTACGCCTTGCTAACTGTGCCCACTATGGACGCAGTCGAGAGGTTGGCACTATCGATGAAGCTGTTGTGCGTCTTGGGATGCAAACCCTACGAACCTTAGTGCTAGCATCGGCGGTGATTGGTGCCGTCCCTAAGTGTGAAGGAATAGATTTAGCCCAGTTTTGGGGGCAAACCTTTGAGATTGCTCTTTATAGCCAAGAAATGGCAAAGCGTTGTGGCGCAGTCCCAGAAGAGGCTTTTACTTGCGGTATCTTACATCGTATTGGCGATCTATTGATTGCGGCAGTATCGCCTGAAGATGCGGCGAAAATTGCCGAAGCTGTGGCGCAGGGTAAAGATAAGCATCAGTTTGAGCGCGAGTTACTTGGATATGATTCCCCTGATATTGGCGCATTACTAGCGAAAAATTGGAAGTTTACACCAGCGTTAGTGCAAGGCATTTTGTATCAAGACCACCCTAAGGATTCAAACCCATTTTCAAAACTTGCTGCGTTATTATGCTTATCTTACAAAGTTCTAGATGAGTGGGATACGATTGAGGATGATGAAAAAACCAGTTGGTTATCTCAATTAGCGACTAAGAAAGGATTGAAGATGGAGATGGGCGGGCTAAGGACTAAGTTGACTGAATTACACGGTTCGGGATATGAAATCGGTAAAGCGTTAGCTTAGGAGCTTGTTTAGCTTAGTGTTTTGGTGAGTAGGGCGGCAGTAAAAATATTTTTAGCCAAAGAGCGATATCAATTTAGTCTTAAGAAAGCAATCGCGTGAATGGGGAACGGGTGTTTCGCATTCACGCTTTTTTATGGGCTTTTGTTGATTTGCACTTTGATTGAATAGTGGATGTGGCTAGCCAGTTTGTTGGGTTGCAGCTATGGCAAGATTACGCATTTGGATCAACTCGCTGTGTTTGAGGTGCAACAAATCGGCGGTGCGTCGAATGATCTGGTCTTCATATTGGGATAGCTGGCCATCGGCGTAGGCCAGTTGCCACATTGCGAGCAACAATTGCTGCTTTTGCGCTAGGCTAAATTCAGCGTTAATGGCTGAGGTGAATTCAAAGAGTGAGGTCGCGCTGCCTTGTACGCTTTTAGCTTCATCAATCAGTATCTTAGCGTCTACTTCTGACATTGATAAGGTATCGGTTAGCAGCTTAGGTAATAAGGCTTCTTCCTCTGCCGTTAAGGTCTCATCGGCAAACACGACTTCAAGTAACATACTCGTTGCGGCCAGTTTAAGTTGATGTGCCTTGTCTTCAGGGGAGACTGCTTGAGTATGAGCTTCAAAAAATCGTCTTAATTTCGCAATCATATTTGGCGGTTCTCATGCTGGAGGGAATATAAAGTAGAGTCGATTGGGAAGTGAAAGTTCACCCTAAACCTTGTATTGCTTAGGGTGAGGTAAGACTGAATTACAGTAGCGAGTTCAGGCCTTTCACCAGTAAGTCTGAGGTGCCTTCAGTGCCATTGGTATCTAAGTAAGACTTAGCTATGTTGATCATTGGCATTGCTAGATCTTTAGAAATACCCAATTTTTCAAAGGCGTCTAATACCATAGCACTGCCTTGCAGTGATGAACCTAAATCACCCGCTTTGGATAATAAGCCAGAAACACCCGATTTTGAGTCCAATTTAGGCGCAGCGGCGAGCAAACTATCGGCATTAGGAATGCTGGCAGCCAGTTTTGAGTAGTCGGTTGTTCCTAGGCTTGATTGCGCTAAGCCTAATAAACTGCCTAAGCCACCTTCGGCTTGAGTTTGGTTTAAACCCAATTGTGACATGACGCTACCAACTAAATCATTCGACTGAGTAGCCGCTGCTGTAGTGGTCGCTTTTTCAGTTTTGGCTTGAGTTCCTGCCAAGTTATCTAACCAGCCTGCACTGGCGGGCGCCGCTAAAATACAAGTGCTGAGGAGGATAGAGAAGGTCAGAGTGTGTTTCATATGGAAGCGTCCTTTGATGGTTTGCGCACGAGTTCGCTGGACAGTTTAGCGGGTTTGTCACTTTTGTTGCAGTAGTTTTCTGTGATTTACGGTTCACACTGGTGATTTCTACTGTGCATTGCCAAGGGATTTTCGGTATCCTTAGCGGCAATTCTAAGTGTTAATTCATTTCAATTATTTGGAAAGTCGCATGTCACTATCCGCAATTTTGTCAGAAGCCTATAACTTCTTCCGTAATCATCTGGCGCAACTCGCTATGCTGACGATCCCATTACTCTTGATCCAAGTGGGGATCCAGTTATGGCTTGGTATAGAGATGAGTAAAGTTGATCTAGAAAACCCACAGTTTGGCGCGCCGCATATGATCGCCATGATGCTGTTACTACTTACTTTTTCGGTATTAATTGCCGCTTTGACTCTGTTTTTAGAACTGCGCTCACAAGGGCATAGTCCTTCAGCGGGAGTGGTGTTGAAGGCGAGTTTACCTTTTGTTCCACCATTATTATTGGCTGGGGTGTTTTCTGGTCTAGCGATTTTAGCACCAGTGATGCTGTTTGCCGCCTTCGGTCCTGTGTGGCTGGTAGGATTGGTAATTAGCTTCTATCTCTTTGCGCGTTTAGCCTATGTGAACTTTATGGTTGTGGTTGAGCGCTTAACACCGCTAGAAGCGATTAAGGGTAGTTTTAGTTTTAGTGGCCCTATCGTACTGAAAACCATTGCATTATTGATGTTATATTTACCACTCTCAGTCATAGGTAGCCAGCTTTCTGGGTTAGCGTCCATGGGCGGATTACCTGTGCAAATGTTAGCGGATACTTTTATGTCTTTTATTGGATTATTCGTTAACGTCGCTTTGTTCCGCTTATATATGGTGTCGAAAAAACCAAGCGTCGAATAGTGCAACATCAATTCAGCCTGCAGGGAATCACTCATGGGGACGAAAACAGTCATTAAGGATAGTGAGTTTATCCACGATTTTTCGGTCTCCTTGAGTGATGATTACCTCAAGGCTAAAAGCTATGTGCAGGATGTACCGACACAGTCGCTGCTACACATTCGCAGTTTTACCCATAAACTTACAGAGTTACTGGGGCAAGATAAGCAAATCGCGTTTTCGAGTCCGAATTTATACGATAGGATCGAACAGCTAAATCAGCGGCGCGTGATTGATGTGAAGACCACTCGTGCCCTGCATCGATTGCGTGCCGACGGTAACCGCGGCGCTCATCCTGAGAAATACCATCTCACCCAAGAACAATTACTCGCGCTAGCGCAAAAATCCATTAAAGATGTCCTGACTTTAGTCGAGCACTTGTATCCTAAGGTTAAAGGTCGAGTTGCCCCTGACTACTGTTATGAAGCGACTGACGCAATGACGGTGAGGGACTTATGCTACCGCGCGGTGATGGAAGATGACCCGCAAGCGCAGTATTTGGTGGGGATATCGTTTAAGACCAAGGCTTTGATACTGAAAGAACAAGAACTGCTCAAAGAGCAAGAACTTGTGGCTGAAGCCGAAGCTATATCAAGCCAAGATTTATCCATAGTTTCACCTCTAAATACCATTTCTCACATTAGCGCTGCTGACAGTTTTGCCCGAGCGGCCTATTGGTTTTCCCTTGCGGCACCTAAGCACATGGAAGCCTTACATGAGCATGGCGTAGCACTGATCCACGGTTATCAAGGCGCGCCAGAAGTGGCTAAAGGTGAACAGATCATTGCCACTGCAGCAGCAGCAGGTGTGGTCAATGCGATGGCGTTGTTGGGATATTTTTATCTTGTAGGCAGTGAGTCGTTTCAACCCGACAGCAAGTTAGCACAGCAATATTTACAAGGTGCGGCAGATGGCGAGCAAACTGAAGCGATGGCGAATTTAGGAGTGTTGCATTACCAGCAAAAGAACTTAACTCAAGCCTATCATTTTATAAGCAAAGCCGCGCAAGCAGGTTATCCCCATGCCCAGTATCATTTAGCATTAATGCTTGCCAATGGAGATGGTTGTACTCGAGATATGATTGCCAGTGAGCATTGGATGGCCGAAGCTGCCGAGCAAGGACAACTCGATGCTATGCTCACGCGGGCGCAACATATGCTCAATGATGACAATGCCTTTGGCAGTGATTTGACTCAAGCTGAGGATTATTTGCGCCAAGTGATAAAATATAGCCACAGTGTGCCTGCGATGATTGAGCTGAGTATGGCACTGGCCGACGGTATCTTAGGACGAATTGATGTCGTTGGATCTGCGGCTTTACTTAAACTGGCACGGCAAAATGCCAATAAAAAAGAGGCGGATATTATCGAGCCTCTGTGGCGTTCACTGGTATTACAGATTGAAAATGTGCTTGAGGTAACCCAAGATCCCGCCGAAATTCATAGCCTTAAACGCGCGCAGACCTTACTCGCTTGAGCGCAGTTTTGCTTCGATTGAACTAGGGTCTGTTGATCTTTGCTGTACAAATGTTGTTCAGCAATACATCGGCAGCCACATTAACATAAACGCCAGTGACACCATACTGGCGTAATTTCTTGCTAGCTTGTCATATCTTGTTGATATTGCTCGATAGTGCTTAATTCTTCCAAAAGCATTCTCCACTAAATGTCGATACCGATATAAGCACCAATCGACTCTTTCTTGAGGTGTATTCTTATAGCGGCGCCTTGGAATGACAGATTTCC